>VBLD01000152.1 GCA_005879205.1 Deltaproteobacteria bacterium
TCATCGTGCTGGCGGTCGACTTCTTCCGGCGCCAGGCGCGGCGCACGTATCGCATGATCCGCGAGCGCATCGCACGCATCAACGGCTACCTCCAGGAGGCCATCTCGGGCATGGCGGCGATCGCGCTCGCCAACCGCGAGGTGCGCGCCTTCGCGGAGTTCGAGCGCCTCAACGCGGACCACCGCGACGCCTACCACCTGTCCAACAAGCTCGAGGCCGCGCTCTTCTCCTTCGTCGAGGCGATGAGCACCCTGTCGATCGCGATGCTGCTGTGGGAAGGGGGCCGGCTCACCCGCGTCGGCCTGATGGAGATCGGCACGCTGGTCGCGTTCATCCAGTACATCCAGCAGTTCTTCGTCCCGATCCGGGATTTCAGCGCCAAGTACGCCGTCATGCAGTCGTCGATGACCGCGGCCGAGCGCATCTTCTCGCTCTTCGACCTCGAGGTGGAGCCGGTGCCGGAGCAGCCGCGCGTGCCGGCCCGGGTGCGGGGCGCGATCGAGTTCGATCACGTGTGGTTCGCCTACCGCGACGAGGACTGGGTGCTGCGCGACGTGTCGTTCCGGGTCGAGGCGGGCGACCACGTGGCCATCGTCGGGGCCACGGGCTCGGGCAAGACGACGCTGATCAAGCTCCTCGACCGGCTGTACGACGTCGCGCGGGGGCGTATCCTGGTCGACGGCATCGACGTGCGCGACTGGGACCCACGGGCGCTCCGGCGACGGATCGCGGTCGTGCTGCAGGACGTGTTCCTGTTCAGCGGCCCGGTCGTGACCAACATCACCCTCGGGCGCCCCGACATCTCGCGCCCGGCGGTCGAGGCGGCCGCCGCACACGTGAACGCCGACGGCTTCATCCGCCGCCTCGGGGGCTACGAGGCGCTGCTCCGCGAGCGGGGGAGCAACCTCTCCGGCGGCCAGCGCCAGCTGCTCGCCTTCGCGCGTGCGCTGGCGCACGACCCGACGGTGCTGGTCCTCGACGAGGCCACCTCGAGCGTCGACCCCGCGACCGAATGGCTCGTCCAGGATGCACTCGCGAAGCTGCTCGCGGGTCGCACGGCGCTGGTGATCGCGCACCGGCTCTCCACGATCGAGACCGCCGACCGCATCCTCGTCATGCACAAGGGCGAGCTGCGCGAGGAGGGGACGCACGCGGCGCTGCTGGCGCGCGGCGGCATCTACGCGCGGCTCTACCGCGTGCAGTACGGCGGCCAGGCGCTGCCCGCCGAGCGGGCCGCGGCGCGGCCGTGAAGCGCCGCCTGCTCGTCTATACCCTCATCTGGGCCCTCGCCCTGCTCGCGGCGTGCGGCGGGGGCGGGGCGGGATACGTCGTCCGCGCGGGGTGGTCCGAGGCGCGCATCCTGCTGCGCCGCCGTCCGATCACCGACCTCCTCGCCCGTCCGGACCTCGACCCGACGCTGCGGGAGCGGCTCGAGCTCGTGCGCGCGGTGCGCGAGTTTGCCGCCGGCCCGCTCGGTCTCCGCGTCGGCGCCAACTACTCGACCTTCGCCCAGCTCGACGGGGACACCACCGCGTACGTGCTGTCGGCCGCCCACCGCGACCGGCTCGCGGCGTACACCTGGTGGTACCCGATCGTCGGGCGGGTGCCGTACCAGGGCTTCTTCGAGCGCGGCCAGGCCGAGGCGGCGGGCGAGCGCCTGTCGGGGCGTGGTCTCGACGTCGAGGTGCGTCCGGCCGTCGCCTTCAGCACGCTCGGCTGGTTCGCCGACCCGCTCCTCTCGACCGTCGCTCAGGCGCCACCGGTGGCGCTCGCCGACACGGTCATCCACGAGCTCTTCCACTCGACGATCTACGTGCCCGGCGATGCGACGTTCAACGAGTCGGCAGCGACCTTCGCGGGCGAGCGGGGCGCCATCGCCTTCTTCTGCTCGGGGCCGGGCACCGCGCCGGGCCCGTGTGTCGAGGCGCGCCGGCGGTGGGCCATGACCCGCGCGCGCGCCACCCTCTTCGGGCGCGTGGCGACGCGGCTCCGCCGGCTCTACGCCGCCCGGCTGCCGCCCGCACGGCGCGAGCGTCTCCGGAGCTGGATCGCCGCCACCGCCGCCGACACCCTCGTGCGGCGCAGGCTCGGGAGGCGCGAGGAGCTGGTGCCGCCGAACAACGCCCGCCTCCTCGGCGAGCTGGTCTACGGCACCGACCTCGACACGTTCGACCGTCTGGCCGAGCGCGACGCGGACCTCGGCCCCGCGCTCCGCACGCTCGTGCGGGCGGGGCAGGACGGAGATGCGCTCGCTCGGGTGCGCGACGCCGCTCGCCTGCGGCAAGGAACGGCGCTAGACTGAGCCGGCGATGGCCGAGCTCGTGGGGGCGCCCGGCGAGGTGCAGCGTTTTGCCGTCGACTGGATGCTCGGCCGGCTCGCCCGCTGGCTGCGCATCCTCGGCCACGACGTCGCGTACGGGCGGCACCTGCGCGACCGGACGCTGGTCGACTCGGCGCGCCGCGAGGAGCGCCTTCTTCTGACGCGCGACACGCGCCTGCTGCGCGATCCTCACCTGCCGCGCCATCTCTTCGTCGAGAGCGACCACTTCCGGGAGCAGCTCCGGCAGGTGGCCGCCGCCGTGCCGCTCGGCGGCGCGCCGCTGCTGACGCGTTGCCTCGACTGCAATCGGCCGCTCGACGAGGTGCCGCGCGACCAGGTGCGCGACCGCGTGCCGCCCTACGTCTGGGACACCGCGCCCCGCTTTCTCGCCTGCGGGCGCTGCGGGCGGGTGTACTGGCCCGCGACGCACCGCGCCCACATGCTGCGCGAGCTCGCCGCCATCGGCATCGTGCACGAGGAGCGGGCGTGACCGGTCCCGCCGCCGACGCCGGCTTCCCGGTGAGCCACTGCGCCCGCTGCCGCCGCGACGTGCTGCTGCACGTCCATCTCGATGATCAGGGAGCGACGCATCGGCTCTGCCTCCACTGCGACGCGGAGATGGATCCCGAGGAGGTCCGCTGGGTCGAGGAGTCGAAGCTCACTGACTTCGGTTACGGCGTGCGCGGGGAAGGTGGGGGATGCGGCAAGCCCGGCTGCGGGCAGGGTCGCTGCGGCCGGGGGTGACCGACAGGCAAGAGGAGGAAGGTCGAACATGAACGAGCGAGTCCGCGAGATTCTCGCTTGCTATGCGAGCGACAGTCCCGGCACGCGAACCAACCTCGCGCGCCTGCTGAACCACGGCCGTCTCGGCGGTACCGGTCGCCTGGTCATCCTTCCGGTGGATCAGGGCTTCGAGCATGGGCCGGCACGGTCCTTTGCCCCCAACCCGGCCGGGTACGATCCGCGCTCTCACTTCGAGCTCGCGCTCGCGGCGGGCTGCAACGCGTACGCGGCGCCGCTCGGCTTCCTCGAAGCCGGGGCGGCGGAGTTCGCGGGGGAGATCCCGCTCATCCTGAAGCTCAACAACTCGGACAGCCTGTCGACGGGCGAGCCGTGTCCGGCGCTCACCGGCAGCGTCGACGACGCGCTCCGGCTCGGCTGCGTCGCCATCGGTTACACGATCTACCCGGGGTCGAACCTGCGCAACGTCATGTACGAGCAGATCCGGGCGCTCGGCGAGGAGGCCAAGCGCAAGGGGCTGGCGGTGGTCGTCTGGTCCTACCCGCGCGGCTCGACGCTCTCCAAGGAGGGCGAGACCGCGATCGACGTCGTCGCCTACGCCGCGCAGATCGCCTGCCAGCTCGGCGCGCACGTCGTCAAGGTGAAGCTGCCGGCGGCGCACATCGAGCAGGCGGCGGCCAAGAAGGTCTACGACAAGGAGCGCATCCCGATCGCGACGCTCGCCGAGCGCGTGCGCCACGTCGTGCAGAGCTCCTTCAACGGGCGCCGTATCGTGATCTTCTCGGGCGGCGAGGCGAAGGACACGGCCTCGATCCTCGACGAGGTCCGCGCCATCCGCGACGGCGGCGGCTTCGGGTCGATCATCGGGCGCAACTCCTTCCAGCGGCCGCGCAAGGAGGCGATCGAGTTCCTCCAGACGGTGATGGACATCTACGCGGGGAAGTCCAAGTGACGTCGCACCAGCCGACGGCCCGGGAGGTGACCGGTGAGGCCCTGTCGCGCGAGTTCCTGCGCGTCTGCGAGGAGGCCGCCATCGAGGCGGCGCGCACGATGGGGCAGGGCGACCGCCGCCACTCCGACCACGTCGCCGTCGAGGCGATGCGCAAGGAGATGGACAGCCTGCCCATGCGCGGCACGGTGGTGATCGGCGAGGGCGAGCGCGACGAGGCGCCGATGCTCTACATCGGCGAGAAGGTCGGGCAGGGGCGGCCCGAGGACCTCGAGGTGGACATCGCCGTCGATCCGCTCGAGGGGACGAACCTCTGCGCCACCGGCTCGCCGGGGGCGATCGCCGTTCTCGCGGCGTCGAACCGGGGCGGCCTCCTGCACGCGCCCGACTGCTACATGGAGAAGATCGTGGTTGGCCCCGGGGCGCGCAAGGTCATCGACCTCGACGCCCCGGTGGAGGACAACTTGAAGGCGATCGCGCGCGCGCTCGGCCGCGGGGTCCGCGACCTGGTGGTCATCGTGCTCGACCGGCCGCGGCACGAGAAGCTGATCGCCGACATCCGCCACGCCGGCGCGCGCATCAAGCTGATCAGCGACGGCGACCTGTCGGCGGGGATCACGGCGGCCGTGCGGCGCACCAACGTCCACGTCGTCATGGGGATCGGCGGCGCGCCCGAGGGCGTGCTGACGGCCGCGGCGCTCCGCTGCCTCAACGGCGGCATGCGGGCCCGGCTCGTCCCGACCAAGCCGGGTCAGGAAGAACGGATGCACCGCATGGGCATCACCGACGTGAAGCGCATCTACACGGAGCAGGATCTGGCCCCCGGGCCCGAGATCCTCTTCGCCGCCACCGGCGTGACCGACGGCACGTTGATGCGCGGCGTGCGGTTCTTCGGCGGCGGCATCCGGACGAGCTCGGTCCTGATGGCCAACCGCCGGCGCATGATCCGCTTCGTCGACACGGTGCACGTGGGCGACGGCGAGGACACCGTCATCGAGTTCTGACCTACTTGTAGTAGTGCCAGCTCTCGCCGGGCTCCAGCGCGACGATGCGTCCGCGGTCGATCCCCCGCTCGGCGCATGCTTTGATGAACCGCTCGACGGGCCGTAGCCCATCGGGATGAGCCTGCGGGCCGAGAGCACCGCGGCGGCGCGTGCGGCGTCGCCCGGCCCCATCTCGCGGGGGAAGCCGAGGAGCCTGAGGCCGCCGACGGGGAGAACCGCGGCGTCGAGCGCGGGGAACACCGTGGCGACGTCGACCAGCTCGTCGTAGTAGCGCGTGTCGCCGGCGACGTAGGCGGTGACGTCGCCGGCCGCGAGCACGTAGCCATTCTCCGGAACGCCGTGGCGCGCGGGCACGGCGGTCACATCGATGGTGCCGACGCGTGTCTGTCCCCACCAGCCGAGGTCCGTCACGCGGCCGAAGCCGAGAGCGGCGAGCCGATCGTGCAGCTCCGGACGCGCGATCACCTCGGGCACGGTCGCGGCGAGCCGGCGGAGCGCGACCGGGTCGAAGTGGTCGCGGTGGCGGTGCGTCACGAGCACGGCGGCGAACGACGGGAGCCCGTCGGGTGTCAGGCCGAGCGGCTCCTGCTGGCGGATCACCCAGCCCGAGTCGAACCACGGGTCGACGATGACCCGCGTCCCGCGCATCTCGAGGATGACCGAGGCATGCACGATGCGCGTCACGCTGAGGTCGGCATCCGAGGGATGGTAGGCCGAGCGGCGGGGGAGGGGGATGGCCGCGCAGCCCGCGAGGAGGACGGCCGCCAGCAGAAACCCGTGCGCCCGCATCAGACCTTACCGACCTGGCGGAGCGCCTCGTAGAGGACGACGGCGACCGCGGTGGCGAGGTTCAGGCTCCGGACGTGCTCGCTGGCGATCGGGATGCCGAAGGTGGCGTGCGCGAGGGCCGCGCGGATGGCGGGCGGGAGCCCGCGGCTCTCGCCGCCGAAGACGAGCAGGTCGTCCTCGCGGTAGCGCGCCGTGGTGTACGAGCGCGCGGCGCGGGCCGAGAAGCAGAGGAGGCGTCCGGGCGGCCGCGCGGTCGCGAAGGCGTCCCAGCTCGGGTGGCGGACCAGGTCGACGTGAGGCCAGTAGTCGAGCCCGGCGCGACGGAGATGGCGGTCGGTGATCGAGAAGCCGAGCGGCTCGATCAGGTGGAGCGTCGCGCCGGTCGCGACGCAGAGGCGGCCGATGGAGCCGGTGTTCTGCGGGATCTCGGGCGCGACCAGGACGACGTGCATGGTCAGGCCGTGGCCGTGAGCCGGATGCGCCGTCCGCCCACGGGCAGGACGACCTCGCCGCCCGGGCCTGTCTCGGCGTGGCGCATGAGGTCGTAGTAGGCCGGCCGGAGCCAGCGGACCTCGTGGGCGCCGCCCTTCACCCGACAATAGAGGACGTTCCCGGCGCCGACGTGCAACGTCGCCGGATCGAGCGGCTCGCGGGTCTCGTCGTTCAGCACGACGGTGAAGCCTTGCTCCGGCCCGCCCTCGACCGCCGTCACCACCCAGGGGGTGTCCTCGATGATGACGTCGGCGCGGTCCTCGCCGAGCTCGAGCCGCGCCCGCCCGTCGGGCAGGACCTGCAGGGCGCGGCTGAAGAGCCGACCGATGGCCCGGTTCGGGATGAGATCGTCGTCGCTGTACCAGCGGCCGTCTTTGCCGAACTTGATCTTCCCGGAGCTGATGGCCGTGAAGCCGGCGCGCGCCATCAGATGCCTCCGGCGGTGTCGAGCACGAAGGTGACCGGCCCGTCGTTCACGAGCGCGACGGCCATCCTCGCCTGGAACCGCCCGGTGGCGACCGGGCGGGTGGTGGCGCGGGCGCAGGCGACGAACCGCTCGTAGAGTGCCTCGGCACGCTCGGGCGGCGCCGCGTCGGTGAACGAGGGACGGCGCCCCTTCCCGCAGTCCCCGTAGAGGGTGAACTGCGAGACGACGAGCAGTGCGCCGCCGACGTCCTCGAGCGAGCGCGCGAAGCGGCCCTCTTCGTCCTCGAAGATGCGCAGGCCGACGATCTTCCGGCAGAGCGCGTCGGCGTCGGCCTCGGTGTCGCCATGACCGACGCCGAGGAGGACGCAGAGCCCGGGTCCGATCGCCCCGATCAGCTCGTCGCCCACCGAGACCCGCGCCTCGGTCACGCGCTGCACGACGGCCCGCACGGGGGGGTTAAAGCACGAACGGGGGACGATGGCGAGAAACCGTAATGATTTCACGGTCTCGTCCGCTCTTCCCTCCGCGGCGGGGCGCCCCACTAGACGGCTTACTTTCCGGCTCCGCACGCTGCAACGAGCTCTTAACGAAGCCGGAACATTTCGGACACGTCGGGCTGCTACCCTGACAATTGGCCACGGCGACGCCGTCCCTGCGGCGTGCCGAGGGGCAGGAGGAGGGGGGCGATGGACGTCGGTTCGACCTATGCCCATGTGCTTGAGGGCCGACTGCGCATCAAAGTGGCCGGTGTGAAGGGGTCGCCGGACGGGGCCGCACGGGTCGAAGCTCGTCTCGGCTCGATCGACGGTGTGTTCGCGGTTGCCGCCAACCCGATGACCGGGAGCGTCCTCGTCGAGTACGACCCGGCCACCGTGCAGCAAGGCGGGATCATCGGGGCGCTCCGCGCGCTCG
>VBLD01000153.1:0-5585 GCA_005879205.1 Deltaproteobacteria bacterium
GGGCACGCCGGTCACCCCGGCTCGACCCGAGGCGCCCCGGCTTCGATCGAGCGCTCCCCGGCCGCCGTCATGGGTCGGATTCGAGGGAGCAAGCCGTATGCCCCTTGCGACCTTGCCGGGGGACCGGTCGCTCGTGGCCGAGGCGCAAGGATCATGCAGCGCTGCACGACGGCACGCGCGTTCCGCCGTCAGGCGGGCTGGCCGGCGTTGGTACCTCCCGAGCCGGGAAGCTGCGAGAAGACGAGCTTCAGGCGGCGCAGCGCCTGAAGGTTCGAATCCATGCCGACCAGCTGCCTGATCAGCGCCTGCACCTGATCGCACGCCCAGGAGATTTCCTGCGGGGTCAGGGCCGAGACGGCGCGCTGTAGCGACTCGTACAGCGTGAGTAGCTCCGCAACGTCGCGGACGCCGTTCTGGGTGAGCCGGTGCATGAGCTCGCCGTAGTAGCGCATGAGCTGGTCTGCGTCCCGGCGGATGTCGGTGGCCATGCCGTCTCCCTTCGGCCGTGCCCGCCTGGTGCGGGTCTTCCCCCATTGACGCCCGGAGGCAGCGAGGTCTACATCCAGCGCTCACCGTGAAGCAACAGAAAAGTGTCGGGGCCGCGACACTCGCAGCATCCCACCCTTCCCCGCTCGATGTCCTCCGGCTGGAGCAGTTCCTGGATCTCCAGCGCAGTCTCCTCGCGGTTGCGGGCGACGCCGAGGGACTGCCCGCACGCTTCGTGCAGGCCGCGGCCGCCTTCCTCGGGGTCGAGCGGGCGGCGGTCGGCATCGTCGACGACGGTCGCTACCGCCTCCTCGCGACGCACGGCCTCGACGCTGCGTACCGGGCCCGCTTCGACGGCCTCGCCGTCCACGACGAGATGATCGGGCCCGTGCTGGCCGGGAATCGACCGCTCGTGCTGCCCGCCGCGGCCGACGGGAGTGGTGCCCGCACGCTGCTGCTGCCGTTCGGCACGACGACATCGGATGCGGGCGGCGGGCTGGCCGGCGCGCTGCACGTGATCCTGCCGCCCGGCGGGCTCCCCGACGACGACGTCAACCTGGCGCGCACGCTCGCCGTCCTGGCAGGGGTGGCGCTGGCGAACGCCCGGCAGGCAGGACGCCTCGCCCGCATCGCACGCTTGAAGGGCGATGCGCTGAGCGCCATGGCGCACGACCTGCGTGCGCCGCTGAACGCGCTCGTCGGCTACACGAGCCTGCTCGGCGAAGGCGCGTTCGGCGTCCTCACCGAGGAGCAACGCGGCGTCGCCGCCACGCTCGAGCGCCAGGCGATCGAGCTCGTCGACCTGCTCGGCGCCACCCTCGACGTCGCCCGGCTCGAGACCGGCCAGCTTCCGCTGCGCATCGAGACCTTCGGCCTGGCGGACGTCTTCGCCGCACTCGCCGCCGGCACGTTCGCGCAGGCGAGCCACGACGGGCTCGTGATCTGGCGCACCGCACCCGGTCTGCCCCCGCTGCGCAGCGATCGGGTGAAGGTGAAGGAGATCGTCCAGAACCTGGTCGACAACGCCCTCAAGCACCGCGGCGGGCGCGGGGTGGAGGTCGACGTCGGCCTCGCTCCCGACGCCACGCGGGTACGGATCACGGTCCGCGACCGGGGTCAGGGGATCGCCGCCGAGGTGCTGCCTCGCCTCTTCGAACCGTTCAGCCCGGGCGACGGCCGCAGCACGGGCTTCGGGCTCTACATCGTGCGCTGCTTCGCCGAGGCGCTGGGAGGGCGCGTCGCTGCCCGGAGCCAGCCCGGCGAGGGCACGGCGGTCACGGTCGAGCTGCCGCTCGCCGTCCCGGCTCGCTAGACGCCCCGAAGCGCGCCATGAAGTACTCGCAGGTCCGGCGCATGCCGTCGGCGAAGTCGACGCTCGGCCGGTAGCCGAGGAGCCGCTCGGCCTTGCCGATGTCGGCGAGCGTGTGGCGCACGTCGCCGGCCCGCGACGCAACATGCTCGCGCACCAGGCGGCGCCCGAGGAAGTCGCCAATGGCGTCCGCGATGGCGATGAGCGAGTGCCGCGTCCCGCACGCGACGTTGAACACCTGGCCCGACACGCCCGGCGTCTCCATCGCGCGCAGGTTCCCCTGCACGACGTTGTCGATGTAGGTGAAGTCGCGCGACTGCTCGCCGTCGCCGTGCACCTCGAGCGCGCGGTCCTGGAGGGCGAGCTCGAGGAAGCGCGGGATGACGGCCGAGTACTTCGACTCCGGATTCTGCCGTGGGCCGAAGACGTTGAAGTACCGGATGCTGACCGTCTCGAGGCCATACAGCCGCGCAAACGTCTGGCAGTAGTGCTCGGCGGCGAGCTTGGAGACCGCGTAGGGCGAGATCGGATTCGCCGGCAGCGTCTCGACCTTGGGGAGCGTCGGGTCGTCGCCGTAGACCGACGACGACGAGGCGTAGACGACGCGCCGGACCTTCGCCTCGCGGCAGGCCATCAGGAGGACGAGCGTCCCGGTGACGTTGACGTCGTTCGAGCTGAGGGGGTCGTCGACCGAGCGCGGCACCGAGCGGAGCGCGGCCTGGTGGAAGACGCCGTCCACCCCGGCCACCGCCCGCTTCACCGCGTGCGGGTCGCGCAGGTCGCCCTCGATCAGCTCCACCTCGCCGATCGCCTCCAGGTTCTCGCGCCGGCCAGTCGAGAAATTGTCGAGGATGCGGACCCGGTCGCCCCGGCGCCGGAGCGCCTCGGCGATGTTCGAACCGATGAAACCGGCGCCGCCGGTCACCACGTAGGTCTTTCCCTGGCTCACCCTGAGGACTCTACGTAGGGGCGCCACGAGTCGCAAGTCAAAGCGAGGACGGGCGGACGAGGACCTCGCCGTGCGGCTTGCCGGGTCCGCGGGCCGATGTTACGACCTCGCGTCCATCCGACCGGATTCGCAGCACGGCCGACGGATCCTCGTCCGGGCGCTGTTGGCCCTCGGGCTCGCGTGCGACGCGCACGCCGCCCCGGCACGTCTCGCCGTGGCCCTCGGCCTCGGGGAGACGGCCGGGGTCCGGCGGGAGGCGTGGCCGGCCGCCGCCAGCGTGCCGCTGCCGCGGGGGCGCCTGCGCGACCCGGGCTTGTGGGTGGCCGCGCCGGGAGGCCGGGAGACGGCCGCGCAGGCACGCGTTCTCGAGCGGTGGCCCGACGGCTCGATCCGTTGGCTGCGGGTCGATTTTCTGGCCGACGTCGCCGCCGGTGGACAGGCGACCTACACACTGCACGACGGCCCACCGCCGCATCCGCTCCGCGGCGGCATCCGCCGCGAGGAGCGCGCGGAAACCCGCGTACTCGACACGGGACCGCTCCAGGTGACCGTGCCGGGGACCGGAACGACGCTCGCCGAGCTCGCCGCAGGTTCCCATCGTGTCCCGATCGCCCTGCCCGCCCTCCACGTCGAGGGGGCCGCACCGGCCACCGCCACCGTCGCACGCCTCGCGGTCGAGAGCGTCGGACCGGTCTGCACCGAGCTGCTCGTCACGGGCCGGTATCCGCAGGGAATCGACTACGAGGCCCGTCTCGCGGTGTTCGCGGGGCAGCCGTGGATCCGCCTGCAGCTCACCGTGACGAACGTGGCCGATGCCGAATTCGCGCCCATCCGATCGCTCGCGCTGGCCTTCGCGGGACCGTTCGCGCGTGCCGCGCTCGGCATCGACGCCGCGAGCCGCGCCTTCACGGACCTCGGTGCGGACCGTCACGAGCTCGTCCAGACCGACGCCGAGCCCGTCCAGGTGGATGGTGAGCGCGGCGGCCGCCACGGCGACGGATGGGTGCGCGCGATCGCCAAGGATACGGCGCTGACCGTCGTCAGCCGTTACTTCTGGCAGGAGTACCCCGAGGCGATCGAGGTGACCGCCGACCGCCTCCGCCTGGATCTGCTCGCCGGGCGGGACACCCCCGTGCTGTTCGGCACCGGGGCCGCCAAGACGCACGAGCTCTGGGTGGCGCTCGAGCCGCTCGACGGCGCGACCGCGCCCGCGACGCTCGCCGCCGGGCTGCGCGCGCCGCTCCTGGCGCTGCCGCCCGCCGAGTGGATCGTCGCGAGTCGCGCCCTGCCCCAGGCCCTGGATCCGGCGGCTCCTGGCGCGCGCGACTTCCTCGCGCGGCTCGCCACCGCGGTCGGCAAGTACCAGGCGAATGCCCGGACCGAGCGCTGGGACGACGGCCCGCCGATCCCGTGCACCGCCCGCACCGCCGAGCATCCTCGCCAGGGATTCTACGGGGTGTTCAACTGGGGCGACTGGAACTTTCCCGGATACCGCGACCACGCCGACGGCTGCGACGCCTGGGGCAATCTCGAGTACGACCTGTCCCAGGTGCTCGGTCTCGCCTGGGCGGCGACCGCGAGCCCGCTCTTTCTCGAGACGCTCGTTCCCGCCGTCCGGCACTATCGCGACGTGGACGTGATCCACCACGCGCCCGGCCACCCCCAGTGGGTCGGCCTCAACCATCCCCACACGGCCATGCACTTCACGTTCGGCAAGCCGGCCTACGTCGATCTCGGCCATACCTGGACCGAGGGGCTCCTGACCTACTATCGGCTGAGCGGTGAAACGCGCGCCCTCGACGCCGCCCGCGGGATCGCGGACGCGCTCCGGCCGCTCGCCGCCCATGCCGACAACCCGCGCAAGCTCGGCTGGCCGATGATCGCGCTGGTCGCGGTGTACGACGCGACCGGCGAACGATCCTACCTGGGGGCCGCGCAGGCGTATGCGGACGCGGCGCTCAGAGCCTATCGGCCCTCGCCCGCCGGCGGCGACTGGAAGATGGGTATCCTCGCCGATGGGCTCGCCGCGGTCCATGCCGCCACCGGCGACGACCGGATTCGTCGCTGGCTCGTCAGCTACGCCGATACGCTGCTCGCAAGTCCGCGTCGCTGGACCGACCCACGCTACGCGCTGCCGCTCGGCTATCTCGCGGCCGCGAGCGGGGATCGGCGCTACCGCGCGGCCGCGCTCGACGTCGCGAGCCACCTCACGATCCCCGCCCTGGGAAAGCAACTCGCGATTGCGGGACGCACCGGCTTCCGGCTGCTCGCGCCGCTCGCCGCCGCTACACCCTCCCCCGCCGCTCCTCCGCGGCCGTCGGCACCCGCACCGCGACGACCGTCACCGTCGGTTGAAGTCGGCCTCCACCGTCCGCTCGCCGATGCCGCGCACGCAGAAGCGCAGTGCCCGTCCTTCGGGTGTCTTGACGACGTACTCGCGTCCCACCTCGAGAACGAGATCGGGCGGCAGGTGCTCGCGCGCCATCGTGCGCACGAGACCGGGTTGCCGCTCGCCCCAGGCCTCTTCCGCCGGGATGCGCAGCTCGCGCGTTTCGCCCGCGCGCATGCCCGCGAGCCGTGCCTCGAGTGGCGGAAAGAGCTGTCCTCCGCCAACCAGGATCGACAAGGGTCCGCAGTCCCCCGTCGAATCGATCAGCTCGCCGTTCGCCAGCCGGACGGTGTACTCGAGCGTCACCACGCGACCGGCTGCGACGTCCATCAGCGCAGCCCCCGGCCGAGCTGCCGCACGATCGCGCCGAGCAGATCTGGCGCACCGGCCGATCCGCCCTTGGTGACCAGCGGCAGACCGGCATAGGGACCCTTCATGAGCCGCGTACGCAC
>VBLD01000153.1:5619-6140 GCA_005879205.1 Deltaproteobacteria bacterium
GTCCGAGCCCGTCGAGGACGTGGTAGGCGGTCTCGCCGCCGATGAGGGCGAGCCCGCCGGGCCGCGTCCGCGCCAGCGCCGCGAGCGCGGCCGCCCGGAGCGCCGCCAGCACGCCGGTGCTGCCCGCGAGCGCCACCTCCGCCGGCGCCACCAGCGCCACCGCGCGCCCGCTCTCGAGCAACCTTCCCGCCGCCAGCCCTGCGGCCCCGGCCACCCCGAGGTCGTCGACGACGAGCGGCTCGATCAGCCGACGCGCGGTGGCGTACTCGACCTGCGCGCGGGTGGCAGGGTGGGCACTTCCCGCGACGATCAGCACGCCGCTGCCCGCCGGGAACGACACCGGACCTCGTGGACGCCCACCGTTCTCGGGCCCGAGGATGCGGCGCAGGGCACGGGCGAGCCCCGTCGAGCCGACGAGCAGGAGCGGACGCGGCCGCGACAGGAGGCGGCGGACCGCGCGCTCGAGAGCGGCGTCGGTTTCGGCATCGCACACGAACACGGAGGCTCCGCCGGCGCGCGCC
>VBLD01000153.1:6202-10152 GCA_005879205.1 Deltaproteobacteria bacterium
GCGAACGCCGTGCGATGCACGGGGACTCCGCCGATCATCTGCCGCCCCTGCTCCGTCGTCCGTCCGACCTCGGGAATCGCCGGCAGGACGAACGCCTCACTAGCGCCGAGGACGTCCATGGCGGCGTCGATCTCGGCGCCGAGTGGCCCGCGGAGCCCCGTGTCGATCTTCTTGAGAACGATGCCCGACCAGCCGATTCGGAGATCGTCGAGCACGCCGCTCACCCGGCTCGCCGCCTCGGCCGGTGACAGCGTCCGGCTCTGCGTGTTGCGGACGCCGAGCGCCCCGGCGGGGCTGGAGCCGCCCGCCGCCGGCTGGACGACGACGCCGGCCGGCCACGGCAGCATCTCGGCGCCGATGTCACAGGCGCCGGTCAGATCGTCAGCGATGATGCGTAGTGCATTCAAGGGATCTGGCCCCCGTGCGCCCGGCCGCTGCGCGGCCGGGCTCCGATGGGCGTCGGCACGCGAACGAAGTCCGCGTGCCTCCCCGCCCAACACTCTTCTTCTGGATCTGGTCGGCGTTGCACGGACGAGACGCAACGCGCGCCCTCCGTTCACGCCAGGAGGATGGCCCTAGCGGGGGCGCCGTCGAGGTCGGGGAACTTGAGGGGCAGGCAGACGAGCGTGTAGCGGCCCGGCTCGACCGCGCGCAGGTCGAGCCCCTCGATGACGAAGACGCCGGCGCCGAGGAGGATGTGGTGGACCGGGAAGTCGGTGCTGCCGAAGCGCTCGATCGACAGGTAGTCCATGCCGACCGCGCGCACGCCGCGCGCGACGAGGAGGCGGGCGGCGTCTTCGGTGAGGTAGACGAAGTCGCGCTGGAACTCGGGGGCCTCCCAACGCCGGGAGTTGTCGGTCCGGCAGACCAGGATGTCACCGGGCCGCAGGTCGACGTCGACCAGCGCCGCCGCATCGATCACGGCGCGCCCGCGGAGGTCGGCGACCAGCGCCTCGCCGACCATCCGGTCGAGCGGGACGTCGCCGAGGCGCGGACCGTCGGCGAGGAAGTGATACGGGGCGTCCACGTGGGTGCCGGTGTGGGACCCCAGGGTGAGCAGGGAGAGATTGCACGCGTCGCCTGATCGGATCTGGCGGACCGCCTCGACCCGCGGCACCGGATCGCCCGGATAGACGTGCATCCCGGCCACGTTCGGCACCGAGATGTCGAGCACCCGGCGGCGCCCCGGGAGGGCGGCGTGGGCGATCGCGATCTTCGCGGTGTACTCGGCGAGATCGGCGATGTCGCAGGCCTGCTGTACCGACCCGCCCCAGGCGAGGATCCCGTGGCGCGCGAGGAGGAGCACCTGCGTGTCGGCAGGCGCGGATTCGACGCTGCGGGCCACCCCCTCGGCGAGCGCCCGCGAGCCCGAGGATGCCGGCGGGACGATCGGGGTCAGATGGAGCCGCTCCTCGGACGTGACGGTCATCAGGGGGATCGGCTCGCCGCGGATGCCGAAGGCAATCGCGTGCGGCGGATGGAGATGGGCCACCGCGCGCGTCGCCGGGCGCGCGGCGTAGATCGCGGTGTGCATCAGCGATTCCTTGGAGGGAACGTACCGCTCGGGGCCGGCGATCTTGCGGCCCGCCAGGTCGATCGTGACCAGGTCCTCGGGCTCCGTGTCGCGCAGCGCCACGCCGCTCGGCGTGATGAGGAAGGTGTCGCTCGCGCCGAGGCGCGCGGAGAGGTTGCCGCCCGCGGCCGACACCAACCCCCGGTCCCACGTGACGCGGCAGAAGCGTGCGATCTCCTCGCGGAGCCGCCGCTCCTCCGCTCCCATCGCCTGGACGCCGACGGTTGCCATCAGGCGGCCCTCCCGTACGCCGCCGCCAGGCCGCGGTCGGGCGAGCCGCGCTTGACGCTCGCCACCTCGGCCGCGACGCGAATCGCCTCGAGGAGGTTGCGATGATCGGCGAGGTTCCTGCCCGCGATGTCGAAGGCGGTGCCGTGGCCGGTCGAGGTGCGGATCAGCGGGAGGCCGATGAGCAGCGTCACCACCCGCCCGAAGCCGACCAGCTTGACCGCCATGAGCCCCTGGTCGTGATAGAGGGCCAGCGTCAGGTCGTACACGCCGTCGCGCGCCTTCAGGAAGACGGTATCCGCCGGGAAGGGTCCCTCGGCACCGATGCCACGCGCGCGGGCCGCGGCGATCGCCGGGATGATCTCCTCCTGCTCCTCGCGACCGAACGCCCCGCTCTCTCCGGCGTGCGGGTTGAGCCCCGCCACGGCGAGACGCGGCCGCGCGATCCCCATGTCGCGCAGCGCCGCGTCGGCGAGGACGAGACGGTCGAGCACGCGGTCCTTGCGCACGAAGTCGCAGACGGCCCGCAGCGCCATGTGGTTCGTGAACAGCATCACGCGCATGCGGTCGATGACCATCACCATCGCGGGCCGGGAGCCGGTGAGCTCCCCGAGGATCTCGGTCTGGCCCTCGTAGGGGTAGCCGGCGGCGTGCATCGCTTCCTTGTTGAGCGGCGCGGACACCATGGCGTCGACCTCGCCCGCGAGCGCGAGGCGTCCTGCCTCCCGGGTATAGTGGACGGCCGCGGTACCATTCGATGGATTCAGCTCGCCCCAGCGATGGGTCGCCGGGTCGATGTTCGCGTAGTCGATGACGTCGAGCGCGCCGGGCCGGCCTTCCGCCTCGGCGGGGCGTGAGATCCTGTGGAGCGGCAGCCGGACGCCCGCCACGGCCATGGCGCGCTCGAGCACCCCGGCATCACCCAGCACCACCGGGATCGCCCACGCGGCCGCCACCGGATCGGCCAGCGACTTGACGGTGATCTCGGGCCCGATGCCGGCGGCGTCTCCCATGGTGATCGCGATCCGCGGACGAACCTCCATGCGCATTCACTCCGTGCACGCGACGGGGACGAGGCCGCGCTCGGCCCGGGCCGTCACGTGGTGATAGATCGCTTCGATGCGGTCGAGCACGGCGTCCCACGCCTCGCGACTCTCGACCGTCCGGCGGGCCGCCAGGCCGAGACGCCCGCGCTCCGCGGCGTCGCCGAGCAGCGCCACGATCGCATCGGCGAAGGCCACCTCGTCCCCGTCCGGCACCACCCGGCCGGTCACGCCGTCCTCGAGCCCCTTGGCCGACCCGGCCGAGGCGACGATGGCCTTGCCGGCCGCCATGTAGTTGAGCAGCTTCATCGGGAAACCAGAGCGCTCGGCCCGCGGCGAGACCGCGATCGCGGCGGCCGCGAGACGCGCGCGGACCTCATCGTATGATTCGGCGCGGATCACCTCCACCCCTCGAGCATGGGCGACGAGGCGTGCCGCGGCGCGGCCGTCGGCGTGGGTCACCAGGACGAGACGCGCGCCCGGCACCCGGACCCGCACGCGGGCAAACGCGCGCAGCAGGAATCCGAGGTTCTGATAGCCATCGAGATTGCCGGCGTAGCAGACGAGCCCGCCGTCGCCCCCGGCGCGGGGCGGCGGCCCGACGTCGTTCGGCGTACCGGTGGGCCCGATGCAGGCGAGCCCCGCGGGAGTGACGCCGCCGCGGCGCAGCAGCGCACCGAGCTCGTCCGTCACCGCGATGCAGAAGTCGGCCCGGCGCGGCACCTGCGCGTCGAGGAGCCGGCCGAGCTGAGCGGCCAGCCGCCGCACGCGCCGGCTCGTGAAGTAGAGCGGCAGCTCCTCGGCGAGCGCGCTGTGACCGTGGTAGACGAGCGGCCGGGCGGTCGACCGGGCGACCACGAGCCCCGCGATCGCGGCCTCGTAGTTGTGGGCGTGGATGACGTCGATCGGCTCGCGCGCCACGAGCCGCCACAGGCGCACCGTCAGCCGGAGGTCGCCGAGCAGCCGGCCGACCCGCGGGCCGGGCGGCCCCATTCGCCGGCTGCCGTAGGTCACGAGACGCACCTCGTGGCCGCGTTCGGCGAGACCGAGAGCGAGCTGACGGACCAACACCTGCGAGCCGCGCGGGGCCGTCGCGGGACCGGCCA
>VBLD01000154.1 GCA_005879205.1 Deltaproteobacteria bacterium
CGAAGAGAACCGTCATGCGGTCACCGACCGCCACCCGCCGCGTCTGCTTGTGGGCAATGACGCGGCGGCGGATCGCGTCCCGATGGCTCGCATACCGGTCACCACCGAGGATGTCCTCGAGGGCGATCGGCCGCATCACGCCGCCGACCGGAGCGCCCTGCCCTCGTACGCGGCGAGCAGGGCCTCGACGGGATGGTAGACGGGTGCGCCCCGCGCCTGCTCGATCTGGAGCGCGGCGAGCGGGCAGTCCGAGACGACCAGGTCGGGCCTGATCGCATCGAGCTCGCGGAGAAGCGGACGGGCCACCGCCAGCGACGCATCGTAGAACTCGTTCTTGAAGCCCCACGTGCCGTCCATGCCGGTGCACCGCTCGAGAACGCCGACCGTCGTGCCGGGCACCAGGAGCAGCACGTCGCGCGCCTTGAACCCGATCTCCTGCACGCGGAGATGGCAGGGGGCATGATAGGCGACCCTGCCGAGCGGTGCGGCGAACGTCCGTTCGAGCTTCCCTTCGCCGTGAAGCTTCACGAGATACTGGCTGAGGTCGTGCACCCGCGCGACTACCTGCTCGGTCGCCGGGCCCGGGACCAGCCGCGGGTACTCGTGCTTCAGCATGCGGCTACAGCTCGGCCCCGGCACCACGACGTCGCAGCCGGCTGCCACGGCGCGACCGAGGCTCTCGAGGTTGCGACGCGCCCGGCGCGTCGCGCCCGCGACGTCACCCCCGTCGAGCGCCGGCATCCCGCAGCAGACCTGCGGCGGGCATGTCACCTCGACGCCGTTCCGCCAGAGCACGCGGACCGCGGCCACGCCGACGTCGGGAGCGTTGAACTCGACCGGGGTCGTGTAGAAGAGCGCCACGCGGCCTGATCGACCGACCCCCGGGGGTGGGGTCTGGCGCCGAAACCAGCGGCTGAAGCGGCGCCCGTAACGCGGCAGGCGACGCCGCCGATCGACGCCGAGGGTCTTCTCCATCCCCCAGCGCAGGAGCCGGTTCCGGTTCGCCCAGTTGGCAACCCGGGGAAAGGCCGAGCCAAGGCGGCCGAGCAGCTCCGGGTTCCCGAGCAGGCGGTCCCGGAGCGGGATGCCTTCGCGGTCGGCACGGACGACCTTTGCCCGCTGCATGAGCAGCGGGAAATCGACGCCCCAGCGGTGCGGTGGCGTGTATGGGCAGAGCGGGTAGCAGAGCTTGCATCCGAAGCAGAGGTCGACCGTGCGACGGTCCTCCGCCGCCGAGAGCGCCTGGATCTCCCCGTCGTGCCCGTCGATCGCGTCGAGCAGATGCGTGAACGACGGGCAGAGGTTGTAGCAGCGCCGGCACCCCGCACAGATGTCGTAGATGCGCGCGCTCTCGGCGGCCAGGTCCGCCGGATCGCGAAACTCCGGCGACCCCCCGGGCGACCCGATGTCCGTCGAGTGGCTCACCTCATCCGAGGCTCAAGGTCTGGAGCCCCTTCGTGAACCGCCCCGCATGGGACTTCTCGGCTTTGGCGAGCGTCTCGAACCATTCGGCAATCTCCTCGAAGCCCTCGCTGCGGGCCGTCTTGCCGAAGCCCGGGTACATCTCGGTGAACTCGTAGGTCTCACCGTCGATGGCGGACTTGAGGTTCTGCTCCGTAGAACCGATCGGCAGACCGGTCACGGGGTCGCCCGCCTCCTTCAGGAAATCGAGATGCCCGAACGCGTGTCCCGTCTCGGCCTCGGACGTGTCGCGGAACAGGCCACCGACGTCCGGATACCCTTCGATGTCAGCGCGCCGCGCAAAGTAGAGATAGCGCCGGTTGGCCTGCGACTCACCGGCGAACGCATTCTTCAGGTTCTCGTGGGTGCGTGTCCCCTTCAACGACTTCGCCATCGCGTCCTCCCTCCTTAGTAGGAGCTGCTCCTACTAATTGGACGGACATACCGTGTCAACGGCGGCGACGAGAAGTCGATGGCGCGGAGCGAAGGTGCGGCGCGAGCCTCAGAGACTCAGAGACCGAGTCCGCGCACGCTCGGCCGCGATCGCAGCCGATCGATCCACGCTTGCACGGGCGCCAGGGCTGGCTCGAGCTCGATGCCGAGACGTCCGAGGACCATGATCCGAGGTGCGAACGCCGCGTCGGCCAGTGAGAACTCGTGTCCGACGAGGAACTCCTGACCGTTCAGCTTGTCGCGCAGGTAGTAGAGGGCCCGACGGAGCTCGTCGCGTGCTTGGTCGACCCGCTGGCCGTCGCGCTCGGCTTCCGTCTTCCGGACCTGCGTCAGGAGCGTCGTGGTAGGCGGGATGAACGAGTTGTCGCAGTAGTCTTCGAGTATGCGAGCGCGGGCGCGGCCCTGTGAGTCTTCGGGCAGCAGCCGCGGAAGCGGATACTCGTCCTCGAGATACTCGTTGATGATCGTGGAGTCATAGACCACCTCGTCTTCGTCGACGAGCACGGGGACCTTGCCGTAGGGATTCAGGCGCAGAAACTCAGGCATCTTCTGCTCCTGGCGCCGCAGGTCCACGAATATCTTCTCGTATTCGAGGTCTTTCTCCGCCAGAACCACCCGCACCTTTTGGCAGAACGGGCAGTCGGGGTAGTCGTACAGTTTCAGCATCGTGGCACCTCCGTTCCTCCCCTCACCTCAACCAACCCCCCAAGAACGAAGGCACCGTAATGGAAATGCCCAGGCCGTGCAATATTTTCACCACCCCAAAAGCCGCGAATTTTACGGATTTTTCTCAGGTACATGCGACCAGGCATGGTATGAGCTACGGACCAGCGGTCCCGATTCGACGTGACGAAAACCGAGTGCACGAGCGCACTCACCGAGGGCCGCGAATTCCGCCGGAGGCACGTACCGCTCGACCGGGAGGTTCTCCACGGCCGGACGGAGGTACTGGCCGAGGGTCAGCACCTCACACCCGGCTCGACGCAAGTCCGCGAAAACACTGATGAGCTCGTCTGTGCGCTCCCCGAGCCCCAGCATCAAGCCGGCCTTGGTCAGCACATCGGCGCGCGCTCTGCGCGCCGCGTTCAGCAGGGACAGCGAACGATCGTACCGGGCGCCCGTACAAGCGCGGGTCGGTCTCGATGTTGTGGTTGAAGACATCGATCGGCGCCATCACCACGGTCGCCACGGATTCGAGCCGCCCCCTGAAATCCGGCACCAGGACCTCCACCCGGCATTCGGGTTGACGCGCCTTGATGGCGCGTGCCGTGGCCGCGAAGTGAGCGGCGCCACCGTCGGGCAGGTCATCGCGGTCGACCGAGGTCACGACCACGTGCCGGAGACCCAGCCGCGCGACGGCCACCGATACGCGGTCAGGCTCCTCGGGATCGACCGCGAGGGGCCGTCCGTGGGCGACCGCGCAGAAGCCGCAGTTCCGGGTGCAGGTGTCGCCGAGCAGCATGAAGGTGGCGGTCTTGTGTCCCCAGCACTCGCCGATGTTCGGGCAATGCGCCTCCTCGCACACGGTGTGGAGGCCGAGCTCCTTCACCGCGGCACGTGTCTCCGTGAAGCCCGGACCGCCGGGCGCCCGGACCTTGAGCCACGGAGGGTGGCGGCCGACGCTCGGCGGGGTCATGGCGCCGCCGGAACGAGCGCGCCCGACTCGAAGGCCAGCGGTCGCACCCCGGCGTAGCCGAAGATCTCGATGAAGCGCGCCACCAGGACCGGGATCGTCCCCGCGACGTCGCCCGGCCCGCCCTCGCGCGCGATCGAGGTCATCTGCACGCCGGGTATTCCGCAGGGGGTGATCGACGCAAAGCCGCCCAGGTCTCGCCCCACGTTGAGCGCGAAGCCGTGCCATGCCACCCAGCGGCGGACCGCGATGCCGATCGAGGCGATCTTGCACCCGCGCACCCAGACCCCGGTGAAGCCCGGACGCCGTTCCGCGGCGATGCCGAAGGCGCCGATGGTTGCGATCAGCACCTCCTCGAGCGCGCGCAGGTAGCGGTGGACGTCGCGCCCCTGCGCCGCGAGAGCGACGACGGGATAGCCGACCAGCTGCCCGGGCCCGTGATACGTCGCCTGGCCGCCGCGCGCGACGCGGCGCACCGGGACGTCCCCTGCACCGGCCCGGCCGAGATGCCGGGCATCGGCACTCCGGCCGAGCGTGTAGACCGGCGGATGCTCGAGCAGGAGCAGCGCGTCCGGACCCCCGGCGAGGCGACGCGCCACCAGACGCTCCTGCCAGGCGACCGCCCGATCGTAGTCGACGCAGCCGGGAGTCGCGACCTCGAGGAGCTTCGTCGCGCCCGCCCGGACCATCAGACGACGAGCGCCAGCGGACGCTCGAGCAAGCCACGCACCTCCGCGAGAAAGCGGCCCGCGATGACGCCGTCGATGATGCGGTGATCGCAGGACAGGGTGACGGTCATCATCCGGCCCGGTACCACCCGCTCGGCATCGACGACCGGCACCTCGCGGATCGTGCCGACGGCGAGGATCGCGGCCTGTGGAGGGTTGATCACCGCCGCGAACTGCGAGACGGGATACATGCCGAGGTTCGAGAGCGTGAACGTGCCCCCCGACAGGTCGCTGGACTCGAAGCGGCCTGCTCGGGCCCGCTCGACCACGGCACGCGCTTGTTGCACGATCGTGCCGAGCGGCTGGCGGTCGCAGTCGTGAATGACGGGCACGATGAGCCCCTGCTCCACGGACGTCGCGAGCCCGACGTTGACGCGGTCGTGGAGGACCATCGCGTCGCCGTCGTACGAGGCATTCGCCTCCGGTACGCGGGTGAGCGCCACACCCACGGCCTTCAGCACGAGGTGCGTGAAGGTGATGCCCTCGAACTCGCCTCCGAGGCCCGCCAGGGCGTCCTTCAGGCGAACCGCTTCGTCCATGCGAATGTCGGCCGACACGTAGAAGTGCGGCACCTCCCGCTTCGACTCACTCATGCGCTTGGCGGTGGTGCGGCGGAGCCGCGAGAGCTCCATGCGGCGCTCGCCGCGGCGCGGCGCCCCGGCGGCCGGAGCGGCCTCCTTCTTGGACGTCGTTCCCCGCGCCGCGATCGCCGCCTCGATGTCCTTCTCGACGATGCGCCCGCCCGGCCCCGTGCCGGCCAGCGAGGCGAGGTCGACCTCGTGCTCGCGCGCCAGCCGGCGCGCGCGGGGCGACGCCTTCACGGATTCGGCCTCCTCCGTCTCGGCGGTCGCCTCGCGCCGCCCGACCACGGTCGGCCGCCACGACTCGCGAGCGGCTTCCGGCCGGCCTTCACCGCGCACCGCCACCGGCGGCGCCTCGGAAGGCCGGGACGCCGACTTGGCAGGCATCGCCGGCTCGGGCTTGCGGCGGCTTTCGGCAGCTGCAGCCGGCGCGGCTGCCGCGGGCACGGGCGCCGCGGGTCGAGGTGCCGCCCTTCCTGCGTCGGCCGGCGCGAGCACGGCGATTACCGCACCCACCGGCGCGCTCTCGCCCTCCTTCACGCGCACCTCGGACAGCACGCCTTCGTCGAAGGCCTCGAGCTCCATGTTCGCCTTGTCGGTCTCGACCTCGGCCAGCACGTCGCCGATCGCGACTTTCTGGCCGGGCTGCTTCAGCCAGCGGAGGATCTTCCCCTCCTCCATCGTGTCGGAGAGCTTCGGCATGGTGACGTCGGTCATCGATGCCTCCGCTGCCGTACCAGGTGCTAGCGGGCTCCCCCGGCAACCGCCGGACGTGTGGGCGCCTCCTCGAGACCGAGAAGCCGGCGCACGGCACTGACCACGCGCTCCGGCGACGGCAGCACGAACGTCTCGAGGTTGGTCGCGTACGGCATCGGCACGTCGAGGCTCGTCACCGCCTCGGGAGGCGCGTCGAGCTGGTCGAACGCCTCACGGACGACCAGCGTGATCACCTCCGACGCCACGCTCGCGAACGGCCAGCCCTCCTGCACGACCAGGCATCGCCCCGTACGCCGCACGGACGCGACGATCGCCTCGCTGTCGAGCGGGCGGATCGTGCGGAGATCGAGGACCTCCACCTCGATGCCGTCGCGCGCGAGATTCTCGGCGGCCTTGAGCGAGGTGTGCAGCATCTTGGCCCACGTGACGACGGTCACGTCGCGCCCCGGGCGCTTCACCTCGGCCACCCCGAGCGGCACGACGTGCTCGACGGCGGGCACCTCGCCCTTGAGCGCGTACATCACCTCGCTCTCGATGAACACGACCGGGTTGTCGTCCCGGATCGAGGCCTTCAGCAATCCCTTGGCGTCGGCCGGGGTGGCGGGCATGATGACCTTCAGGCCGGGCACGTGGGCGTAGAGCGATTCGAGCGCCTGCGAGTGCTGGGCCGCGAGCGCGTGCGCCGCGCCGCCGGGCCCACGGAAGACGATCGGCATCTTGAACTGGCCGTTCGACATGTAGCGCAGCTTGGCGGCGTTGTTGACGAGCTGGTCATACGCGGTGAGCGAGAAGTTCCAGGTCATGAACTCGATGATCGGCCGGAGCCCGACCATCGCGGCCCCGATGCCCACGCCGGCAAAGCCCGTCTCCGCGATCGGCGTGTCGATCACGCGCTTCTCCCCGAAGCGCGCGAGCATCCCCTCGGATACCTTGTACGCCCCCTGATAGTGCCCCACCTCCTCGCCCATGAGGAAGATCGAGGAGTCGCGCTCCATCTCCTCCACCATGGCCTCACGGAGCGCCTCGCGGAACGTGATGACGCGGATTTCAGGCATAGACGTGTTCCCCGACACTCTCCGGCGCGGGCAGCGGCGATTGCTCGGCGAACTCGACGGCGTCCGCCGCCTGCGCCTTGACCTCGTCGTCGAGCGCCCGGAGTTGCTCGGCGTTGGCGATGCCCAGCGTCTGGATGCGCTGCCCCAAGACCTGGATCGGGTCGCGCTCCATCCACTTCTGGACTTCCTCCCTGCTCCGGTACTTGGCCGGGTCGGCCATCGAGTGGCCGCGGAAGCGGTAGGTCTTGGCCTCGATGAAGAAAGGCTGGCTCGTCCGCCGCGCGCGCTCGAGGGCCCGGCGCGTGGCGTCGCGCATCTCGAGCACGTCGTCGCCGTTGACGATCTCGAACTCCATCGGGTAGCCGCGCGCGCGGACGGCGACGTCGGGAACGGACATCGTGCGGTAGAGCGGCGTCCCCATGGCGTACTGGTTGTTCTCGCAGATGAACACGACCGGGAGCTTCCACAGGCCGGCGAGGGCGAGCCCTTCGTGAAAGGAACCCATGTTCGCGGTGCCGTCGCCGAAGAAGCAGAGGGTCACGTCCTTCTCCTCGCGGTACTTGCTCGCGAAGGCGACCCCGGCGGCGATCGGCACGTGGCCGCCGACGATCGCCCAGCCACCCAAGAAGCGCTTGCCGGCGTCGAACAGGTGCATCGACCCGCCGCGTCCGCCGCTGGCGCCCGTCGCCCGGCCGTACAGCTCGGCCATGGCGGCCCGTGCGTCCCCCGTGCGGGCCAGGTAGTGCGCGTGCTCCCGGTAGGTGGCGACGATGTAGTCGGTCGGCTCCGCGGCCGAGATCGCGCCCACCGCCACGGCCTCCTGACCGATGTAAAGGTGCAGGAAGCCTCGGATCTTGCCCTGCGTGTAGGCCTTTGCCGCGGCCTCCTCGAAGCGGCGGCAGAGCGCCATCTGGCGGTAGAGGTCCAGGAGCAGGCCGGCATCCATACGCGGTCGGAAACCTCGATTATAGGCCATTCGGGCGAACGTAAAAGCCGCGCGACGGGCCGGCTTCAATCGAGCACGGCGAGCGTCGGCAGTGCGACCTGGCTGTCCGGCTCGCCCCGCATCGCGGCCCGCACGGGGGCGAACGAGCGGCGATGGACGGGCGACGGGCCATGCTCGCGAATGGCGGCGAAGTGGCTCCGGGTGGCGTAGCCCATGTGACGGGCGAAGCCGTAGCCGGGATAGCGGCCGTCGAGCTCGCACATGATAGCGTCCCGCGCTACTTTGGCAACGATCGACGCCGCGGCGATCGAGCACACGAACGAGTCGCCCTTCGGATATGCGCTCTGCGGCATCGGCAGGTCGGGAATCTCGCGACCATCGACCAGCACGTAGCCCGGGACGAGCGGCCGAAGCGCTTCGAGCGCGCGGCGGCACGCGGCGAGACCCGCTCGATAGATGTTAAGGCGGTCGATCTCCTCCGGCTCGACCATGCCGAGCCCGACGGCCAGCGCGCGGCGGCGTATCTCCGCCGCGAGCCGTTCCGTTCACGAACGGCGGCCTGGAGCACCTTGGAGTCCGCCACGCCATCGAGCCAGGTGCCGGGGGGCAGCACGACGGCGGCCGCGACGACCGGTCCGGCGAGCGGCCCCATCCCGACCTCGTCCACCCCCGCCACGAGACGGATGCCGACCCGCCAGAGCAGCGTCTCCAGATGCGGTGCCGCCGTCGCCAGCTTCCGTCGGCGCCGGCGGCCGCGGGGTTCGGACGCCATGGCGCTCCCGGGTAGCAAACGGAGACGGGGCCGTCAAAGCGACCGCCGCGCGCAGAGCGCGGCGAGGGCCGCGAGCGCGCTCCGGCGGTCCCAGCCGTCGACGCCGTTGTACCAGGCGAGGCCAACCGCTTGCGCGCGTCGGCTCGCCGCCGCGAGGCGGAACCAGACTCGATGCCGCGGCCCGTAGAACAGCCGCGTCGCGAGGCTCAGGCGGCGGAGCTTCCGTCCGAGCGGCCCGCGCTCGACGGTGCGCGCGTAGCCGCGGAAGGACCAGTCGCCCACGGCGTGCGCCTGGCAGAGGGCATCGGCGGCGAGCAGGCCATACTCGAGCGCGAAGGAGATGCCCTCGCCCATGAGCGGATCGACGCCCGCGGCGTCGCCGACCAGCAGCGCGTGCGGGGCAGCCAGTCGCGGCGGTCCCACGTACGCGTGAATGGGAAACGCCTGCCAGCCGACCGGCGCGGCACCGAGGAGACCGAGCTCGAGCGCGAGCTCCGCACGAAGTCGCGCCCCGTCCACCGGTGGCAGGGCGTAGACGCCGACGTTGACGTGCGGTACGGCGTCGACGACGCACGGGAATGCCCAGCGGTAGCCACGCAAGCCCGTCGCGCACGCGCTGAAATCGAACTCGTACCGGCCTGTGGCGTAGCCCGTCCACGAGGTCGCCGCGACCGGGACGTCGCACATGACGGCCCGC
The DNA here is from genome assembly GCA_005879205.1 of Deltaproteobacteria bacterium. GTDB lineage: Bacteria > Desulfobacterota > Binatia > DP-6 > DP-6 > DP-3. The sequence goes on from VBLD01000154.1 coordinate 9,044, forward strand.
GCGGTGACACCGCTCGCCCCGATGAGGGCGCGGCGGACGAGGCTCCCGCTGCCGTCGGCGCCGACCACCACCGGCGTCCAGTAGGTCCGCCGCGACGTCTCGACCCGCACCCCCGCGCCGTCCCGGGCGACGTGGGTCACCCGCTCCTCCTCGCGGAGCTCGACGCCGCGGTCGCGCGCCGTCCAGGCGAGCAGCGCGTCGAGCTCCCGCCGCCGCACCACCCGGCAGAGGTCGTTCCCGTCGATCGCGAGCGCGGCGCCACCGGGCAAGGTCACCCGCGCTCGGTCCACGCGCGCCTGTGGGATCGCGAGCGGCACGTCGAGGTGCTGGAGGAGCTGCACCCCCTTCGGGATCACGCCCCCGGCGCAGGTCTTGTCGCGTGGATGGCGTGCCTTCTCGAGGAGCACCGAGCGGGCCGCGAGCTCCGGTGCGCGCGCCGCGAGCCCGAGCGCCGTCGCCGCGCCGGCAGGGCCGGAGCCGACGATGACGACGTCGCGGCGCTCCATCGGCGCCTTCTCTAGCGCGCCGTCACCGACGTCGCCATCCGGCTCGCGCCAAGCTATAGGAGCGCCGTGCGTCGGCCCTTCGGGCTCATTCCGGCGGCGATCCCACGGAGTCCTTCCGACAGAATCGCTCGCTCTTCGCGCGCATCGCTTCGTCTTCAACTGGTACGACGGCGACCCGACAGAGGCGAAGCATCTCGCGGACTTCGACGAGATCGTCGGTAGCGCCCGGATCCTGCGCTGAGTCGGGGCGGCGATTTTCCGAGCGCTTGGCTCGAGGGCCGAGGGGACACCCGTACGAGCGGTCGACCCTCTACCGCGCAACTGGGATCTGGCGCGACCGGCGGAGCATGCGGTCACGGGTCATCAGCGGCACGCGATGTACGATGCTGGTGGCGGCGATCAATTCGTCCGCAGGATCCCCATGCACGTCGAGCTGCGTGCTCGTGCGGGCGATGTCCCGCGTGATGGGCCACAAGTGAATGCGCGCGAGCGTGCGGACCACGTCGACGTCGTCCAGGTCGATCTCGATCCGGCGGAGCTGTGCGAGCTTCGCGATCTCCCAGAGCACGATGGCCGAGATGCTCCATTGATCGTTACGGAGAAGCCGGGTCTCGGAGTCCGAGAGCCGACCGGCGACCGCGTGCAGGAGCACGTGCGTGTCAAGATTCAGCACGCCATCTGACCCGAGTGGACATGATGTCGCCTTTGATCTTCAGCTTCCCGCGCAGCGAGCCGATCAGACTTCCGCAATCCGTCCCGACCGGGATGAGCTTGGCCACGGGCTTGCCGCGTTTGGTGATGACGATGCCATCCGGGTCGACCTCGTCGAGAAGTGCAAGGCACTGCTCCTTGAACTTGGCTGCCGGGATCTGACGCATGACCACTTGATAGCACCGGTCAGTTCAAGTGTCCATGACGGGGCCGAAACGTCGGCACGGGTGATTACGCGGCTGCCCCTGCGGTTGCGGATGGCAGCTGACGCCGCCTCCAGATCGCGTAGATCGCCGGGTAGACCAGGAGCTCCATCAGGAACGACGTGACGATGCCGCCGATCATCGGCGCCGCGATTCGTTTCATCACGTCGGCTCCCGCGCCGTGGGACCACATGATGGGCAGCAGCCCCACGAACATGACCGTCACCGTCATCATCTTGGGACGGAGGCGCTTGACGGCGCCCTCGATGATGGCGTCCTCGAGATCCCCCCACGACCGCATGCGGCCACGGCGCTGATGCTCCGCGAAGGCGAGGTCGAGGTAGAGGAGCATGAACACGCCCGTCTCGGCGTCGACGCCGAGGAGGGCGATCAAGCCGACCCACACCGCGATGCTCGTGTTGTAGTGGAGGAGCCAGAGGAGCCAGATCGCCCCGACCGCCGAGAAGGGGACCGCCAGCAGGATGATCAGCGTCTTCGTGACCGACGTCGTGTTCACGTAGAGCAGGACGAAGATGATGAGCACGGTGAACGGCACGACGAGCCGCAGCCGCGCGCTCGCGCGCTGCAGGTACTCGAACTGACCCGCCCAGCCGAGGCGGTAGCCGGGCGGGAGCTGGACCCGCTCGCCGACGACGCGTTTCGCCTCGTCGACGTAGCTGCCGAGGTCCCGCCCCGCGACGTCGACGAACACGTAGCCGACGAGCTGGCCGTCCTCGTCGCGAACCGATGGCGGTGAGGTGGAGAACCCGATGTCGGCGAGCTGCGCAAGGGGAATCTGCGCGCCGTCCGGGCTGGTCACCAGCACCCGCTTCAGGCTCTCCGGGTCGCTGCGCTCGTCGCGGACGTAGCGGACGTTGATGCTGTAGCGCTCGCGGCCCTCGACGGTCTGGGAGATGCTCGTGCCCCCGATCGCCGACTCGACGACGTCCTGCACGTCGCCCACCGTCAGGCCGTAGCGCGCGACCGCCTCGCGCTTCACGGTGAAGTCGAGATAGTAGCCGCTCGTCGTGCGCTCGGCGAAGGCGCTGCGCGTCCCGGACACGGTGGCGACCGCGCCCTCGATCTCGCGCGCGACACGCCCGATCTCGGTGAGGTCGGGGCCGTACACCTTGACGCCGAGGACGCTGCGGATGCCGGTGGCGAGCATCTCGGTGCGTGTCTGGATCGGCATCCACCAGATGTTCGGCATGCCAGGGAAGCGGATCGTGCGATCCATTTCGGCGAGGAGCTTGTCCCACGTCATGCCCGCGCGCCAATCCTTCTCCGGCTTCAGCGTCACCACCGTCTCGAACATGTTGAGCGGTGCGGGATCCGTCGGGGTCTCGGCGCGTCCGGCCTTACCGAAGACGTGGTCCACCTCGGGGAACTGCTTGATCATCCGGTCCTGCGTCTGGATGGCCGCGCGTGCCTGGGTGATCGACATGCCCGGGAGCGCCGTCGGCATGTAGAGGATCGTCCCCTCGTTGAGCGGCGGCATGAACTCGGACCCGAGCCAGAAGTAGATGGGGACCGTGCCGGCGACGATCACCACTGCCGCGGCAACGGTCAGCCAGCGGAAGCGGAGGACGAGCTTCACGACCGGATGGTAGAGGCGCATGAGCGGCCGGCTGATCGGGTGGTGCTCCTCGCTGTGAATCGTGCCCACGAGCACGGCGTTGGTCACGCGGCGGAGCCAG
>VBLD01000238.1 GCA_005879205.1 Deltaproteobacteria bacterium
CATACTCGCACCCGTTTGCATGCGCGCGGCAGGCCTTCTGCAGCGGATGTGTGGGATCGGCAGGGTAGCCGATACCGATCTTCATATTGCCGCGCAGCCGCGACACGTTGATGCCCAGCCCGAAGACGAGCAGGTCGAGAAGGGCGATGCAGACAACGGCGACATTCATGCTGTCACCCCGGAAGGCGTCAGGGACTTTTGTCGGCTCTACACGCTCGCGACCAAGAGCGAGATCGCCGTGATCCAGAGCGCGAGATCGGCGATTCCGAAGAAGATCGAGCGCCACGGTTGCAATCCGAGCGAGTAGGCAATCGTGTGGAGTATCCGAGCGGTCGGGAAGGGAACGAAGAGCCACCAGGCAAACCGGTAACTCACGGCTCCGGTCGCCGCCGCGAGAAAACCGACCGCAAGAAACGGCAGGATGGATTCCAGGTCGTTGTGATGAGCCCGCCGGATTCTTTCGATCTCCTCATCGGGCTCGCGCGGCTGCTTCCCCCGGGCCACATAGTCCTCCGGCGTGATGAACACGCCGCGCAGATTCCTGAGGATGGCCGTGGCAAGGCTAGTCATGGACATCTTGAGCACGAGAATCGCGGCGCAAACGACGAACAAACGCATCGTCGGATCGGCAAGGCTCGCGCTCATTCAGACGCCTCCTCTGTTAGACGATCCGGCACGAGCCTCACCCGTGGAACACCGCGCGCCCGAACAACTCCACTCGCCGCGGCACGTATCGCGGCGGCGCGTCGCGTTCCTCGGGAACGTTCATTCGCATGACCTAAGGTCTCAATATTGTCGAGACCATACGTCTCGACAACCGCAATCGTTATCCGAGACGCAGAGTCTCGTCAAGAGACGTGTGCGATGTTATCGTCCACGAGGTGGGCGGAAGTCGTCAACGCGAGACGCGGAGGGCCGCCGGAAAGAAACGGCGGACGAGACCGCGTGAGCACACAGGGCGTCGCCGGAACGAGGCGGCCCGTCAGGCGATCCTCCGCGCGGCTCTCGGATTGCTCGCCCGCTCGGAGAGCGCGGCGATGACCATGGACTCGCTCGCTGAGGCCGCTGACGTTGGCAAGCAGACGATCTATCGCTGGTGGCCGTCGAAGGCGGCGGTGTTGGTCGAAGCGTTGACCGAGCGTGCGCTTGCCGTCGTCCCGACTCCCGACGCCGGCTCGCTTCGCGCCGATCTCGCGGCGTTTCTCACCGATTCCTTCCAGAGCGCCAACGTCGCCTCCGTGGCGAACTCGCTGCGAGCCGTGATGGCGGACGCACAGAGGGACCCCGACACCGCCGACGTCCTCCGCCAGTTCACGGCGCAGCGTCGGCAAGCCCTGCGCGCTCTCTTCGAGCGCGGTCGACGGAGGAGAGAAGTCTCAGGCACCGCCGACCTGGATTTCCTCGTCGACCTCGCGTTCGGTCTCCTTTGGTACCGGATGCTCGTTCGCAATGCTCCGCTCGACCGGCGGGTAGCGCTCCAGATGGCGACGGCGCTCGCGGACCAGGCGGGATCCCGGCGGCCGCAACCAGCCACGATCCCTGGGGGAGCGAGGGAAGAGCGACAAGATGCGAGAAGCGGGACCATCGTGAGCCGCTACATTTCGCGTCGACTCCGCCGTTCGCCTGCTACCTCGGCAAGCTCCTGACGCGTGCCGAGCATCCATCATGTCGCGACCAGGCACGATGCTACTCGGGAGCCAGCATGTCGGCGGTCGGGGGCTGAGGTCTCGAGAGCCTCGGCGGTCGCCGATCGGGCGGCGAAGAGAAACTCGATCGCCAACTCGGAGGTGGTCACCTCAAATGGGTTCCGCGACCTCTACGACAAGCTGCATCGCGTCGGGTGACTCCTGCTACTTTCCGCCACCGATGCGAGCGTGAGCTTCATCGGTAGCAGCTCTCGTGTGAGCGGGTTCAGCATGAGGCCGAGGCCTTCCAGCGTCACCATGCCGAGGAGCGGGGCGTCGCGCCGCCCACCAAGGACGACGGGCGAGGTGCCCGAAATGCCTGTGATCTCGAAGGTGCATTGCGAAACGCCGCGGGTGATCACGGTTCCGTCCGCCAACTCGAAGGTGGCGCTCCGTTTGCGCTGGAGTCCGAGTCGAGTCCACACGCGCTGGGGCAAGACGCTGTAGACGGCACCGGAGTCGACGATGAAGCGAACCTTCACTGGCCGGGCCCGACTCTCCGGCCGCGTCACCTTGCCGGCGATGTAGGTCATCCCCACGAGCCGGATGGTACTGGGGATGTCGTCCCGGGGCGAGTACGGCCCGAGCATCCGACGAGAATATTTCGTTGGTGGAACGGTTTCCAGCGGGCCACCCGATGGGTAGTGCCTCGGTGTCGCGCCCTCGCGGTCGCGGTTCGGCGGTTTCGGTGGTGTGGTGGGTCCTGGCGCTCGTCCCGCACGCGCTCGCTGCCATGCCGGAACCGATTCGCGAGGGGTGCGTGATGCACCGACGGAGCACGTCATCGCGCGCCCGTCGGCTACGCGTATCCGCTGATCTTCCTCGCCGCGCGCCGCGGCCTGATCACCCTCCCCCGCCCACTGCGGCCGCTCGCCGAGCGCGATCCGACCCGCGCGCGGAGTGCCCGGCTGGATCTCGCCTCGATGCTCGGGCTCGCGACGATGGGCTCTGCCGTGCGCGTAGGTGTCATCCAGCTCGCGCGCGCCGCCGGCATCGAGTCGTTGATCGCGATGATCGCCCTCGGCGAGCCGACCGCCTACGCGGTCATGGGCGCGCTGAGCGCGCGGCTACCGCTGCCGACGGCCGAGTACGTCGTCGCCGCGCCCCAGCGGCTGCCGGCGGAGGACGAGCGCGTCGACGTCATCTTCAGCGCGGTGCTGATCGTGCCGTTCATGGTGCTGTTGATCGCCTACGGCTGGCTCGAGCACGGCCTCGTCGGGGCGGCGGCGTGGTCGCTCACCTCGCTCGCCCCGCATTATCTCGTGCAGCTGCTCAGCCGGCGGCGCCACCTCCTCGATGAACGCCACGCCGCGCTCGAGCGGGTCACGGCGAGCCTCGCCCGCAAGCAGGCGGAGATCGAGGATTTCACCTACACCGTCGCACACGACCTGAAAGCGCCGCTGAGCGCCATTACCATGACGGCCGATCTGCTGCTCGACGAGGACCTCGCGGAGCCGATGCGGGGCGACGTGACGCGCATCCTCCGCCTCGCGGGCGACACGGAGAACATGATCGTCGACCTGCTCGGCATGGTGCGCATCGTGTCGGAGCCGGAGCCCGTCGATACGGTCGACCTCGCCGCCGTCACCGCGCAGGCGCTCGACGTTCTGCATCCCCACATCGCGGCCCGGCAGGTGCAGGTCGACGTGACGACGCCGCTGCCGGCGGTCCCCGGACAGGCGACGAAGCTGCGTCATGTCGTTGCCAACCTGGTCGGGAACGCGATCCGCTTCGTCCCTCCGGGGACGGGCAAGATCGGCGTCAGCGCGACCCGCGAAGGCGCGTCGGTGGTCCTGTCCGTCCGCGACAACGGCGTCGGCATCCCCGCGGAGTATCACGACGCGATCTTCGAGATGTTTCGCCGCGTCCCCGATGGCGACGGCGGCGGGGCGGGGAGCGGGATGGGTCTCGCGATCGTCAAGCGCATCGTCGAGACGCACGGCGGGCAGGTGTGGGTGGACTCGACGCCGGGCGCGGGGAGCGTGTTCCGGGTGCGGCTGCCGGCGGGGGAGCGGTGAGCGGTTCGGTGATTCCGCTCCCCATCGTCGCGATACAGCGTGCCGTAAGGGCCCGCGGAGGGATGCTGGTCAGACCCGCTCGACGGGGACGGGGATGAAGCGCTCGTGGGCCACTGCGGCGCTATACGCCAGAGCCGCGCGCAGATCGTCTTTGGTGAGCCCGGGGTAATCCTCGAGGATCTCGGCTTCGGTCATGCCGCCGGCCATGAGGTCGAGCAGAAGCGACACCCAGATGCGCGTGCCCCGGATACATGGCTTGCCGAAGCATACGGCCGGATCCGCGGAGATGCGCCTCAACAGGTCGCGGTCCATGGGGATGATTGTAACCGCTCCCGTGGGAAGCAGCCACCTCGCTCTTCACCGCACGCCGCGGCCTGATCGCGCTCGCCCGCCCGCTCCGGCCGCTCGTCCAGATCGATACGTCCCGCGCGCGCGGCGCCCAGCTCGACCTCGCCGCGATGCTGGGGGGCTCGCGACCATCGGCTCGGCCGCCCGCGTGGGGGTCGTCCAGCTCGCCGGCGCCGCCGGTGTCGAGTCACTGAGGTTGTGGACGGTCAGGTACGCCTTGGCACCCTCGGCTTCCCTGCCTCGACGTTTACCGCGGAGCAAATATCTTCAGCGTAAGCCCAAGGCGACACCCAAAGCGTCGTCGAGCTGCTGCGTCTTCCCGGTGGAAAGCGTGCCCTTACGACCTTCCGCGGGATGCTGGCGAGGTTGTCGCAGTGGATCGCGCTCTGGTCCTTCAGTCCTTCCTCCTCCCCGACGAGAACCTGCGTCTCGAGCCCATGGTAGCTGGAGTAAATCGGGGCGCAGATGACGGTCGAGTAGGGGGTGTCGAGCAGGCCCTGTCGGCTCACCACGACGAACACGCGCTGCTTCTTCGGATCGCCGCCGCCGGGCTTCTTGACCAAGTACAGCTCGCCGCGCTTCACCAGTCGGCCTGGTAACCGAGCACGTCCTCGGCCTCGGCATTCAGCTCGTCGAGGTGGGCCTTGATGACCTCGGCATCACGTGCGTCGCGCTTCGCCCGCTCCTCGGCGGTGCGCTTCATCCGCTCGAGCGCGACACGAGCCTGATCGAGCTGCTCCTCGGGCAACTCGTCGACGAGCCGATGAATCGTATGTCGGTTCGCTTCGGTGTCCATGGCTCACCTCTCCGCCTCATGGTGCCGCCGCGCTGCTACGATGTCCAGTCCTCCGCGC
>VBLD01000107.1:0-24364 GCA_005879205.1 Deltaproteobacteria bacterium
AAGTGGGAGTGCACGGCGACGCCGACCACGTCGAGGGCGGCGAGCGTCTCGTCGTCGATGTCGAGGGTGCCGTCCTTTTTGATGTTCACCTCCGCGCCCTTGAGTATCCGGATGCCCGCGACGCGGCCATTTATCCGCTCGATCTCGGCCATCTGCTTGCGGAGCTTCGCCTCGTCCGAGCCGCGAGTCATCGCCAGGCTGCGGGTGTGATCGGTGATCGCCACGTACTCGAGGCCGAGCGCCTTGGCGGCGTGCACCATCGCCTCGATCGAGTCGGCACCGTCCGTCCAGTCGGTCTGGGTCTGGAGATCGCCGCGTAGCGCGTCGGCCTCGATCAGGCGCGGCAGCGTGCCGGCCCGTGCCGCATCGATCTCGCCCTGGTCCTCACGCAGCTCGGGCGGCACGTAGGCCAGGCCGAGGCGCGCGTAGATCTCCTCCTCGGTCCGTCCCGCGAGCCGCCGGGTGCCGCGAAACAGGCCGTCGTTGTGCGCCTTGCTGCCGGTGAAGTAGCAGAGCGCCGCACCGAAGCTCTCGGCGGGCACGACGCGCAGGTCCACCTGGAGCCCGGCGGCGAGCTTCACGCTCGACTTCGTGTCGCCCTGGCCGAGCACGCGCGCCACCTGCGGCAGCCCGACGAAGGCCTGCATGACCGCGCCCGGCTTGCGCGCCACCGCGAGGAGATCGGCGTCGCCGATCGTCTCCTTCCGCCGCCGGATCGAGCCCGCGATCGCCACCTGGTCGACGCCCGGGACTCCGGCGAGTGTATGCGCGATCTGCTCGACGAGCGGCCGCATGGCCGCGAGCGGCTGCCGGATACCGCTCGTCTGGGCGAAGGCCAGCGCCTTCAGGATCTTCTGCTCGCTGCGCTCGCCGAAGTGGGGGAGCCCGCGCACCTTGCCGGCCCGAGCCGCGGCCTCCAGGTCGTCGACCGTCCGCACCGCGAGCTGCTCGAAGAGGACCCGGACCGCCTTCGGGCCCACCCCCTCGATGGCCGTCAGCGCCGCGAGGTCGACCGGCATGCGTGCCTGGTACTGCTCGTGCAGCGTGCACCTGCCGGTCTTGATTAGCTCCTCGAGCTTGTCGGCCATCGACGCGCCGATGCCCGGGATCGCACGCAGCGCCTTGACGCCTCCCTGGCGGTAGACCTCCTCGAGCGGCTGGTCGTGCGACTCGATGGCAAGCGCCGCCTTCTCGTAGGCGCGGGGCTTGAACGGCACGTCCTCCATGTCGAGGTAGGCGGCGAGGTCGCGGAAGCAGCGCCCGAGCTCCACGTTCCGCATGGCTCGGTGCTTAGCGCGTCACCCGGGACGCCGCCAGCCGGAGGCGGCAGGGATTGCCGGCCGACGGCAGGATGTGCCGGCGCGAGCCATGCGACGGCAGCGCCGGTGCGCATGCCGCACCCGGCACCGCGGTTGCAGAGCGCCGGACGTGGTCTCGAACCTGCACGACGTGATCGGCGCGCCGACCCCGGGTGTCTCGGGAGTGACACCCCGTCCGGTCCCGCAGGCGGCGCACTTCGGGAACGTCCTCCGCGACGTCCTCGGCCGCGCCCGCGGCAACGATGCCGTGCCCGTCTCACCGCCGGTCCCGCAACGGCGGCCGGCGCCGGTGCAGCCGGCGGCCCACCCGGGCCGGCGGCCACATGCGACCCACTCGAAGGGGGACGTCCAGGCCTCGATCCGGCGCGCCGCCGCGAGCGTCGGCATCGACCCGGCGGTGTCGCTCGGAGTCGCCCGCGCGGAGTCGAACTTCGACCCCCAGGCGCGCAGCAGTGACGGACTCAGCGTCGGGACCTTCCAGGTGACCCACGCGACGGCCGCGGAGATGCGCCGGAAGATCGCCGATCACGTGGTGACGCGGCCCACCGGCACGGACGACGTGGCGCTCGGCGTCGGCTATCTCCGCTACCTCCACGACCTGTTCGGCCGCAAGGCGCAGCTGGCGCACGGCCTCGCCACGGTCCCCGTGCCCGACGCGGGCGAGCGGCGGCTGTTTGCGGTGGCCGCATTCAACGCCGGCGAGGGCCGTGTGGCCCAGGCCCAGGCCCGTGCCCGCGCCACGGGCGGCGACCCGACGCACTTCGCCGACGTGCGCCGGTTCCTACCCTCGATCACGCGCGCCTACGTCGGACGGGTGGCCGGGTACGCCGCGGCGCCCGACCGGGCGTAGGTCGCGCAAGGTCCCCGGCTACGCCGGAAACAGCGGCGTCCCCGCGTGCGCGGGGGCGAGGTCGCCGAGGAAGTCGAGCAGGTAGCCGTTCACGAGCTCCGGCTGCTCCTGCTGCACCCAGTGGCCGCAGAGTGGTACGTACTTGATGTCGAGCGGGCCACGGAAGAGCGGTTCCATTCCGAGCGTCAGCTCCTTGCCGAGCGCGACGTCGGCCTCTCCCCAGATGAGGAGCGTGGGCGCGGTGATCTTCGGCCAGTCCTCGAGCGTGCGCCGCGCCGCCGCCGGCGGGCGATCGCCGTAGAGGAAGCGCGTGAGCCAGTCGGGCCAGACGGCGCTGGCGTCAGGGCTACGAAAGGCCGCCCGGTAGTAGTTGACCGCGCTGCGCATGGCCGCGGGGCGGCTCGCCGCGTCGCGCAGGCGATCGAGGTCCTGCGTCGTGATCGCGTCCTGGCGCACGGCCGAGCGGCGGATGGCACTGCCGACGGCCCACGCGTGCCCGAGCCGGAGGATCCCCTCGGGAAGCCACGGAACCTGAAAGAAGAACATGTACCAGCTGCGCGCCATCTGGCGACCGTTTCTGCGCAGGTGCTCTACGAAGACGGCGGGATGCGGGCAGTTGAGCACGACGAGCCGCCGGGTGGCCTCCGGGTGCTCCATCGCGAAGGTCCACGCGATGCCGCCGCCCCAGTCGTGCCCGACGATCACCGCCTGCCGTTCGCCGAACGCCTCGATCAAGCCCTGCACGTCGGCGACCAGCTCCGGCAGCGCGTAGGCATCCACGCCCTTCGGCTTGTCGCTCTCGTTGTAGCCGCGCAGATCGGGGGCGACGACCCGGAAGCGAGAGGCCAGGGCGGCGATCTGGTGTCGCCACGAGTACCAGCACTCCGGAAACCCGTGCAGCAGGATGACGAGCGGGCCGTCGCCGTCCACCGCGCAGTGCAGCCGGACGCCGTTGGTCTCGACGAAGCGGTGCTCGACCGCCATTCCCGCTCGCATAGCGAGGGGGTACGTCGCCTGTCAAACCACTAGCGCCGGCTAGTTCCCGCGCGCCCGGAACCGGCCGCTCGTGGGATCGTTTCGCAGCACCCCGGTGCCCACGTAGGTGGTCTCGAAGCAGGCGGCGTGCTCGGCCCCGAGCTGCAGCAGGAGTGGCAGCGGCAGCGCGGGCGAGGGCAGCCCGAACGGCCGTCCCGAGAGGTGCGGGCCGATCGCCGTCACGCTTACCCGGGCCTTGCCCGCGGGACCGGCATGCAGACCGATCCGCGCGATCCCGTCGGGCGTTCGGTCCGGGTCCACGTAGCTGAAGCCGCCGCTCCCGTGTGCCCTCCAGCAAGACCTGCCGGCGCAGGTGCCGCCTGCCGGCGCCATCGCGCGGAAGAGCAATGCCGGCCGCGTGCCGGAGAGATCGTAGAGGCAGAGGGCATAGCTATCCGTGGGGAGGGGGTTGCCGAGCTGAGCAAGCGTCGTCGCCTCGCCCCTGGGCCACACCCAGGCGAGCTTGTCGTGTCCGTCGTCGCTCAGGTTCGACAAGCTGAGGACCGACTTCGAACGGTCTGTCGACTGGCCACACGTGCGCGGCGCCGCGATGCAACCCGAGCCGACCTCGCATCCCATGCAGGGCGGGCACACGAATGCCCCCGCCGGGCTGCAGGCCCCTGCCGCGCACGTCCCGTTCATGCAGTTCGCCTCGTCGTCGCACGCCGTCCCGTCCGCGACGGGAATGCCGCCGCACGAAGTGCCGTTGCAGATGTCGTTCACGGTGCACGGGTTGTGGTCGTCGCACGGGGTGCCGGGGGTCGGCGTGCAGACCGACGGCTCGCCGCTGCACGTGTGGCAGGGCTCCACACGGCAGCTCGCGTTGCAGCCGTCGCCCGCCGCCTGATTACCGTCGTCGCACTCCTCGCCGCCCTCGATGGCGCCGTCGCTGCAGTGCCCACGGGTCCCCGTGGCCGTGAAGAAGATCGCGAAGCACTGCGTGGCCGTCGAGACGCTCGAGTAGCCGGTGCCGCTGAACGTGTTCCCGCCCGGCGCCACCGTGCCGTCGAGCGGCTCGAACGTGCAACGGATTCCCTGACCCACCTGCCGGAAATGGAACTCTCCGGTTGCCGGGTCGATGGCGCCGACGTACCCGGGTGCTCCCGAAGCGTTGTGGAAGACGACGTCGTGGCCGCGCTGGGTGATGGCCACCTGGGTGTCGGCGGATCCGAAGCCGCCGGCGTCGAAGTGGACGCTCCAGTCCCCCGTCATGTCGACGCAGGGGACGACGGCGCTGCCGCCGCCGCATGCCCCGACGCCGCACGTCTCGCCTGTCGTGCACACGCTGCCGTCCTCGCACGAGGCACCGGGCAGCGAGGGGATGCAGACCGACGGATTCCCGGAGCACGTGAAGCACGGCTCCACCTGACACTCGGCGCTGCAGCCGTCACCGTCGATGGCGTTCCCGTCGAAGCAGCTGCAGCGGGTGCCGACTACCTCGGTGATGTACGGGTAGTCGTAACAGGTCGCGCCTTGCGCCACGAGGAGCCGGCCGTCCAGCGTGTTGCCGCTCGGCAGGACACGACCGTCCATCTGTGCGCTGCAGGGCGGCGGCAGGTTGGGACCGGCGTCCACCGTGTAGTCCCCGCTGGCCGACACGGTTCCCGTGAAGTCGTGTCCGAGGTAGTGGAGGGTGAGTGTGCTCCCCGATTGCACGACGTCGACGAATTCGGGCGGCGCGCCGGCCCGCTCGAAGCGCCATTTCCCGGTGGCGTCCGTGGCGGCCGCTGCCAAGGGAGAGAGGCATCCGGCAACGACCAGCGCCGCCACGAGCGTGGCGTCCGTGCGAGCACGCGTCATGGCCCCCCCTTCGGAGCGCGTCGCGGAACCTATACGGCGGTGCGCCACGCCGTCAAGGAAAAATCACCAGCAAAAATCACCAGCATCTCACCGTTTGACTTGGCGGCGCGTTCCATACGAGGAGCCGTGAAGCCGACCGAGGAGGGACACACGATGCAGCTCGAGTTTGTCCGCTACGAGAAACGGGATCGCATCGCCTACGTCACCATCAACCGCCCGGAGGTGATGAACGCGCTGCATCCGCTCGCCAACGAGGAGCTGTCACGCGTATGGGACGACGTGGCCGCCGACCCGGAGGTATGGGTCGCGATCCTCACCGGCGCGGGCGAGCGCGCCTTCTCGGCCGGAAACGACCTCAAGTGGACGGCCCAGCACGGCGTGCCGCGCATGCCGAAGGGCGGCTTCGGCGGCCTCGTCGCGCGCGACGACCTCTGGAAGCCGCTGATCGCCGCCGTCAACGGGGTCGCGCTCGGCGGCGGCCTCGAGATCGCGCTCGCCTGCGACGTCATCGTGGCCGCGGAGCATGCCCGGCTGGGCCTGCCCGAGCCGCGGGTCGGGCTCATGGCGGCGGCCGGCGGCGTGCATCGGCTGCCGCGGCACGTCCCGCTGAAGCTCGCGATGGGCATGATCCTCACCGGGCGGCACGTCCCCGCCGCCGAGGCCGCCCGCATCGGCCTGGTCAACGAGGTGGTGTCGCAGGCGGAGCTGATGACGGTGGCGGAGCGCTGGGCGAGCGAAATCCTCGAGTGCTCGCCGCTCGCCGTGCAGGGGTCCAAGCAGGCGGCGCTCCAGGGGCTCGGGAGACCGCTCGGCGAGGCGATGGCGGCGCACTATCCGCTCGTCCAGCGTCTGTTCACCAGTGAGGATGTGGTGGAGGGGCCGCGGGCCTTCGCCGAGAAGCGGAAGCCCGTATGGAAGGGCAGGTGAAGCGCGGCCGTCTGCGCCGTGCTCGGTCGGAGCGGGCGAAGAACCCGTTGAAGCGGAGGTAGCGGACCGGGTTCGAGAAGGTCGCCTCCCAGCAGCTCGGGCCGTCGTCGCGCTGGACGCGGACCAGTCGCGACGACAGGGTGCCTACCCCTCGCGCGGCTTAGCCGTCAAGCGAAAAAGGGAGGGAGTTTACTCGCCCTTGGCGCGCGACAGGTAGGTGCCCGACTCCGTGTCGACGCGGATGACTTCGCCCTCGCCGATGAAGTTGGGGACCTGGACGACGAGCCCGGTCTCGGTCTTCGCGGGCTTCAGCACGTTGGTGACGGTGGCGCTCTTCAGACCCGGCGCCGTCTCCACCACCTTCAGGTCGACGGTCTTCGGGAGGCTCACTCCCATCGGCGTCCCGTCGTGAAGCTCCACCTGGATGCGCGAGTTCGGCCTGAGGTAGCTGACCGCGTCGCCCAGCAGCTCGCTGTTGAGGGCGATCTGGTCGTAGGTCTCGGTGTTCATGAAGTGGTACTGGCCGTCGCTCTCGTAGAGGAACTCCATCTCGTGCTGCTCGAGCGTGACCCGCTCGACCTTGTCCTCCGAGCGGAAGCGGTTCTCGGTCTGCGTGCCGCTGCGCAGGTTGCGCAGCTTGGTCTGGACCATGCCCCGCCAGTTTCCGGGCGTCACGTGGACGACGTTCATCACGCGCCAGAGGTCCTTCTGGTGCTCGACCGTCATGCCCACGCGGAGCTGCGTGGCGGGGATCAACATCACTTCCAAGGTACCACCCGCCCGGTGAACTCGCAACGCAACGCGGGATTTCAGATCATGCAGCGACGCGCCGCCGAATTCACGACGGCTTGGGCGCCATGACGACCAGCAGGGCGAGCCGCTCGGGACCGGGGTTCAGGACCGCGTGGTCCTCGCCCGCCGGCGCGCAGACGAGGTCGCCGGGAGCGACGGTGTGGTCCTCGGCGCCGACGCGGATGCGGCCGGTGCCGGCGAGCACGTAGTAGAGCTTGTCACCGACGGCATGGCGGTGGGCGGCCTGCTGCTGCCCCGGCTCGAGGCAATGCAGAAGAGGTTGGGCGTGTCGACCAGCGGGACCTTGCGCATCTTCTCCGACGAGTAGGCGAGGAGCGAGGGAACACGTCGGATGCGATCCATGGAGACCTCCTGTGCCGCCCGCAGCCGGGCGAGCTCCGCCGCGAGCTCCGCTGCCGCGCGCACGACGCGTGCTTCCGCCTCGGCGCGATCGCTGCCGCGGGCGGTGATCCGCACGCGGAGATCGCACCCGGGAGAGAACTGCGTCGGCAGCGACTTCAGGTACACGCCCGGCACGAGGTCCATCGCCCGTCCGGCCGCGAGAGTGATCACGGATTCGTCGCCGCAGCCGGTCGTGACCTCGCGCTCGACGACGTGCGCGGACGGTCCGAGGCGAGGCTCGAGTGACGGGACCGCGGCCTCGAAGACCGCCCGCATCTCGGAGGGGACGCCGGGCAGCGCCAGTACGGTGAGGTCGCCGTCGACGACGAGCACCCCCGGCGCCGTGCCGGCGGCGTTCTCGATCGGCTCCGCGCCGGCCGGCAGGACGGCCATCTTCCGGCGCGGCGGCGTCAATGCGGCGTCCTCGACGGCCCCGGCCGCCGCCAGCTCCGCGTAGCGCCGGCCGACGAAGGCGAGCGCCGACGGATGCTCGACCAGCGGCCGGGCGAGTGCGGCGGCGATGCCGGCGAGCGTGCGGTCGTCGAAGGTGGGGCCGAGGCCCCCACCGGTGACGACGAGCGAGGCGCCGCGCTGGCGGGCGACGCCGATCTCCCGCGCCACCGCTGCGGGGTCGTCGTCCACCGCGACGATGCGTGCGACGCATGCGCCGAGCGCCACCAGCCTTGCCGCGATCCATGCCGAGTTGGTATCGACCGTGCGCCCGGTCAGCAGCTCCCGGCCGACGGCGACGATCTCGGTGCGCGTGCCCCGCTCGGACGACATACGGCGCTCGGCCGCCGCGCTGGCGCGGGATCGGACGGCGGGCGCCACCGCGCTCGCCTGCCGTGCGGCCCGCTTCCTCCGTGCGGCGGCTCGCGATGATGGCAAGAGCCTCGCGCGATGGCAACAGCGGTTGCGGATGGCGGGGGCGGCGATCGCAGCCGCGCAGCCCGCGATGGCGTCGCTGCTGACCATCGTGGACCTGGCATTTCATGCGGCCGAGCGCGCCCGCAGCCCGGCAACGGGAGCCCGGATCGTCCGGGCAGCCCTCGACGGCTATCTCGCGGCCCAGGAGGAATCCATCGCCGGGGCCGCCGCGCACCTCGTGTCGCTCCTGCCGCCGGGCGCCACCTGTCTCACGCTCTCGTCATCGACGGTGGCGAGCCGCGCCTTCCTCCTTGCGCACCGGCGGGGCCGTCTCGCCCGTCTGGTGATCGCCGAGAGCCGGCCCGGCTGCGAGGGGGTGGAGGTTGCGGCGCGCATGGCCAGTGCCGGCGTCCGGGTGACGGTGATCGTCGACGCGCTCGCAGCGGCCTGGGCCGCATCCGTCGACGCGTGCGTCGTCGGCGCCGACGCGGTGACGCCGCGCGCGGTGTGGAACAAGTGCGGGACGCTCGGCCTGGCACTCGGCGCGCGGGCGGCGGGCCGGCGGTTTTTCGTGGTCACCACCTCGGACCGCCTCGTCCCGGCGCCGCTCGCCCGGCGGCTTCGCGTGCCGGCTGCCGAGCCCGAGGCCGTGCTGACGTCGCCACCACGCGGCGTGGGCGTGGCGAGCCGGCTCTTCGACCAGACGCCGCTCGCGCTCGTGACCCGGGTGGTGACGGAGGAGGGGTCGCTGACCGCGGCCGGCATCCGGCGACGCCTGGCACGCCGTCCCGCTTCGGCCTGGTGGCGCAGCCTCGGGCCGATCAGCGCGTGAGGCCGATGCCCACCCACGCCGTCCAAGCCGCGAGCGCAAGGCCGAGCCACGCGGCGCTCCGCATGCGGCGGATCATCCCTGCCTGCACGGCGGCGTCCACCGGGAGCTGCCCGAGCTCGGCGCGCACGAGACGGTGCGCCAGCCCGAAGGACACGTAGGTGGCGACCAGGATCAGGGCGAAGGTGAGCGAGAGCTTGGCGACGAGCCGCCAGAGGAGCCGGGCGAAGTCGCGGCCGAGGAGCGCCTTCCACGCGGTGAGCGCCGAGGCACCGGACAGGACGAGCACGCCGAGGGCGCCGACCGAGAGGACGTTGTAGGCACGCAGCCCGCGCGCCAGGAGACGGCGCTGCAGCGCCGGGTCGTCCACCGCCTCGGCGGCGGGCAGCAGCTGGAGAGCGAGGCCGAGGGTCGTGCCGAAGTAGGTGGCGAGCGCGAGGAGATGGATCCAGCGCGTGAAGGTGTCCATGTCGCGCGGGGCCGTAGCGTGCGATCTCGTCGATTGCAAACGGCCGAGTTGCTTTGACAGGGCGCAGGCCAGCGGATACAGAAAGCTCTGACATGGCGAAGCCTCTCCCGCCTCCGCGTCCGCGGCTCGCGACCACGGGCGACGAGGCGCTCATCGCCGAGGCCGTCGTCGTGACCCGTCTCGATCGCGCCATCGGCTGGGCGCGGAAGTACTCGATCTTCCCGTATCCGTTCGCCACCGCGTGCTGCGCGATGGAGTACATGTCGCTGTCGATGTCGCCCTACGACATCGACCGGTTCGGAGCGCTGCTGCCGCGCTTCACGCCAAGGCAGGCCGACCTCCTCATGGTCATCGGCACGGTGACGATGCGCCAGGCACCCATCCTGAAACGGGTCTACGAGCAGATGGGCGAGCCCAAGTGGGTGATGGCCTTCGGCGCGTGCGCGTCGACCGGTGGCTTCTACGACAACTACACCACGCTGCCCGGCATCGACCTCGTCATCCCGGTCGACGTCTACGTTCCCGGCTGCCCGCCGCGCCCCGAGGTGGTGCTGGACGGCCTGATGGCCCTGCAGCGGAAGATCCAGGGGGAGAAGCAGCGCCTCGGGCCCCAGGCGGTGCCTGGCGAGGCGGCGGGCCGCTGATTCCGGGCGACGCGCGAGCGATGGCCGAGCGGCTGCTGCTCCGTTGCCGGGACATCCCGGACCTCCGCCGGCTGGACGTCTACACGGCGCACGGCGGCTATCAGGCCACCCGCCAGGCGCTCACGACCTGCTCCCCCGAGCAGCTCGTCGACATGGTGAAGGCGTCGAACCTGCGCGGCCGCGGCGGCGCCGGCTTTCCCACCGGGCTCAAGTGGAGCTTTCTCCCCAAGCAGACGGCGAAGCCCATCTACCTGGCGGTCAACGCCGACGAGAGCGAGCCGGGCACGTTCAAGGACCGCGTGATCATCGAGCAGGATCCGCACCAGCTGCTCGAGGGCATCATCATCTCCGCCTACGCGATCCGCTGCCACACGGCCTACATCTACATCCGCGGGGAGTTCGCCCTCGGCGCCGAGCGCCTGGAGGCGGCGATCGCCGAGGCGCGCAGCGCCGGCCTGCTCGGTCGCGACATCCTCGGCACGGGCTTCGACCTCGACGTCTGGGTGCATCGCGGGGCCGGCGCCTACATCTGCGGTGAGGAGACGGGACTCATCGAGTCGCTCGAGGGAAAACGCGGCTACCCGCGCGTCAAGCCGCCCTTTCCGGCCGTGCACGGTCTGTTCGGCTGCCCGACCATCGTGAACAACGTCGAGACGCTCGCCTGCGTCCCCCACATCGTGCTGCGCGGTGCCGACTGGTTCCGCTCGATCGGTCCCGAGAAGAGCCCCGGCCCGAAGCTCTTCTGCGTGTCCGGCCACGTCGAGCGGCCGGGGACCTACGAGCTGCCGATGGGAACGCCGCTGCGCGAGATCATCTACACCCACGCCGGCGGCATCCGCGGCGGTCGCAAGCTGAAGGCCGTCATCCCGGGAGGCGCGTCGATGCCGGTCTTCACGGCCGACGAGATCGACGTCTCGATGGACATGGACTCGGTGCAGAAGGCGGGTTCGTTCCTCGGCTCGGCGGGCATCATGGTGATGGACGAGACGGTGTGCATGGTGTGGGCCGCGTTCGTCATCGGGCGCTTCTTCCATCACGAGTCCTGCGGGCAGTGCACGCCGTGCCGCGAAGGAACGGGTTGGCTCGAGAAGGTGCTCCGCCGCCTCGAGTTCGGCGACGGGAGCGCGACCGCCGCCGACGTCGACCTGTTGCTCAACATCGCCGGTAACATGATGGGTACCACGATCTGCGCGCTGTCCGACGCCGCCGCCATGCCGGCGCGCGCCTTCGCCACCAAGTTCCGCGCCGAGTTCGAGCAGCACGCCACGCTCGGCCGTTGCCCGTTCCGGCCCGTCGTCGAGCCGCCGCGCCGCCATGCCCACGCTTGAGATCGACGGCCAGCGGACCGAGGTTCCCGACGGCTTGACCGTCATCCAGGCCGCCGAGCGGCTCGGCATCGAGATCCCGCACTACTGCTGGCATCCCGGCCTCTCGATCGCGGGCAACTGCCGCATGTGTCTGGTCGAGATCGAGAAGAACCCGAAGCTGC
This sequence comes from Deltaproteobacteria bacterium, assembly GCA_005879205.1. Classification (GTDB taxonomy): domain Bacteria; phylum Desulfobacterota; class Binatia; order DP-6; family DP-6; genus DP-3. The sequence goes on from VBLD01000107.1 coordinate 11,424, forward strand.
AGATCGCCTGCAACACGCGCGTCGCCGATGGGATGGTCGTGCATACGACGAACGAGAAGACGAAGACCGCACAGCGTGCGGTGCTCGAGTTCCTGCTCATCAACCATCCGATCGACTGCCCGGTCTGCGACCAGGCCGGCGAGTGCAAGCTCCAGGAATACTACATGGACTACGACCGGCAGCGGAGCCGCTTCCCGCTGCCGGCGAAGGTCCGGAAGAAAAAGGCGATCCCGATCGGGCCGCTGGTCATGCTCGACCAGGAGCGGTGCATCCTCTGCGCTCGCTGCACGCGCTTCCTGGACGAGGTGACGCACACGAGCGAGCTCGCCATCTACGAGCGCGGCGACCACTGCGAGATCGAGCTGGCGCCCGGCAAGGTGCTCGACAATCCGTACTCCGGCAACGTCGTCGACATCTGTCCGGTCGGCGCACTCACCAGCCGCGACTTCCGCTTCCGCGCGCGTGTCTGGTACCTGGAGCGCGCCGACTCGGTGTGCGGCGCGTGCGCCAACGGCTGCAACATCGAGATCTACCATCGCGAGGGCCGCATCTTCCGCTTCCAGCCGCGCCAGAACGCGGCGGTGAACCAGTACTGGATGTGCGACGCCGGCCGGCTCTCCTACCGCGACCTCCAGGGTGAGGGCCGGCTCACGCATCCGCTGGTGCGCGGCGAGGACGAATTCCTGCCATCCACCTGGTCGAGCGCGATCGGCCAGGTGACGGGACGACTCGGCGACCTCGCCCGCGAGCACGGGCCGGGCAGCGTCGGCATCGTCGTCTCGGCGCGGGCACCGAACGAGGAGATATTCCTCCTCCGGCGGCTCGGCGCTGCGCTCAGCGCTCGCATCGCCGCCCTCTCCTGGTCTCCGCCCGGGGCGTTTCACGACGATTTCCTCGTCAAGGCCGACAAGAACCCCAACACGGAGGGTCTCCGCCTCCAGGGGCTCGTGCCCGACGGCGAGGTCGATCAGCTCCTGGAAGCGGCCGGTGCCGGCCGGCTCGCGGCGCTCGTCCTGCACCGCACCGACCTGACGGCATGGCGCGATGCGGCCGTGGTGCGGGCCGCCCTCGAGCGCGTTCCGTGCCTCGTCGTGCTCGACACCGATCGTCGCGAGGCGTCGGAGTATGCCGACGTCGTCCTGCCGATCGCGACCTATGCGGAGTGCGACGGCACGTTCACGAACCACGCCGGCCGCGTGCAGCGCTTCAGCGCGGCCGTGTCGCCGCCGGGCGAGGTGCGTGCGGGATGGCTCGTGCTCGCCGAGCTGGCAGCGCGGCTCGCGGGCGGGGAGCCGTTCGCGGGCGCCGAGGCGGTGTTCGCGGCGCTGGCGGAGGAGTGTGCGGCCTTCCGAGGCCTCAGCTACTCGGCGCTCGGATCCGATGGGCGCCCGGCGGCGTCCGCCGCGACCTGAGGGGGCGGCGCGGCGTCGCCCTCGTTGCCCGGCAACGCCGGTCTTTCGCGTTGACTTGCCGGGAGCGGCACGCCCATAATATCGCGACCGAGCAGGGATTCCCGTCGGATTCGGATGCGTCCCACCCGAGAGCAGCATTTGAGCGCCCTGGCCGGCCATCAGAGCCGGACCGATCGCTTCATCCGTGGCGAGCTGAAAGCGGAGGAATGGCGGCCGATCCGCCTCTCCTATGGGCTCTACTACCAGCTCGATCACACGAGCCACATGCAGCGCATCAAGATCCCGGGGGGGCTGCTCTCGGCCGATCAGCTCGCATGTCTCGCCGACGTGGCCGACCGCTATGGGCGCGGGATCGCACACGTCACGACGCGCCAGGACATCCAGATCCACTGGGTCCCGGTCGAAGGCATCATCGAGATGTACGAGCACCTGCTCGGGGCCGGCATCACCACGCGCGGCGCCTGCGCGGACAGCGTGCGCAACGTGACCGCGTGTCCCTTCGCCGGCACGGCGCCGACGGAGCCGTTCGACGTCTCTCCGTACTGCATCGCGATCCACGAGTACTTCCTCTTCAACCCCTTGAACCTGACCTTGCCGCGCAAGTTCAAGATCGCCGTCGAGGGCTGCGTCAACGACTGCGCCCAGGCGCCGGTCAACGACATCGGCCTCTACGCCAAGGTGCGCGACGGGGCGCGGGGCTTCTCGCTCCACGCCGGCGGCGGCCTCGGCGCGCAGCCGTTCCTCGCGAAGCCGATCCGCGACTTCATCCCGGACCGCGACCTGCTGGTCTGGTGCGAAGCGATCGTCCGCGTCCAGCATCGCTTCGGGGAGCGCAAGAACCGGAACAAGGCGCGCATGAAGTACCTGGTCCAGAAGATGGGCCTCGAGCGTTTCCGGGCGGCGGTCGAGACGGAGGTCGAGCACGTGGACGGCGAGCGCGGCGCGGAGCTCCGTACCCAGGTCGACGAGGCGCTGGCCGCCTACCGACCGCCGCAGGCACCCGATACGCGTCGCGTCGCGGTGACGCCGCGCGCCGACTTCGCGCACTGGCAGCGGACGAACACGCGCGCGCAGCGCCAGCCCGGCTACCGCGCCGCCGTGGTCAAGCTGCCGCTCGGCGACATCGGGGCCGACCAGATGCGCGCGGTGGCCCGGCTCGCTCGCGAGCACGGCAACGGGACGGTGCGCACCACGAACGACCAGAACATGGTGCTTCCGTGGGTGCCGGAAGCCGCGCTGGCTGCGCTGCACGCGGGGCTCGCGGAGCACGAGCTCGCGGGCGCGGACGTCGCGACGATCGACGACGTGGTGTCGTGTCCGGGCATGGACTACTGCTCGCTCGCGATCACCCGATCGATGGGCATGGCGGAGCGCCTGCGGGCCCATCTCCAGGCCGTACCCGATACGGCCAACGGCTTCGTCGAGCGGCTCGGTCCGTTCGCGGTCAAGATCAGCGGCTGCCCGAACTCGTGCGGTCAGCATCACGTCGGCGACATCGGGCTCACCGGCCATTCGGTCAAGACGGAGGACGGCACCGAGCGGCCGTTCTACTCCATCCTCGTGGGCGGCGCGGTCGGCGAGGGACGGGCACGCGTCGGCAAGCGACTTGGTCGCTTCAGGGAACAGGACGCGGCGGCGGTGATCGCGGCGCTCGCGCGCTTCTACGAGCGGGAGCGACGGGAGGGCGAGAGCTTCCGCGCATTCGTCGACCGGGTGGGCCCGCCGCGTCTCCAGGCGGTGGCGGAGGCCGGGCTCCGCGGCGAAGAGGCGTCGCCGGCGTGACCGCCGACCCGCCGGAACCGTCCCCGCCGGCTCCGGATCCCGATCGCTATTACCGCGGCGTCATCGGCCGCGTGTACTACGGCAGTGAGACCGGCACGCTGCGCAGCGAGGCCACCGGGCGCGAGTACCGCTTCAAGTTTCCCTTCGTCGAGATCATCGGACCCATCCCCCGGATCGACGGGCTGCGCGAGGGCATGCGTGTCGGCTTCGACCTCGGCTGGACGTCGAAGGGGATCCGCGTGACGCTGATCCGCGTCTACGACTGACGCTGCTCAGAGCGGCAGCGAGGTCCGGAAGAGGATCAGCCGGCCGAGCAGCTCGCCCACCATCACGGCCAGGATCGCGATGTAGAAGAGGCCCGTGGCGGCCATCGTCTGGGGGATGCGGAGCGTGCGGTCGATCAGGTAGCCGAGGCCGAGCGCGGCGAGGGGACCCAGGAGGAAGCGGGCGGCGAGGAGCGAGCGGTGCTCGTGCCAGAGCGAGGTGACGGCCGCCGTGCCCGGTCCGGGGGCGAGGCCCATGACGGCGAGGGTGACGGCGAGCACGGCGAGGTGGAGGATGAGGACCGCCACGAAGTAGCGGAAGAGCCGCTGGAGCGGCTCGATCGAGAGACCGAGGTCGATCAGATACCAGTGCCCGAGCAGCATGCCGGTCGCGACGGCGCCGAGGGCGAGCGCGCCGGTCAGGAAGGAGAGCGGGTAGAGGACCGCGGCGGGAGAGAGCAGGGGACCCAGCCGGTGCACGCCGGCGCTGGCGAAGAGCGCGGCGACGCCGAGAAAGAGCGCTGCCGGGTAGGCACGGGCGCGAAGCCGCGGCTCCTCGCGCCAGAGCGCGGCCAGATAGACCGCCGAACTCGCGGCGAAGACGCTCCAGAGGGCGAGCTCGAGCCCGCGCGCCGGCGGCACACCCCCGGCGCGGACGACGAGAGCTGCCTTTCCGGCGAGGAAGAGGAGCGCACAACCGAGAAAGACGCACGCGCTCGACTTGTAGAAGCCCCGTTGCAGAACGGAGAACGGCGGCACCGCGAGGGCGGCGAGCCCGCCGACGGCGAGCTGACCGAAGACGAGGAGGAAGCAGTCGCTGAAGTCGGACACGCCCCGGCACCCGAGCCCGTCCTAGACGAGCCGAGCCGGAGCAGCAAGCGTTACTCGACGACCACCTCGGCCCGCCGGTTCTTCGCCCGGCCCGCCTCGGTGCCGTTGTCGGCGATCGGCTTGGACTTCCCGTACCCCGCGGTCCGGATGCGGCTCGCGTCGATGCCCTGGCGGATCAGGTAGCGCTTGACGGCCTCGGCTCGACGCTCGGACAGCTTCTTGTTGTACGCGTCCTTGCCGACCGAGTCGGTGTGTCCTTCGACCACGACCTTGACGTTGGGGTTGTCCTTGAGCGTCTTGACGGCGCCGTCGAGGATGTCGCGTCCCTCGGGCCGCACCTCGGTCTTGTTGAAGTCGAAGTTTGCGCCGCCGAGCGTCGCCAGCGTGGTGCCCTTGGCGGGCGGTGGCGGCGGGGGCGCCGCCTGCGCCACCACCGGTGGCGGCGGCGCCGGAGTCGGCTTCACGGGGTCGCAGATCACGTGACCGAGCAGCCCGCCGATGAGCGCGCCGGCCGCGATCCCGCCGCCGATTCCCGCCCCGCGCTCCTCGCTCGAGGGGTGGCTCTTCCCGTTGTTGACGGCGGCTCCGCCGGTGATGCCGCCCACCGTGGCGCCGATGACGGCGCCTGCGACCGCACAGGTGCTCCAGCTGCGCTCGCGGACCGCGCAGCCCGTGACGAAGAACACGGCTGCCACGGCCCCTGCCACGATCTTGAGGTCGCGCATAGCTTTCCTCCCGGCCCCGTGAAAAAAGACTGGCTGGGCGTAACGGAAAGCTGCAAGCTAGTCAACGGGACGGGAGCAACCGGCGGGCCGGCCAGTCACTCCCCCCTTGCCGGTATCAGTCGGCGACGACCTCGGCGCGGCGGTTCTGGGCGCGTCCCTCCTCCGTGTCGTTGCTCGCCACCGGACGGGACTTGCCGAAGCCCACGATGGAGATGCGGTTCGACGCGACACCCTCGCGCACCAGGTACCGCTTGACGGCCTCCGCGCGCCGCTCGGAGAGCTTCTGGTTGTACGCGGCGCTGCCGACGGAGTCGGTATGTCCCTCGACCGTCACGCGCAGGTCTGGATTGTCGCGCATGACCCGCACGGCGTGGTCGAGGACGTCGCGACCTTCGGCCTTCACCTCCGCTCGGTTGAAGTCGAAGTTGGCGGCACCGACGGTGGCGATCCGGGTGCCCCGTGCGGGCGGTGCCGGAGGCGGAGGCGGGGGAGCCTGCGCGAGCACGGGCGGCGGGGGCGCCTCCTTCTCGGGATCGCAGAGCATGTGGCCGAGCAACGCGCCGAGCAGCGCGCCGCCGGCGGTGCCGGCACCGACGCCGGCGACGATGTCGTGCTTCGAGACCGGCGATTTCTCCGCCATGTCCACGCCGAGTCCTCCACCGACGCCGCCGAGAGCGCCGCCGAGGAAGGCGCCGCCCAGGGCGCAGGGTCCCCACCGGCGATCACGGAAGTTCGCGCAACCGGTCGCGGCGAGGAGCAACACGCCCACCGCCGTGATCTTGAACACGCGCATGCAAGCCTCCTTTCGGGCTTATGAAACCAAGCTGGCTGGCAAACGAGGTTCGAGTAACGTGCGAGGGCGGGGGTGTCAATCACCGGTTGACAAAACGGCCCGGCGGGCGTTTTGTGTGGTGTCTCACGCACTTGACGGCCGCAGACGAGATGCCCTTAATCTCTTGCCTGGGAGGTGGCAATGCGATTGAAACCCGTCGTCTCAGTGGTTGGATTGGCTGCCCTGGCGGCGTGCCAGGGTGGAAGCGACATCGAGGAGCTCAAGAAGGGGCAGAAGGACATCCTCGCCAAGCTCGACGGCCTCGACAAGGCGGTCCAGCAGGTGAAGGCGGGGGCCCCGGCGGCGCGCCCGCAGATGCCCGATCCGAACAAGGTCTATGCCATCCCGGTCTCCGACTCGCCGGTCCGGGGGCCGAAGGCGGCGAAGGTCACGATCGTCGAGTTCTCCGACTTCCAATGACCCTTCTGCGCGCAGTCGGCCAGTCTGGTCGACCAGGTGATGCAGGCGTACCCGAACGACGTGAACTTCGTCTACAAGCAGTTCCCGCTCCCTCCCACGATGCACCCCAACGCGATGCCAGCCGCCAAGGCCACGGCCGCGGCCGGCAAGCAGGGAAAGTTCTGGGAGATGCACGACATCGTCTTCAAGAACAACCGGGAGCTCGGCTTCGATAAGCTCAAGGAGTACGCCGGGCAGATCGGGCTCGACGTCGCCCGGTGGGAGAAGGACTTCAACGCTTCCGAGACCCAGCAGCAGATCGAGAAAGACATGGCGGACGGTCGGGCGGCGGACGTGCAGGGCACACCCACGTTCTTCGTCAACGGCAAGCGGGTTGCCAACCGATCCGTGGAGGGCTTCAAGCAGATGATCGACGAGGTCCTCAAGGCGAAGGGGTAGGTTTCCCGGCGTCCATTCGGCATTGCCGCTGCAAGGGGCCCCTGCTATCGGGGCCCCATGCGCGGCGGTGCCGTTCTCCTGGCGTTCCTCCTCGTCGGCGGCTGCGCGAGAGCTCCGTACACGAACCGCAGTCAGCTGATCCTCGTCTCTCCCGAGGAGGAGACCAAGCTGGGCGCGCAGGCGTACCAGCAGGTGCTCGCCAAGAGCCGGGTGGACTCGCGCCCTGTGGTCGTCGGCCCGGTGGAGGCGGTCGGCCGGCGGCTCGCCGCGGTGGCCAACCAGCCCGACTACCAGTGGCGCTTCACGGTGATCGAGGATCCGAAGCAGCAGAACGCGTTCGCGCTGCCCGGCGGGAAGGTGGCGGTGTACACGGGCATCTTTCCGGTCGCCGCCGACACCAACGGCCTGGCCGTCGTGCTCGGCCACGAGATCGCGCACGCGATCGCGCGACACGGTGCCGAGCGGATGAGCCAGACCCGGGCGGCGCAGGCGGGGCAATCGGTCCTCGGTGCCGTGCTCGGCAGCGGGCCGGGCACCGAAACGATCCTGGTGGCCTACGGCCTCGGCGCGCAGGTCGGCGTGCTGTTGCCGTACAGCAGGACGCAGGAGTCCGAAGCGGATCACATCGGGCTTCTGCTGATGGCGCGCGCGGGCTACGATCCGCGCGGTGCGCTCGCCTTCTGGCAGCGCATGGAACAACGCGCCGGCGGAGACGCGACGCCGCAGTTCCTCGCCACGCACCCGAGCCACGGCACGCGTGCGCAACAGATCCGCGCGTGGCTGCCGGAGGCGCTGCCGTACTTCGAGGCCGCGTCGCGCGCGCCGGTCGAGCCGCTGCCCGTGCAAGCCAGCACCGCCGCGCGTTGACAGTCGGCGAAGCGCGAGGGATCTCGCGCGATTATGAAAAAAGTTGGAGGTCGCTCCGTTTTTCGCTTGCAATCCCCTTTTGCCGGGAGTACATACGTGCCCTCCCGCAGCAAAACTTTCTAGGAACTGGTGGAGGGTCGGAAGCGGCCGCTTTCCCGTAGCGGGGAGGTGGCGGATGGGTGGTGGTGTGGGCTCGGCGGCCGCAACCGCGACGGCGCGTGAGATGGGCATGTTGAGGAAGTACTCCAGAGGTGTGGACAGCGTCGCGCGGTTGGATCTTCGGGGACCCGATGGACGGTCGGGACGAAGAGGGGGCGGTGGATGGTCGACACCATCTGGCGCGAGGCACGGCGCTTGCTCGGCGCCGAGCTGTCCGCGAAGGATTTCGAGGCCTGGGTGGAGCCGCTGCGGGCGACCGGCTGGTCCGATGGCGTGCTCACAGTCGAGGTTCCGAGTGCCTTCTTCCGCGACTGGCTCAGGCGCCACTTCCTCGGCCGCCTGGAGCGGGCGGTGGGCCGCGCGTGCGGCGGCCAGGGAAACGTCCAGCTGCACGTGAACCGGGCGCTCGACGTCCCGGCCCCGCGCGTCCGCGCGCCCCGGCCTCCGGTGGTGGTCCTTCGGCCGCGGGACGACTCGCTGGCGCCCCCGATCCGCTACACGTTCGAGACCTTCGTCGTGGGTACGAGCAACCAGGTAGCCTTCGCGGCCGCGCGGGCCGTCGTGGGACGGCCGGGCGAGCGCTTCAACCCGCTCTTCATCTACGGCGGGTGCGGGCTCGGGAAGACGCACCTCCTGAGCGCCGTGGCCAATTCGATGCAGGCCGAGGGGCGTTCGGGTGGGGTGGCCTGGCTCTCGGCCGAGAACTTCGTGAACGAGATGATCGTCGCGCTCCAGGCCGATCAGATGAGCCAGTTCCGCGGGCGCTTCCGGCGCATCGAGACGCTGGTGGTCGACGACGTCCAGTTCCTGATCGGGAAGCGCCGTTCCCAGGAGGAGTTCTTCCATACCTTCGACGCCCTCCACGCCGGCTCCAAGCAGATCGTGCTCGCCTCCGACCGGCCGCCGCACGAGATGCCGGGCATCGAGGCGACGCTGCGCAGTCGCTTCGCCTCGGGGCTCCTGGCCGAGGTCCAGCCTCCCGACCCGCAGCTCCGTCGGGCCCTGGTCGACCGCAAGGCTTCCGCGCTGGGCCTCACGCTCGCGCCCGATCTGATCGCGTACTTTGCCGAGCGCTGGTGCGCGAACGTCCGCATCCTCGAGGGGGCCCTCACGGGGCTCGAGGCGTTCGCCAGCCTGACCGGGCGGCCGGTGACCCTCGCGCTCGCCGAGGAAGCGCTCGCGGCCCACGGTGACGTCACGGCGCAGCGCGTGACCATCGGCCGCATCGTCGGCGAAGTGTGCCGGCACTATCGCCTGACGCGCGACGAGATCGCCTCGCCGCGGCGCACGGCGCGGGTGGCCGTGCCGCGACAGGTGGCGATGTACCTCTGTCGCCATCACACCGACGCGCCGCTCGGCGCGATCGGCGCCGACCTCGGCGGGCGGGATCACTCGACCGTGGCCCACGCCCTCGGCGCGATCGAGCGGCGGCTGCGCGAGGACGCCGCGCTGCGCGAGGCGGTGGCGGCCCTGAGAGCGCGCCTGCGCGCCTGACCGGCGTCGGCGTCAGGCGTCTTCCACCGGCACGCCGGCCGCGGCCAGGGCGGCGCCGAGCGCGGTGCGCCAGGCGGGATCCAGGGGAGCGTCGTCGTCCTCGCCTGCGGACGTGTCGCGGAGCAGGACCGTGAAGGGGGCGCGGAGCCGCGGCGCATACACCAGGACTTCGCCGGTGTCCGCGAGACGGTAGATCGGCTGCCCGCGCATGGCGGCGGAGCAGCGGAGCACGACGGGCTCGTCGGGCGGTGCCTCACCCTGCAGGACGACCGCCGGCAGCTCCGGGTCGGTGCCCGGTGCGACGTCGTCCCCCTCGGCCGGCAGGCCGTCGTCCCGGCACCGCTGGACCTCGGCGACGATGTCGGCGACGGCGCGGGGTTTGCCGCGGCGCTGCCACGCGACGGGGTAGAAGAGATCGGGACGTCCGCCGACCGCTTCGAGGCCGACGAAGATCGCGGGGAGGGCGGCGGCGAGCGCCGCGGCGTCGCCCGCGGCGTGGGCTGCGACCGCGGCGCGGTACTCCGGTGTGGCCCGCACCGCGGCCAGCAACTCCCGCCCGCGGGCGACGAGCGCCTCGGCCTCGGCGAGGAGGGCCCTCGCGGCGGCCGCATCGAGCGCCTCGTGGCGGTGCAGCCGGCGTGCGCGGTCGCCGAGCGCGAGCGCCTCGTCGAGGAGCGTCGCGCCGGCGCCGGTCTGCCCGCGCCGGTACTTGCGGACGCGCACCAGGAGCGCGCCGACGTCCGCGATCGCCGCTTCGAGCTCTCCGACGACGGCTTCGTCCACAAGCGTCTTTTTACAACCTGCCGGCGCCTTTGCTAAGAGTGAACTCGGGATGCCCGCGGCCCGGCAGCGCGCCCGACGCACGACGATCCGCGGCATCCTCGACACCGCCATCGAGCTCGAAAAGAAGACGATGGCGCTCTACGTGGTCTTCGTGAAGGCGTTCGCGCGGCCCGAGGAGGTGCGTAACTTCTGGTTCGGCATGGCGCGACACGAGGCGGCCCACTGCGGCGCCCTGGCGCTGGTCGAGACGGTGGTCGACTCCGACCCGCGCGCCGCGGCCAGGGCCGGAGTGTGGTTCGACCCGACCACCGTGACGCGCCTGCGGTCGTTGCTCGGCGCCTATACCCGCGAGGCGCGGGCGGGGGTCTCGCTCGAACGGGCGTTCGAGATGGCGATCGACATCGAGGCTTCGGAGCTGGAGGACGTCGTCATCGACATGCTGAGCGTGGTGAAGGATCCGGAGTGGCGTCAGCGAGCGATCCAGCTGCTGATTCACGACCTCGGCGACCTGTCGTACATGATCGAGCGTCACACGCGGAATGAATCGTTGCTGGCACGCGCGGATGCCCTGGTCGAGCAGGCCGCCGGCCGGCTCGCGCGGCGCCGCCGGTCGGCGCGCGCCTAGGATGGGGCGCCGCGAGCTGCCGGCGATCCTCACCGTGCCCGCGTATCTGCGCGCCGTGCGCAGCATCCACGGCCTCGGAGTGCGCGACGTCGCGCGGGCGTTGCGGGTCTCGCCCTCGGTCGTGCGCCGGTGGCTGACCGGCACGCTGGTGCCGAGCTGGCGCCGCTTGCAGGGCATGACCGCGCTCTGGGGTGGCGACGCCGATTTCCTCGCGCTCGGTGCGGCGCTCCAGCGCTACTGTCGCGCGACCGGCGTGTCGCTCGAGGACGCGGTGCGTATGGTGCGGTCGGGCCGCAGCAGTGGACCCGACCGGACGCGGCGCGGCGCCGCACGCGACCGCCGGCAGCTCTCGCTGCCGATCGCGCGCTGATATGGATGCGCTTGCGTGACGCGTGGACCGCGGTCTATCGTCCTCGCCCGCGATGGAGGAGGCGCGCGGCCTCGCCGCCGGCTGCATGGTCGAGACCGCCGAGGGGCCGGTGCCGATCGCGGAGACGCCCGGCAAAGGATTCCCCGTGCTGACCCGCCTGCCGTCGGGCCGGCTCGGCTTCCGGCAGCTGATCAAGGTGATCGCCGCGGGACCGGTGCCACTGGTGCGGGTGGTACTGACGACGGGACATGCCGTGCTCGCGGCGCGCGGCCATCCCTTCTACCGGGCCGGCATGCAGCCCGTGCCGGCGGCCGAGCTGGCGCCGGGAGATACCCTCGAAACGGCCTCTCACTACCCCGCCGGCTACGTGCCCGCAGGCGCTGGGCCCGAGGCGGCGGGACCGTGGGTCGCCGTCCGCGTGGTGGAGCCGGCGGGGGAAGGCCAGGTCTTCACCGGCACGGTGCATGAGACGCACGCGCTCTTCGTCACCGCCGGAGTCCTCTGCGGCGAGTGAGGGGCTCGGCCGCTTCGAGGAGCGACTCACTCGCTGTCGGCTCTGCCCGCGGCTGGTCGAGCATCGCGAGCGCGTGGCGCACGAGAAGGTGGCCCGCTTCCGCGACTGGACGTACTGGGGGCGACCGGTGCCGGGGTTCGGGCACCCGGACGCCCGCCTCCTGGTCGTCGGGCTCGCGCCCGCCGCGCACGGCGGCAATCGGACGGGCCGCATCTTCACCGGCGACGAGAGCGGCAACTGGCTCTACGGGGCGCTCCACCGCGCCGGCTTCGCCAACCAGGCGTCCTCCGTCCACCGCGCCGACGGGCTTCGCTTGCGCGACGCGTTCGTCTCCGCCGTCGCCCGCTGCGCGCCGCCGGCCAACCGTCCGACGCCGCTCGAGATCGCGACCTGCCGGCGGTACCTGCTGGGCGAGCTCGGGCTGCTGACGCGGCTGCGAGTCGTCGTCGCGCTCGGCAAAGTGGCGCACGACGGATTTCTCGCCGCGGAGCGCGCTCGGGGGCAGCCGGTGCCACGTCCCGCTCCGCCGTTCGGCCACGGCGCAGAGTACCGCCTGCCCTCGGGCCTCGTCCTCCTCTCCTCCTATCACCCGAGCCAGCAGAACACCTTCACGGGCAAGCTCACCAGGCCGATGCTCGACCGGGTGTTCGCACGCACCCACGCGCTGCTCGACGCTCCCGGCTAGCGCCGCGCGGATCCGGCGATCCGCTCGCGCGACTGCTGGTTCACGCCGCCGCGTGGGGCTGCCGACCCCCGGCGGCCTGGTGGTCGCGATGGACGGTGACATGCACGCCGCGCTCGTCGAGCCAGGCGAACTGATCCTGCACCCACGCCAGGCCGGCGTCGGTGGTCGCGGCCGGAACCGTCACCTCGAGCCGCGCTCCGCGCCCGGCTCGAAGCGCGTCGTCGGCGATCTCCTCGGCGGCGTACGGCGTGTGCACGTCCGCGCGCCGGAGGCCGGAGCCGGTCGCGATCCCGGCCGGAACGACGCACGACCAGACCATCGCCGGCGCGCTCGAGCGGGGGAGATCTCACGCGTCTCCAGGCCGCGAGTGAGCGCCGCCGCCGTCTCGACGAGATCGCCGTAGGTCCGGACCTCGTCGATCATCCGCTCCGGCACCTCGATGCCGAACTCTCCCTCGAGCGCGAGGGCGAGCTCCACGAGGTCCAGGGAGTCGGCGGCGAGATCATCGGTCAGCGATACCTCCGGAGTCAGCTCGTCGGCGCTGACGCCGAGGTAGTCCGCGACGAGTCGTCGAATGCGCGGCTCCGCGAACTCAGACATGCCCACCTCCCCTAGCGCGCAGATCGATTCGTCGCGTGGATCGAACCGTGTGCGAAGGGTCTTCATTTAGCACGACCGATCGGAAGGTGAATCCCCAAAAGGGGTGAAAGGTGTATTTTTCTATCTGACGCGATGCGGCAA
>VBLD01000107.1:24391-25159 GCA_005879205.1 Deltaproteobacteria bacterium
TCGCTCCGTGGTCGCGAATCGCGTCGTTGGCGGCGCGCTTTTCAGGCTACTGGGAACGGGATAAGTGCCCGATGATGTTCGCCCTCGTAGCTCAGTGGATAGAGCACCTGCCTCCTAAGCAGGGGGTCGCGCGTTCGATTCGCGCCGGGGGCATTCGAGGGGTCGGGGGGTCGGTTGCTGAGAAGGGAGGCGGCCACCGGGTTTCCCCGGTGGCCGCCCGTGCGGATGGGGGTGGGCAATCCGTCAGTGGGCGATGAGCGTCAGCTGGCGGACGTTCTGGAAGGGGGTCGTGGTCGAGGAGCAGCGGTTGGCGGCGGGGTTCGCGGCGTCGATGAAGCCGAGCGTCAGCTGCATCGGCCCCTGAGCGACGCTCGTGAGCTGGACGCGCTTGCCGAGCGTGCGGAAGCGCACGGTGCCGTTGTGCCGGATGTTCACCATTACCCGGTCGAGCCCCTTGGCGCTGACCGTCGGCGTGCGGCGGGCGACGAACTTGAAGTTGCTCTGGTGCCGGACGAAGGCGGTTGCCGGGATGCGGGCGCAGAAGATGTCCTTACCGTCCGCGGGGCGGAGCTGGACCAGGACGTCCTGGGTCGTCGGGCTGATGCTGGTCATCCCGGTGCCCATCAGGAGCGAGCGCAGGCGGAGCTTGCTCGTCTCGCCGGCGGGCTTGATCATGCCGTTCGAGAGGGTCATGGCGAACTCCTGCGTCTCGCTGCAGCACGCCGGATCCTCGAAGTCGGTGAGGCCGTTGCCGTCGTTGTCGATGCA
>VBLD01000196.1 GCA_005879205.1 Deltaproteobacteria bacterium
CCGGACCCGAGCGGCCGCATCCACTGGTCGTCGAGCCTGGACGGTGACCTCGGCATCGGCGCGACGCGCACCGTCGTCCTGCGCCACGAAGGCGTCCACGTCCTCAGCGCTGCGGTCACCGATTCCGACGGCGCCACCGGCACGGCGAGCGTCGAGTTCACCGTGAATCCGACGCCGCCCATCGTGACGATCACCGCCCCCGCCGCGGGGACGAGCGTCTTCCAGGGGACGCCTCTGGTATTCGTGGGGACGGCCGCCGACGTCACCGACGGCGCTCTCTCGAGCGCGCTTCGCTGGACGTCGAGCCTGGACGGCGATCTCGGCACCGGCGCGAGCATCACCGCGAGCACGCTGCAGGTCGGGACGCACGTGATCACCGCCCGCGTCCAGGATGCGGGCGGGCTCGTGGGCGAGGCGAGCCACAGTGTGGTGATCCGGCCGCCGAACGTGCGCCCCGTGATCGCCATCCAGGCGCCTGCGGACGGCGCCGCGCTCCTGGCCGGTAGGCCCATCGTCCTCACCGCCACGGCGGCGGACGTCGAGGACGGCGACCTCGCGGCACGTGTGCGATGGACCTCGAGTCTCGCGGGCGCGCTCGGAAGCGGCGGTACGCTGACCGTGCCGGCGCTGGCGACGGGTACCCACGTGCTCACCGCCACGGTCACCGACCGGGACGGTGCGGCAGCCAGCGCCAGCGTCCGCGTCACCGTGAGCCCCGCCGCGCTGACCTTCCTCGCCGTCGCCGACACCTACGTGGATGCGGCGGCGCCCACCAAGGCCTTCGGCACCGCGCCCGGGCTCCTCGCCGGCAGCTCGCCCGAGCGCCAGGCCTTCCTGCGCTTCCAGGTGGCGGGCGTCGGCCAGTTCGCCGTCCAGCGGGCCATCCTCCGCCTGACGGTCGGCAAGGGGAGCAGCGACGGCGGCCGCGTCGGCGGCGCCGTCTACGCGCTCGCGAGCCCGGCCGCCTGGTCCGAGGCAAAGACCACCTTCAACACACGTCCGGTGGTCGGGGGAACCCCGCTCGCCACCCGCGCGACGGCAATCAAGCCCGGCCAGGTGGTCGACTTCGACGTGACCCCCGCGCTCGGCTCCGACGGCGTGTACGACTTCGCGGTGCTCGACACGAACCGCGACTGGGTGCGCTACCAGAGCCGCGAGGGTGCGAAGAAGCCGCAGCTCCTCCTCACGCTCGAGCCCGACACGGCGCCGACGGTCACGATCGCTCGGCCGGCGCCGGGCGCGGTCAGCAGCCCGGGCGCCGCCGTCGCCCTCGCGGGTGCGGCCAGCGACGCCGAGAGCGGCGACGTGAGCGGCCGCATCCAGTGGAGCTCGGACCGCGACGGCCCGCTCGGCAGTGGTGCGACCATCACGGTGACGACGCTCACCCCCGGACCGCACACCATCACGGCGCGCGTGACCGACCCGAGCGGCATGGCGGCGGACGCGGCGACCACGGTGGTCGTCGATCGCCCGCCGGTGGTCACGATCGGCTCGCCCGCCGACGGGGCCGTGCTCTTCACCGCCGCCGGGCCGATCACCTTCGCGGCCACGGCGCTCGACGCGGAGGACGGCGACCTCGGGAGCGCTCTCGCCTGGACCTCGAGCCTCGACGGGCCGTTCGGCACGGGGGCCAGCGTGAGCCGCGCGCTCGGCGTCGGCCTGCACACGGTCACGGCCACGGTCACCGACGCCGACGGCGTCAGCAGCCAGGCGCGCATCCGGCTCCACGTCCGCGCCCCGAACGCACCACCCGTGATCACGATCACCTCGCCCGCCGACGGCACGGTGGTGCCGGCCGGCACGCCCGTCTCCCTGGCCGCCACGGTCACGGACGACTTCGACGACGCGCTGGGCGGCGGGCTCGCCTGGAGCTCGGACGTCGCCGGGCCGCTCGGCTCGGGGGGGACGCGCACGGTCACGCTGCGCGAGGGGACCCATCGCCTGACCGCGGCCGTGACCGACTCCGACGGCGCGCTCGGGTCGGCGACGGTCGTGCTCACCGTCGCGCCGACGCCGCCGGTGGTGACGATCGACGCCCCGATCGCCGGCGCGCTCGTGTTCGCCAACCTCGGCGTCAGCTTCGGGGCGAGCGCCATCGATGCCACCGACGGGGACCTCTCGGGCGGTCTCGTGTGGACCTCCGACGTCGACGGGCCGATCGGCGGCGGCCCGAGCTTCTTCACCAACTCGCTGCGGGTGGGGACGCATCAGGTGACCGCCACCGTGGCCGACGCGGGCGGCCTCGCCGGCGTCGCCGCGCGCACGGTCGTGGTGCTGCCCCCGAACACCTTTCCTTCGGTCGCCATCGACGCCCCGATCGACGGCGCCGCGCTCTTCGCCGGCACGCCTCTCCTCCTCGCGGCGCATGCGACCGACGAGGAAGACGGCCTCCTCGGCGACGCCATCCGCTGGAGCTCGGACCGCGACGGCGCGCTCGGCAGCGGGGCGATGCTCACCGTGACCAGCCTCTCCGCCGGCGCCCACACCATCACGGCGACCGTCACCGACGCCGCGGGCGCCACCAGCAGCGCCAGCGCCAGCGTGGTGGTGGCGCCGCGCACCATCACCCTCGCGCCGGTGGCCGACACCTACGTCGACGCCGCCAATCCGGGCACGAATTTCGGGCGTGCCACCTCCCTCTTCGTCGACGCCTCGCCCGTCAAGCAGGCCCACCTCCGGTTCGACGTGCGCGGCATCCTGCCGCCGTTCACGGTCGGGCGCGCGCGCCTGCGGCTGACGGCCGCCGGGTCGAGCGCCGCCGCCAGCGCGAGCGGCGGCAGCGTGCAGGCGATCGTGGCCGGCAACCTCGCGTGGTCCGAGGCGTCCACCACCTACGCCACGCGACCGGCGCTCGACGGCCCGCGGCTCGCCACCCAGGGCGCCGTTACAGCGAACCAGGTGGTCGACTTCGACGTGACGGCGGCGGTGCCGGCCGACGGCATCTACAGCTTCGGCCTGACCACGACCTCGAGCGACGAGGTCGTCTACCAGAGCCGCGAGGCGGCGAGCGGCAAGCCGGCGCTCCTCCTCGAGCTGCGCGGGCCCGACGACCCGGTGCTGACCATCGCCGAGCCCGCCGACGGCGCGCAGGTGTCCTTCGGGCAGGGTGTGGCGTTCAGCGCCACCGCCGCCGACCCGCGGGACGGCGATCTCTCCGCCGCCATCCAGTGGACCTCCAGCATCGATGGCCCGCTCGGCACGGGGGCCTCGTTCACCGGCGTGCTGAGCCCCGGCGTGCACACCATCGCGGCGACGGTCACCGGCTCGAGCCGCGTCCCGGCCAGCGCCACGGTGGTGGTGACGGTGACCGCGAGCGGCGGCATCGGCTTCCGCGACTTCACTTACCCCGACACGGTCGGCACCGGCATGTCGAACGAAGCCACGGCGCAGAAGCCCGAGAGCCATCTCTGGTTCCTCGACGGCACCTGGTGGGCGACGCTCTACAGCAGCGCCGCGCGCGCGCATCACATCTTCCGCCTGGACCGCGCCGCCCAGCGCTGGATCGATACCGGCGTCTTCGTCGACGAGCGCCCGATGAGCCGTCAGGACTGTCTGTGGAACGGCGAGAAGCTGTACATGGTCTCGCGCACCGGCTACCTCGCACCCGGGACCAACCGGCTGCTGCGCTACTCCTACGACCCGGCGCTCGGGACCTACTTCCTCGATCCGGGCTTCCCGGTGGAGCTGCCGGGCGGCGGGACCAACTCGATGACGCTCGCCGAGGACTCGACCGGCCGCTTCTGGGTGGCCTACGACTCGAACGGCTCGGTGTTCGTCGCCCACTCGCTCGACGACGACCTGCACTGGTCGGCGCCGTTCGTCCTGCCCGCCACCCAGGGCCTCCCCGTCGCCACCACCACCACCGAGATCTCGGGCGTCATCGCGCTGAACGGGAAAATCGGGGTGTTCTGGTCGAACCAGCGCACCCAGGCCGACTACTTCGCGGTGCACCCCGACGACGCGGCCCCGGCCGCCGGCTGGAGCACCGAGGTGGCCGTTGCCGGCAACAAGGCCGCCGACGACCACTTCAACATGAAGCTCGGCGCCGACGGCCGGCTGTGGGTGGTGATGAAGACGAGCCGGAGCAGCGCGTCCGACACGCTGGTCGGCCTGCTCGTCCGCTCCCCCGACGGGACCTGGTCGCCGATGTACACCGTCGCCACCTTCGCGACGCTCGGCACGCGCGGCCTCGTCCAGCTCGACGAGCTGCACCGGCGCGTCTACATCTTCTACTCGCCGTTCCATGAAGCTATCTACTACAAGACGACCGACATGGACTCGATCGCGCTCCAGGACGGCCTCGGGTTCCCCTTCATCACCAGCCCCTCGGTGCACGACATCAACAACCCGACCGGCACCAAGCAGCCGGTCACGCCGGAGAGCGGGATCGTCGTGATCGCGTCGAGCCCCGGCGACCTGAGCTACTGGCACAACACGCTGCCGATCCTGCCCTGACGGCGCTCCGGCTCAAAGGACGCTCCGCACGAGGCCGGCGCCGGCGGCGGCGGCCATGACCGCGGTTCCCGGAACGCCGAGCGCCCACACCGCGAGGCCCGCGGCGGCCGCCAGCGCGGCCTCGAACGGCCCACCGGTCGCGGCGGGAACGAGGCGCAGCACGACCGCGACGATGACGCCCACCACCGCCGCGTTGACCATGTCGAGCGTCTCGCGCAAGGCCGGCCGTCGCCGCCAGCGCTCGAGCAGGGGGCCGGTGGCCGCCACCAGCACGAAGCCCGGGAGGAAGATGCCGATCGTCGCCACGACGGCCCCGGGC
>VBLD01000108.1 GCA_005879205.1 Deltaproteobacteria bacterium
CTTCCGGGTGGATGACGAGACGGGCACGCGGGTCGCCGGCCTGACGCTTCCGACCGCGATCGTTGATGATCTGCATGACGCCGACCCGACGCGCTTCGCGGAAGGGCTCCGCGACATGCTCGACAAGCAGCAGGTGGCGGCCGGGCTCCGGGCAGAGGGGCGGAGGAAGCGGGTCATCCTGACGAGGGACGGGTACAGCGTCTTCTCACTGTAGCGGTGCACCTCCGTCCGTGCGTTCAAAGGCGGCGCGATCGACTTCCTCCGGAAGCCCGTCCCTCCGAAGGCGCTGCTCGAGCGCATCCGTGAGGCCTTCCGGCTCGATGCGCAGGCCCGCGATGCGACCGCGCAGCACGCCGAGCTGGCCGACCGCATCGCGCGACTCACTCCGCGCGAGCGCCAGGTTATGGACCTGCTGGCCGTGGGGAAGATCTCCAAGGCCATCGCGACGGCACTGGACATCAGCGTGCGCACGGTGGAGAGCCATCGCCGCACCGTCTTGAGGAAGATGAGCGTCTCCTCGGCGGCGACGTTGGCCCGTGCGGTCGCCCGTCTGCAGCCGTAGCCCCCCGCAGTTTGAACCGTCCAGGTGCCGCGATAGACGCCAGCTTGAGGCGGGTGTAAGCGGTCACGTGCTCTGGAAAGGCGCGCGGCCCTTCGGGCGTCCTTCCTCCGTGGCAAGCCCTTCCGCCTCGGACCCCGTCGCCGTCCAGCGAGAGCCCCTCAAGCCGCGACTTCGAGGCGTGTCGCACGAGTATGCGTTCTTCGTCTCCCTACTCGCCGGCGCCGCGCTCATCCTCGCGGCCCCGAGCGCGAGAGCTGCGCTCGCCGCGACCGTCTATGCTCTCAGCCTCTCGGCGCTGTTCGGCGTGAGTGCGCTCTACCACGGGGTGACGTGGTCGGTTCCCGGGCGCCGATGGATGCGGCGGCTCGACCATTCGATGATCTTCCTGCTGATTGCCGGAACGTACACACCGTTCGGCCTGTTGGCGCTCTCGGGCACGCTCGCCGTCGTCGTGCTCGCCGTGGTGTGGAGCGGCGCGCTCGCTGGGATGGCGCTGAACCTGATCTGGATCGACGCGCCGAAGTGGTTCAGCGCGATCGTGTACACCTCGCTCGGCTGGGTTGCCGTCGTGGCCCTGCCGCAGCTCGTCTCATACATCGGCTCGACCGCCACCGGGCTACTTGCGCTCGGCGGCGTGCTCTACTCGGCCGGGGCCGCTGTCTACGGGCTCCGACGCCCCAACCCCGTGCCGGCAGTGTTTGGCTACCACGAAGTGTTCCACGCGCTGGTGATCGCGGCAGCGGCTGCGCAGTACGCCGTCATCGCCTTTTATCTGCTCCCGCGTAGCTGATCGCCGTCCGACAATCGTTCGGTCAACTCGCCGGTTGGCTCGGTTGATCTGAGCATTCAGGCGGCATGCTCGAGGAGGTCGAGGAGTGCCTCCTCGTCCTCCACCTCGAGCTCGACGCGGAGGGCGATGAGCGCCTCGAGGCCCGGAAAGCGCTCGAGCTTCGTGAGGTCCTTCTCGGTCGTCACCAACGTGCCCGCCCGCGCGGCCGCGGCGATCCGCCGCGCGTCGGCGGCGGTGTAGGCATGGTGGTCGGGGAAGCGGAGCACGTCGCGCACCCGCGCTCCGAGCCGCCCGAGCGTGTCGACGAAGCCCTCGGGCCGTGCGATGCCGGTTACTGCGACGACGTCTTGGCCGACGAGCGCGTCGAGCGGCTCGGGGTGAAAGGCGCCGTCTCGCGCGCGCACCGCGGCCACGGGCGCGAGCCGGCCCCGGAAGACCACCATCCCCGGTGGGACGGATGCCGTGGCGTCGCCAACGACGAGCACCGCGCGGGCCCGGCGGAGCGCGGCAGGCGGCTCGCGCAACGACCCCGCGGGCAGGCACCAGCCGGCCGCCGCGTCGTCCGCCACCAGCACGAGGTCGGCGTCGCGGGCGAGCGCGCGGTGCTGGAACCCGTCGTCGAGGACGATCGTGTCGAGGGCAAAGCGCGCGCACGCGAGGAGCGCCGCCTCGTGGCGGCGCTCGCCCGTCACGACGGGACCCGCGAAGCGGCGTGCCAGCATCACCGCCTCGTCGCCTCCCTCCTCGGGCGTGACCAGCGCGCGACCGTCCACGCCGACGACGACCGGCCCGGGGCGCTGCTTGCGGTAGCCGCGCGCCACGATGCCGACACGGTGGCCACGTGCCGCCAGACGCTCGGCCAGCCAGAGGGCGGCCGGCGTCTTGCCCGTGCCTCCGACGGTGAGATTGCCGACGCTCACCACCCGCGCCGGCACGCGGCGGGCGGCGAGCCAGCCCTGGTCGTAGAGGCGGTTCCGGAGCCCTACCGCTGCCCGGTACGCCGCCGCCGCCGGGACGAGCGCCAGGCGCAGCGCGCGCGCGCTCGGCGTTCGCCCGTCCCACGCGTGGCGGGCGACGCCTTCCAGCGACAGGGCGCTCACGACGACGCCTCCGCAGCGCGCGCCGTCGTCAGTCGGGCGGCGATGATCTTCACGTGACGCTCCAGGGCGCCGCGTCCGCTCTCCGCGACCGCGCGCGCGCGCTGGCCCATGGCGACGGCGCGCTCGGCATCGGCGAGCAGCCCGCCGATCGCCGCGGTCAACGCGGAGGATGATTCGACGCGCACCAGGCCGCCGGCCGCGGCGAGCCGCGCCACCAGCGCGGCGCTGTGCTCGGTATGACGGCCGACCAGGATCGGACGCGCGGCTCGCGCCGGCTCGAGCACGTTGTGACCGCCGGCCGGCACCAGGCTGCCGCCGACGAAGGCCGCCCAGCCGAGGGCGTAGCAGTGCGCCAGCGGGCCGACCGCGTCGAGCAGCACGACGGCCGGCCCGGCCGGCACGGCCGTCTCGCGGCCGACGAGCGTGGTGTACCGCAGGCACGGCAGCCCGATCTTGGTCACCGCCGCCTCGACCGCCGGGAGTCGCGCCGGGTGGCGGGGGGCGAGCAGGAGCAGGAGATCCGGATGCGCGGCCACGAGCGTCCGGTAGGCAGCGAGCAACGCGTCCTCCTCGCCTTCGTGCGTGCTGCCGGCGACGAGCACCCGCCGCCCCGCGAGCGCCGCGGCGAGCAGCGGGATCTCGGGCGGCGGCGGCGCCGTCCCGACGTCGAACTTGAGGCTGCCCGCCACGTGCACGCGACGTGGGTCGGCGCCGAGCGCGACGATCCGCCGCGCATCCTCCTCGGTCTGCATGCAACAGGTGACGGGGGCGAGTGCCCGGCGGTAGAGCGGCCGCAGGCCCCAGGCACGCGCCGCGCTGCGCGGACTCACCCGGCCGCTCACCAGGATGGCGGGGACCCCGCGTGCGCCGAGCGCGCCGAGGAACGTCGGCCAGACCTCGGTCTCGGTGAAGAGGAAGGCCTCGAGCCGGAACGGCTCGAGACGCCGCCGCACGGTCGCGGGCGCATCGAGCGGGAACAGGCAGGTGAGGTGTGCTTCGGCCATCTCCCGCGCCAGCGCCAGACCCGTGCCGGTGAGCGTGGAGACGACGAACAGCCGTCCCGGGAAGCGTTCGCGCAGGCGGCCGAGGAGCGGGCGGACCGCCACCAGCTCGCCCACCGAGGCCGCGTGCAGCCAGATCGCGTCGCCTCCGCGGACCGCCGCCTGCTCGGCCGCCGGCAGCGAACCCAGGCGGCCGGCGAGCGTCGGCCAGCGGCGGCTCGCGCCCGGCAGATGCGCACCCACGGCGGCGAGGGCCGCCGCGACGGTCATCGCACCACGGTAAGTGGCGCGCACGAACGCCCCGGTCATGCCGCCGCCACCCCGATCGCCGCGGCCGCCGCGTCGTTGGCGCGCGCCAGCGCCGTCTCGACCGCCGCGAGCGTCTCCGCGTCGGTCGCACCGCCGTTCCCGACGGCGAGCGGCGCGCCGAGGACGAGCGTGACCCGGCCGAACGGAGCCGGAAGCTGGAGCCGGTCCCAGCTCCCGAGCCGGCGGGCGGGTCGCGCGGCCGCACCGATCACGACGATCGGGAGTCCGGTCGCCCGCGCGAGCTGCACCACGCCCGCCTGGGCGTGGTGACGCGGACCGCGCGGCCCGTCGGGCACGATGGCGATGAGCTCGCCGCGCCCATGGGCCGCGAGGAGCCCGCGCAGCGCCCCCAACCACCCTCTCCTCGCCGAGCCACGCACGGGGCGGATGCCGAGCCGGCGGATTGCCTGGGCGGCGATCTCGGCGTCGCGGTGCCAGCTGAGCATGACCGCCACGCGCGCGCGCGGGTAGACCGCGGTCACCATGAGGGGCAGGAGCACCAGCGTGTCGTGCCAGAAGGCGAACACGGCACGCTCGCCCCGCGCGACGCCCTCGAGGACGCCCGCCGGATCGAGGCAGCGCACACGGAGTGTCCGGTAGAGCAACCGCAGCACGAGGGCGATCGCCCAGCCGGCGAACGTGACGACCACCCGCGTCCGCCAGCCCCAGCGCCGGCGGAAGGGCGAGTCGGCGGCGTGGGCGGCGTCGCGGGCCGCCGCGTCGCGCCCCGAGCCAGCGCTCAACACGCCTTCCCGGCGCGCGCCTGCCCCTCCTCGCCGAGCAGCTCCTCCGCGCCCGCCGCCTCCGGCACGTCCAGATCCCGGAACTGCAGCTCGTAGAGCTTGCGATACTCCGCCGCCTGCGCGAGCAGCTCGTCGTGCGTGCCGCTCTCGACGATCTCGCCGCGCACCAGGACGACGATCCGGTCGGCCCGCCGGATGGTCGACAGGCGGTGCGCCACGACGAGCGTCGTGCGGTTGGCCATCAGCCGCTCGAGCGCCTCCTGCACGAGCCCCTCCGACTCCGTGTCGAGCGCCGAGGTGGCCTCGTCGAGGATCAGGATCGGCGCGTTCTTGAGCAGCGCCCGGGCGATGGCGAGACGCTGGCGCTGGCCGCCCGA
The DNA here is from genome assembly GCA_005879205.1 of Deltaproteobacteria bacterium. Classification (GTDB taxonomy): domain Bacteria; phylum Desulfobacterota; class Binatia; order DP-6; family DP-6; genus DP-3. Next base: position 4,883 of record VBLD01000108.1, read on the forward strand.
GAGGCGCACCCCGAGGTCGCCGATGTGGGTGTCGTAGCCGCGCGACAGCTCGAGGATGAAGTCGTGGGCGTTGGCGGCCCGCGCCGCGGCGACGATCTCGTCCATCGACCGCTGCGGATCGCCGTACGCGATGTTGTTGCGCACGCTGTCGTTGAAGAGGAACGTGAACTGCGTGACCACGGCGATGTGGGCGCGCAGGCTGGCGAGCGTCAGGTCGCGGACGTCGACGCCGTCGATCGTGATCCGTCCCTCGGTCGGGTCGTAGAAGCGCGGGATCAGGTCGGCGAGGGTGCTCTTGCCGCCGCCGCTCATGCCGACGAGGGCCACCACCTCGCCGACGCGGATGCGGAGGTGGATGTCGCGCAGTACCGGCTCCCCGGGCTCGTAAGCGAAGCTCACCCCGTCGAAGACGATCGCGTCGCGCACCTCGTGCAGCGCCCGCGCCGCGGGCCGGTCGACGACCTGCGGCCGGGTGTCCATCAGCTCGAACACCCGGTCCGCGCCGGCCAGGCCCTGCTGGATCGAGTAGTTGGTGCGCACGAGCCGCTTGAAGGGCTCGTAGAGGAGGAAGAGCGTGATCACGAAGCCGATGAACGCGCCCTGCGTCCGGGTTCCGGCGATCACGCTGGCGCCGCCATAGTAGATGATGCCGGCGACCGCGATCCCCGCCAGCAGCTCGGTGATCGGCACGGCGCGCAGCAGGCTCTGGCGCATGTAGACGCGGAACAGGCGCTCGTTGTGCTCGTGGAAACGCTCCTGCTCGTAGCCTTCCTGGCCGAACGCCTTCACCACGCGGTTGCCCTGCACGTTCTCGTGCAGCATGGCGTTCAGCCGGCCGATCCCTTCCTGCATGCGGCGGCCGGTCTGGCGGAGCTGCTTCGAGAAGTAGCGGAGCGGCAACCCGGCGACCGGGAAGAGCACCACGGCGAGCAGGGCGAGCACCCAGTCCATGTAGACGGCGACCGCGACCAGACCGATCAGCCGCGTGATGTCCTCGAACAGGGAGGTGAGCGCGTCGGTCACCGTGCCGCGCACCAGCGACACGTCGGTGGTGACGCGCGAGACGATCTGCCCCGCCCGCTGGCGGTTGAAGAAAGCCAGGTCGAGGCTTTGCATGTGAATGGTCAGCTCGTTGCGCAGGTCGGTGACCACGCGCTGGCCGATCCAGTCGGTCAGGTACTCGGAGCTGAAGTCGAGGCCGCCGCGCAGATTGGCGACGACGAGCACGCCGACCACGGCCAGCGGCAGGGCGTCGCGGTGCTGCTGGGTGAACACCTGGTCGAAGGTGAACTTGGCGAGGAAGGGAATCGAGCTCTCGACCGCGCTGAAGCCGAGCATCGCCAGGATCGCGAGGGCGCCGTGTGGCCAGAGGTACGGCCGGAGGTAGCCGAGCAGGCGGCGATACTGCTTCATCCGTTAGCCACGGCTAGCCGCCGGCGGCGCCGAGCAGCTCGGCGGCGATCGTCGCCGCCCGCCCCGCGGCCCCGCCCCGCCCGAGCTGGCGACGCACCTCGCGCAGCTCGCCGATGATCGCCGCGCGGCGGGCCGGGCTCTCGAGGATGCCGCGCGCCTCGGCCGCGATCCCGGGGCCCGTCGCGCGGCCCTGGAGCAGCTCGGGGACGACCTCGTGGCCGGCGACGATGTTGGGCATGCCGATGTGCCGCACGCCCCGGATGAGGAGGCGGGCGAGGAGCCCGGTCAGCGGCGAGAGACGGTAGACGATCACCATCGGGCACTCGAGCAGCGCGCACTCGAGCGTCGCGGTCCCGGAGGTGACGAGCGCCAGATCCGCGGCGGCGATCAGGTTGTAGGTGTCCCCCTCGATCACGGGAACGTCGACGCCGGCGGCACGGATCTGGTCCTGCACCTCCGCCCGCGGCACGGTGTGCGCGAGCGCGAGCGGAAACTGGCAAGGACCGCTCGCGGCCAGCCGGCGGACGGCGTCGAGGAGGTCGGGCAGGAGGGAGCGAATCTCGTTCGGCCGGCTGCCGGGAAGGAGCAGCACCGTGCGGCGGGCCGGATCGAGGCCGTGCGCGGCGAGGGTGTCGCCGCGGCTGCGGGTCACCGTCACACGGTCGAGCAGCGGGTGCCCGACGAACTCGACGGCGGGCAGGCGCGCCTGGTAGAGCGCCGGCTCGAACGGGAACACGACCGCCAGGCGGTCCACGCGGCGCGCGATCTTGCGTACCCGGCCGCGCCGCCACGCCCACACCTGCGGCCCGATGTAGTAGAGCACGGGCACGCGGGCCCGCTTGGCGGCGCGTGCGAGCCGCAGGTTGAACTCCGGGAAATCGATCAGCACGCAGAGGTCCGGCGGCTCCGTGCGCAGCGTCCGGACCAGGGTGCGATAGGCGCGCACGAGCGTCCGCAGCCGGCCCACGACCTCGGTCACCCCGACGGTCGCCACCTCGCCCGCGTCGGCGACGGTCTCCATGCCAGCCTCGCGTAGCCGCTCCCCGCCGATCCCGAACACCTCGACGTCGGGCAGCCGGGCCCGCAGCGCCGCCAGCAGGTCGGCCCCGTGCAGGTCGCCCGACGCCTCCCCGGCCACCAGGAGCACGCGGTAGCGGCGCGCCGGCGCCGCCGGAGCGGCGGATGCGCTGCGCCGGATCATCCTACGAGCGCGCCTGTGCCGCGCGCACCTCGGTCTCGAGGCTCTCGCGAATCACGTGCGCCACCTCGAGGGCGCGCAGGCCGTCCCACCCGGTCACGGGCGGCGTCTCGCGCGCCCGCACCGCGCGCAGGAAGGCGTCGATCTCGCTGCCCAGCGCGTCCGCCTCCGGCACCTCGCGCTCCTCGACGCTGAGCGCCGGCTGGCCGTCGGGGCCCGGCTCGCGCCGGCAGATGAGGACGCGCCGCTCGCCGTAGTCGACCGAGAGATAGGCGTCGGGCTGGAAGATGCGCAGCTTGCGCTCGCGCTTGAGCGAGACGCGGCTCGCGGTCAGGTTGGCGATGCCGCCGTTGGCGAAGCGCAGCCGGGCGTTGGCGATGTCGACCGAGTTGGTGAGGACCGGCACGCCCACCGCCTCGACCGAGCGCAGCGCCGACGGCATCATGCTCAGGATGACGTCGAGGTCGTGGATCATCAGGTCGAGCACCACGTCGACGTCGGTGCCGCGCTCGATGAACGGCGCGAGGCGGTGGCATTCGATGAAGCGGGGCTCGCGGACCACGCCGGCGAGCGCCCGGATGGCCGGGTTGAAGCGCTCGAGGTGGCCCACCTGGAGTACGCGCTCGCGGCGCACCGCCATCTCGAGGAGGGACTTGCCCTCGTCCACCGTCGTGGTGAGCGGCTTCTCCACGAGCACGTCGACCCCGGCCTCCAGGAGATCGCCCGCAACGGCGTGGTGCAGCGGCGTCGGGACGGCGACGCTCGCGCAGTCGATGCGGCCGAGGAGCGCCCGGTGGTCGGTCACCGCCTCGACGCCGAGCGCCGCCGCCACCGCCCGGGCGCGGGCCGGGTCGATGTCCGCCACCGCCACCAGCTCGGCCCCGCTGTTGGCCGCATACTTCTCGGCGTGGAAACGTCCCAGATACCCGACGCCGATCACCGCCGCCCGGAGCCTCGTGCGCGTCATCCCAGCACCTCCCGCGGGTCGACGGCGACCACCGCGATGCCCGCCGCGTCGGCCAGCGCCACCATCTCCGCCCGATCGAGCGTGATCGTCCGCCGCGCCTCCACCGCCAGCGCCCGTCCCCGCATCTCGCCTAGCGTCCGGATGGTGTCCGGCCCGACGGCGGGCAGGTCGAAGCGCGTGTCCTGCGTCGGCTTGCACACCTTGACGACGACGATGTCCCCGTTCGCGAGCTGTCCCGCCCGTCGAATAGTCGCGTCGGTTCCCTCGATGCCCTCGACGGCGATCACGGCGCCGCTGCGCACCACGACGCTCTGGCCGATGTCGAACTGCCCGATGACCTTGGCGGCGCGAAAACCGAAGCGGATCTCGCTCCACTCCTCCTCGGTCGGCGGCCGGGACCCGAGCACGCCGGCGAGCGGCACGATCTCCTGCAAATACAGCGTCGACTCCACGACGGCTATCCCCTCCGTCTCGAGCTCGGCGGCAAGCGCGCGCAGCACGAGGTCGTCACGCAGCTTGCCGAGGCGGGAGAGGAGCCGCATCGCGCGCTCGTCGGGCCTGAGCTCGCGGAAGAGCCGCGGCTTGGCGATGCCACCCACCATCACGGTCTGGCGGATGCCCGCCGCCTGCAGCGCCCGGATCATCGCCTCGAGCTCTCCGGGATGAATCCAGGTGATGGCGCTCACCACACGCTCGAGCGCCGGGTCCGTCTCGCCGACGTGCGCGACGGCGATCACCTCCACGCCGCGGCGCCGCGCGGTCTCGGCGAACAGCACCGGGAAGCGCCCGCTGCCCGCGACGAGGCCGATGCGCTCCGCGCCGCGCGGTTCGGAAACCAGGTGTCGCTCCATGCTAGCGGCACACTCCGCGCTGCGACGCCTGGACGAACTCGAGCAGCCGCGCCACCTCCGCCACGTGCCCGAGCGCTTCCCGCGTCCGCGTCACCGCGTCGCGCCGCGTGCCCGGCGCCTGGAAGAGCATCCGGTACGCGCGCTTGAGGGTGGCGAGCGCCGCCGGGGTGAAGCCCCGGCGCCGAAGACCGACGACGTTCAGCCCGTGCAGCCGCGCGCGGTCGCCGGCGGCCACGCAGTAGGGGGGGACGTCCATCGACACCATCGCCCCCGCCGCGCACAGGGCCGACTCGCCGATGCGCACGAATTGATGCACACCGACCAGCCCGCCGATGATGGCATGGTCCTCGACCGTGACGTGCCCGCCGAGGGCGGCGCCGGGCGAGACGATGACGTGATCGCCGAGCCGGCAGTCGTGGCCGACGTGGGCGTTCACCATGAAGAGGCAGCCCTTCCCGGTGCGCGTGGCCATGCCGCCGGCCGCCGTGCCCGGATTGATCGAGACGAACTCGCGCACGATGTTGGCCTCGCCCAGCTCGAGCGTGCTCGGCTCACCGCGATACTTGAGATCCTGCGGGATCGACCCCACGCTCGCGAACGGAAAGATCCGCGTTCCCGCGCCGAGCGTGGTGTGGCCGTCGACGACCGCATGCGGTCCGATGCGGCAGCCGGCGCCCATCCGGACGTGGCGTCCGATGACCGCGTACGGTCCGATCGTCACGTCCGCGCCGAGCTCGGCGCCGCCCGCCACCACGGCGGTCGGGTGGATGCGTGGTCCGGCGGGCCGTGCCGCCGAGAAATCCACCTCGGCGACCAGCGCCGTTCCGACCGAGACGACACCGCGCAGCTGCGACGGCGAGCCCGGCGCCCGCCGTGTCACCTCGAGCCGCAGCGCGTCGCCCGGCACCGCGGGACGCCGGAAGCGGGCGCGGTCGACCGTGAGCAGCCGCAGGTCTTCGGCGTCCTCGTCGAGGTACGCCCCGAGCTGCACGAGCGCCTCGCATACGAGCACGCCGGGCAGGACCGGCGCCCCCGGGAAGTGGCCGACGAAGTAAGGCTCGTTGGCGGACACCAGCTTGCTCCCCACCGCGCGCACCCCGGGCTCGACCTCGAGCACGCGGTCGATCAGCGGGTAGGGGAACGCCGGGAACGGCCCTCGCTGCTCAGCGTGAGGGGTCATGAGCGCGAGCGAAGGATATCGATCAGCGCGCTACTCCTTGTCCTTGCTGGACCGCGCCCCGTCGTGGTGCGGCGAGGCGTTGTACAGCTTGATGATGTCGTCGGTGATGTCGGTGGTCTTGTCGTTGTACAGCAACGCGCCGTTCGACGCCTCGAGCACCAGCGAGTAGCCGTGCTTCTGGCCGTAGTCGCGCACCAGCCCGTAGAGCTCGTCGACGATCCCGGCGGTCAGCTCGGAGTCGGTCCGTTTCAGGTCGCGCTGGAAGTCCTCGTACTTGCGCTTGAACTCGAGGCTACGGTTCTCGAGGTCCTTCTCGAGGTTGCGGCGCTCCTCTTCCTTCAGGACCACCGCCTTCTTGTCGTAGTCCTCCCGCAGCCGGTCGAGATCCTCGCGCTGCCGCTTCAGCTGGTCCTGCGCCTTCTCGAACTTCGCCTTGACATGATCGCGAGCCTTCTTGCCCGCGTCGCACTCGTTGAGCGCCCGCTGCATGTCGACCACGCCGACCTTCAGGTCGGCGCGCGCCGGCACGGTCACGAAGACGACCGCCAGCGCGGCGGCCCTGATCCACTGTGCGGTCTGCCTCACGCCCCCTCCCTAGTACTGAAACGGTCCCCCGAACGAGAACAGCACGAGACTCTTCTGGTCGTGGGGCTTGGTGTGGAACGGCTTGCCGAGCTCGATGCGCAGCGGGCCGACGGGCGAGAGCCAGCGGACGCCGGCGCCCGCCGAGAGGCGGGTGTTGTCCAGCGAGAAGCCCTCGTCGGCCCCGTACGCGTTCCCCGCGTCGGCGAACACCACGCCCTTCAACCCGATCCCCTGGACGAGCGGGAAGATGACCTCGTTGTTCAGGATCACCTCCTCGCTGCCGCCGATCGGCGTCGTCGAGATGACGCGGCCGAAGAAGTCCTTCCGATCCTCGCGCGGCCCGAGGGTGCGGCTCTTGAACCCGCGGATGGAGCTGATGCCGCCGGGGAAATAGCGCTCGAACAGCGGGAGATCGTTGCCGGTGAGCCCGCCGTTGCCGAAGCCGTAGCCCACGGTGCTCCCCAGCGAGTACGTGAAGTCGCCGAGCGCCTTGGAGCGCAGGAAGGTGTAGTACCAGCGCTCGCGCCCCTCGATCTTCGTGAAGCGCTCGCCGCCGAGGCCGGCCTCCTCGAGCGACAGCTCCTGGAAGGAGCCGGCGGTGGGGTCGAAGGCGTGGTTCAGCGTGTTGCGCGACACGTGCGGCGTGACGCTGCTGATCAGGTTCTTGCCCTCCTCGGCCCGGATGGAGCGTGTGGCCCCGAAGCCGAGGTTGCTGATCTCCGCCTGCTCGAGGCGGTAGTCGGCGCCGACGCGGACCTCCTCGAGCGGGAACCCCCAGAGCGAGGTGTAGCCCCAGGCCGTCACCGGATAGGTGAGCTGCGTACCGATCCCGGTCCCGCCGCGCGCGAACTCGTCGAACTGGAGGCGCCAGCTGAACGCGCTCGCCCCGACGGTGAGCGGCGTCTCGCGGAAGTAGGGTTCGGTGAAGGAGAGGATGATGTTGCGCCGCAGCGAGCCGACGTCGCCGTTCAGCACGAGCCGCTGCCCGCGGCCGAAGAGGTTGTTCTCCTGAATGCGGAGGTTGAAGAGGAGCGAGTCGGCCGAGCTGAAACCCGCGCCGGCGCTGAAGGCGCCGGTCTGCCCCTCCTTCACGTCGACCACGACGTTCATGCGATCGTCGGCGCCGGTACGCCGCGTGGTGATGTTGACCTCCTTGAAGAAGCCGAGGCGCTGGAGCGCCTCGCGGCTCTTGCGGAGCTTGGTGGCGGAGAAGAGCTCCTGCTCCTGGAGACGCATCTCGCGTCGCAGCACCTGGTCGCGCGTCTTGGTGTTGCCGGTGACCTCGATGCGGTCGACGGTCACCTGGCGCCCGCGATCCACCTCGAAGGCGATGTCGACGGTCTTCTGCTCGGGGTGCATGTCGGTGTCGGGCTCGACGGTGGCGAAGGCGTAGCCGTCGTCCGACAGCCGCTCGGTCAGCTTCTGCACGTCCTCGCGCAGCGTGCTCGCCTTGAAGACGTCGCCCGGCGCGGTGCCGAGGTCCTGGCGCAGCCTGGTCGTGTCGGCCGGCACGTTGGAGCCGACCACGGTCACCTCGCCCACCCGGTACTGGTCGCCCTCCTCGATCTTGACCGTCACGTGCAGTCCGTCGTCGCGCCGCTCGACGCGCGGCTCGTCGACCTTCACCGTGACGTAGCCGTGGTCGTAGTAGAAGGCGGTGAGGCGTTCCATGTCGGTGCGCAGCACGTCCTTGTTGAGGATGCCGGCGCCGGTGATGATCGAGAGGAACCACTTCTCGCGGGTCTGCATGACGCGCCGGAGCTTGCGCGCGGAGAAGGCCCGGTTGCCCTCGAAGTCGACCTGGGTGACGCGGACCGGCCCCTCCTCCTTCACGGTGTAGAACAGGTCGACCTCGTTCTCGCCCGCGGGCGCCGCGCGGTACGCGATCTGGGCGTCGAGGTAGCCCTTGTCGACGTAGAGCTTCTTCGCCGCCTCGATCCCCTGGCTGGCCTTCTCGGGATCGAGGATGGTGTGCGGCCGGACCTTGAGCGCCGCCTCGACCTCCTCGCGCTTGAGTTTCTTCGTCCCCTCGACCTTGACGGTCCGCACGAGCGGCCGCTCCTTCACCCGGAAGGTGACCACGACGTGGTTCTCGGGCGCGGGGCTCACGTCGGCATCGACCTGGTCGAAGAACCCCATGGCATAGACCGCGCGGATGTCGCGATCGAGCGTGTCCCGCTCGAACGGCTGACCCACCTGCGTGCGCAGGTGGACGCGGATCGCGTCCTCCTCGACGCGCACATTGCCCTCGATGGCGACCCGCGCGATCGACGGCTCGCCCTGGGCGAAGAGCGGCCCCGCGACCGCGGCGAGCGCCGCGGCGACGCCCAGTGCGATCCAGGATGCGCGGCGGGGCCCCTTCCCGCCGTGCGCGGCGATCTCCGGTCGCGAGCCCGGCGCCGTGGGGCTCGACCCGGTCACGACGCGCCGCCCCCCACGCCGCCGACGCGGGTTGGCGTCGACGCGACCTGCTCGCGCAGGCGTCCGCCGGCGAGGCGGAGCGTGCGGCCCATGGCGGCGGCGAGGCGGGCGTTGTGCGTCGCCACGACCAGCGACGAGCCGTGCTCCTGATTGAGCTCGACCAGCAGCTGTTGGACGCCGTCGCCCGTTGCGGGGTCGAGGTTTCCGGTCGGCTCGTCGGCCAGCAGGAGGCGGGGCCGCTGCACGAGCGCCCGGGCGACGGCGACACGCTGCTGCTCGCCGCCGGAGAGCTGTCCGGGCCGGTGCGCGAGGCGTTCGCGCAGCCCGACCCGCTCGAGCAGCGACGCCGCCCGGGTCTGCGCCTCGCGAAACGCTTCGCCGGCGATCAACGCCGGCAGCATGACGTTCTCGAGCGCGGTGAAATCGGGGAGCAGGTGGTGGAACTGGAAGACGAAGCCGACCTCGCGATTGCGGAAGGCCGCCAGCTCGGCCTCGGGACGGGAGAAGACCTCCTCGCCGTCGAAGAGGATACGGCCGCTGGTGGGCCGGTCGAGCGCGCCGAGCAGGTGGAGCAGCGTGCTCTTGCCGACGCCGGACTCGCCGACGATCGCGATGCGCTCACCGGCCTCGATCTCGAGGCTGAGATACTCGAGCACCGACACCACCGCGGGCCCGTCCACGTAGCGCTTGTCGATTTCGATCGCCTGGACGAGGGCCCCCTGCGGCATGCGGCGCTATTCATAGCGGATCACCTCGACCGGGACCAGGCTCGCCGCCCGTCGCGCGGGCGACAGCGCCGCGATCACGCAGATGCCGACCGAGACCGTCGCGACCACCAGGAAGTTGATCGGGTCCATCCGAACGGGAAGCGTGGTCACGAGAAAGACGTCTTTCGGAAGCTCGACGAAGCGGTAGTGCGCGAGGAGCCAGCAGCCTCCGAGGCCGAGTAGGTTGCCGAGCAGCGTGCCCGCCACCCCGATGACGGCGCCGTTCAGGATGAAGATGCGGCCGATCGAGCCGTTCGAGCCGCCCATCGACTTGAGGATCGCGATGTCCCGACGCTTCTCCTTCACCACCATGGTGAGGCTCGCCAGGATGTTGAAGGCGGCGACGACGACGATCAGGCAGAGCACGATGCCGTAGACCACCTTTTCGAGCTTCAGCGCGGAGAAGAGGTTGCGGTTCACCTCCATCCAGTCGCGCGCCCGGTACGGGAAGCCGCCGAGCGCCGCCTCGATGGCCCGGGCCACGCCGCGCGCCGCATAGATGTCCCGCACGCGCACCTCGATGCCGGTGACGCCCTCGCGCAGGTCGAAGAAACGCTGGGCGTCGGGCACGGCCATGTAGGCGAGGGTGGTGTCGTAGTCGTAGAGGCCGGAGTCGAAGAGACCCGCGACGACGAAGCGCTTCACGCGCGGCACCATGCCGGCGGGGCCCGGCGTGCCGAGGGGCGAGACCACGCTCACCACGTCGCCCGACCCGACGCCGAGCTGGCGCGCCAGCTCGCGGCCGAGCAGCAGGCCGGACAGCTCGACGGTGCCGCCGCCTTCCTCGGGCGGCAGCGTCAGCCGGTGCGGCGTGGCCAGGCCGGCGAGCCCGCCGTGCTCGATGTGTCGCTCGACGTCCACCACCGCGCCCGCAGCCCCCGGGTCGATGCCGCGCACGACGACGCCCGAGACGTTCCGCCCGACGGTGAGCATCGCCTGCCCGTAGACGAAGGGCGCCGCTGCGACCACGCCGTCGACGGCGCGTACACGCTCGAGCACGTCCGCCTGGCGCTCGATCGGGCCGCTGTAGCTCACCACCACGACGTGCGGGTTGAAGCCGAGAATCTTGTCGCGCAGATCCTGCTCGAAGCCGGTCATGACCGCGAGCACGATGTTCAGGGTGGCAACGCCGATGGTCACCCCGAGAAGCGAGATCGCGGAGATGAGGGAGAGGAACGCGCCGCGCCGGCGGGCGCGCAGGTAGCGGAGGCCGACGAAGAGCTCCCAGCTCACGTCGACGCTTCCGGACGGAGCTGGGGGAAGAGGATCACCTCGCGAATGGAGGTGACCCCGGTCAGCAGCATCACCAGGCGGTCCACCCCGATGCCCTCCCCCGCCGTCGGCGGCAGGCCGTGCTCGAGCGCGCGAAGGTAGTCCTCGTCCATGACCTGCGCCTCGAGGTCGCCCGCGGCGCGCGCCCGCCGCTGCTCCTCGAAGCGCGCTCGCTGGTCCTCGGGGTCGTTCAGCTCGGAGAAGGCGTTGGCGATCTCGTGGCGGCCGACGATCAGCTCGAAGCGGTCGACGAAGCGCGGATCGCGGTCGTTGCGGCGGGCGAGCGGCGACAGCTCCACCGGGAACTGGGTCACGAAGATCGGCTGGACGAGGCCGGGCTCGACGAGCGCCTCGAAGAGCGCTCCCAGCAGATGTCCCGCGGTCATCTCCGGGGCGACGGCGACGGCATGCCGCGCCGCCAGCGCCGCGACCGCGTCGCGCTCGAGCAGGCGCTCGGCGGGCACGCCGGCCTGCTCGGCGACGAGCTCGAGCATCGTGCGCCGCGGCCAGGGCGGCGCGAGGTCGATCGTCTCCGCGCCGAACTGCACCGCCGTTCCGCCCCTCACCTCGCCCGCCAGCCCGGAGATCATCTCCTCGGTCGACGCCATCAGGTCCTCGTACGTCGCATAGGCCTGGTAGAACTCGAGCATGGTGAACTCGGGGTTGTGGCGCGTCGAGAGCCCTTCGTTGCGGAAGACGCGCGACAGCTCGAAGACCCGCTCGGGCCCCCCGACGACCAGGCGCTTCAGATACAGCTCCGGCGCGACCCGCAGGTAGAGGTCGACGTCGAGGGCATTGTGGTGGGTGACGAAGGGGCGAGCGGCGGCACCGCCCGCGATGGGCTGCATCATCGGCGTCTCGACCTCGACGAAATCGCGCCCGGCGAGGAAGCGCCGCAGGTACGCGACGACCGCGGCCCGCGTCTGGAAGATGTGCCGGACGTCGGCGTTGACGACGAGGTCCAGGTAGCGCTGCCGGTACCGGGTCTCGACGTCCTGCAGCCCGTGCCACTTCTCGGGCAGCGGCTGCAGCGCCTTGGCGAGCAGCCG
>VBLD01000197.1:0-5010 GCA_005879205.1 Deltaproteobacteria bacterium
CCCGCCGCAGGGTGAACGTGGGCGCGAAGTCGAAGCTGCCGATCGCGGTGAGCGGCGACACGTTGCCGGCGTCATCCACCACCTGGACGGCGAGGAAGACGAGCTGGCCGGCGAAGCGCGCGTCGCCGACCGTGAGCGCCCCGCCGGCGCCGTGATTCCCCGGCGGGGGCGCCGGCACGGAGGCGACCGCCGGCGCGGCGTCGAACGCCGCCTGCGTCGTGAGCGGGCCGGCGGTGGAGAAGCGGAAGTCGAAGCGCGCGGCACGGCCGCAGTAGACGTCGTCGCCGGGCATGCGGGCCACCGTGAGCGTGATCGTGTTGGCGCTGCGATCGTGGCTCGTCGCCAGGATGTCTGCCGGCAGGAAGCGCGCGGGCGGGACCGTGTCGGCGCCGGCGACGTTGTTGTTGTGTGTGTTGACCAGCGGGTTGTACGCGCCGTCGCGGCCGTCGAGGTTCGGGGTCGTCGCCGTGTTGCAGATCGGGGCGGGCGTGTCCCAGAGGAAGAAGTTGCCCTCGCGGGTGGCCCAGGCGATCTCCATGAGGCCGTCGTCGTCGACGTCGCCGGCGGCGGGCTGCCCCGTCTGCCAGCCACCCGTGAGCTTCGGCCAGCCCGACGGCTCCTGCCCGGTCGCGTCGAAGGCGTGCACCAGGTAGAGGCCGTTGCCGGAGACGAGCTCGGGCAGGTTCAGCGTGTCGCCGACGTCCGCGGTCGCTCCCACGTTGGCGATCAGCGGCACCGTGGTGAGGCCGAAGTCGTCGATCACCTTCGGGAAGCCAGGCAGCGGCTGCCCCGTCGCGCCGGTCCAGGCCTGCAGCACGTGGTTGAACGGCATGTTCTGGCCGACCAGGACCAGGTCCACGAGCCCGTTGAGCGTGACCCCGACCTTCGCGAGGTCGAGCTTGCCGTCGCGGTCGACGTCGCCGATCGCGGGATACTCGAAGAGGTTCAGCACGCTGCCGCCGTCCTGGTGCGCGTCGGACGACGCGCCGCGCGTGCTCGGGTCCATGTCCCGGATGCGCGTACCGTCGGGCCGGAAGACCGCGAGGTTCGAGGTGGTGAGCCCGGCGGCCACCTCGAGGCCGGGCGACGGGTCGAGGTCGCCGACGGCGAGGTTGTGCCCCGGCCCGATCAGCGGCAGCACGTCGATCGCCAGACCGTCGATCTTGATCGGCCAGCCGGCGACGAACGGCCCGCCGGCGTGGAGCGTGCCGTCGTGCTGCACGGCGTAGACGCGTCCCGAGCCGCCCGCCTGCGCGAACGCGGCCGCCAGCACGGTCCCCGTGTTGAGGCCCGGCACCGACGTCGGGTTGCCCTGCTCGCTCGGGAAGAACTGGCTCGCGTCGCCGGTGGGGTCGTAGACCTCGTTGGTCTCGATCACGATCTCCGGATGGCCGTCGCCGTCGAGGTCGGCGACCACCGGCGTGTTGATGCTCTCGGCGCCGGCGGGCGTCTGGCTCCCGCCCGGGTGCGCATCCTGGAGCAGCACCGGGAAGCCGGGCAGCAGGGTTCCCGACCGGCTCCAGGCGTAGAGGTGCTGGTCGAGCGCCGCCACGACGATGTCGAGGAAGCCGTCGCCGTCGAGGTCGGCGAGCACCGGCGAGCCGAAGATGCCGGTCTTCAGGTGGTTGTCGTTGGTGCGCACGGCGGGCGCCGAGAACGCCGGGTCGATCCGCACCGGGAACCCCGGGAACGCCGTGCCGTCGTGGCGAAAGACGTACACGTCGCCCTCGAGGTTCGCGTAGACGATCTCCGGGTAGCCGTCGTGGTCGAGGTCGGCGATCGCGGGCCGCGAGCTGGTGGTCGGCGACGGGGGCGCGATGGCGCCGCCGGCGAACACCGGCGCGCCCAGGTGGCTCGTCACGTTGCGCGCCGGGTTGGTCGAGACCGGGAAGCCGGCGAGCACCGACCCGTCCGCGTGATAGGCGTAGATCCGCCCGGCGGCGGTGGCGAACACGATCTCCATGCGGTTGTCGCCGTCGAGGTCGGCCATCTGCGGCGGCGCCTCGCCGCCGCCGTCGATGCGGCCGTCGCCGTTGGCGTCGATCGCGATCGGCCAGCCGGGGTGTATGGTCGGGTCGTGGTGCACGAAGAAGACCTTGCGGTCCTCGCCGACGTTGGTGGGGTCGTCGCCGTCGGTCACGCGCAGGCGGATGGTGAACGCGAACTGGTTCGACGGCACGTTCGCCTGCCCCTGGACGACGACGCCGGACGGCGGCGCCGAGAAGTTCGTGCCGGGCGGGAAGGCCGCCATCACCGTCGTGAGGTCGAGCGTGCCGAGCGCGGCACCCGGGCGCCGTGGCGGTGTCGTCGTGCCGTCGAAGCCGACGCGGCTCGGGCTCGACCCGCTGGCGAAGGGCGTGAACGTCGACGGCTCGATGCCGACGCCGAACTCGAGCGTCCAGGTGAGCGACGTCGTGGCGCCGCGATCGGCGGCGGCCGTGCCGACGATCGGCACCGTGGACGACGCGTCCGGGTCGAGCACCTGGAACCACGCCGGGCGCTCGATCGTCGCCTCCGGCGGGATCTTGGCGGGGATGGCGAGCGCGGGCACGCCGAGCCGCTGCAGGGCGGCCCGCAGGTTCACCCGCCCGTAGCCGAAGTGCTGGTCCCACCCCGTCTGCGACGGGTCGGGAGCACCCGTGCCGGTGGTGTCGCCGGGGAGCACGTCCTCTGCGGTCAAGGTCAGTATCTGCTTCACCTCGTTCGAGGTGAGCGGCGTGCCGCGCTGCTTCGCGTACGACATCAGGAGACCCGCGGCGCCGGCCGCCTGCCCGGTGCACACCGAGCCGGTGTCCCCTTTCATGTCGATGTGCGCGTGGCCGCCGTACTGCGTGAGGTTCGAGTCGCGGAACCACGTGCCGACGGGGGCCTGCGCGGCGAGGAAGGGCACGGGCGGGAAGAACTCGTTCCCCCCCTGGCCGAGACCCTCGACGTCCGCGACCACGCCCTTCACGTAGATCGTGTTGTTGAAGTTCGTCGGCGTGTTGTGGTCGGCGGTGTTCAGGTCCGAGGAGACCTCCATGAGGGCGACGCCGTGCTCGTAGGCATACTGCGTCGCGGCCTGGGCGAACTCCGTGGTGGTCAGCCCCCCGATCGCCGCCTCGATCACCTCGATCCCGTTGTCGGCAGCGTACAGCATGCAGAGGGCGAAGTTGTTGCTGTCGGCGACGAAGGTGTCCCAGATGCGGATGGGCGTCACCCGGCAGCGGGGACAGAGGCCGAGCGAGGAGAGCCGATTGTTGGCCTCGGCCACCGCGTCCGAGGCGCGCCCGCTGCCGTGATTCTCCGCCGAGCTGTACGAGCTGGCGTCGAACGGGTTGTTGTCGTCGTCGAAGAAGTCCCAGCCGGCGATGTCGTCGACGAAGCCGTTGCCGTCGTCGTCGACGCCGTCGGAGAAGTGGACGAGCACGTCCTCGGCATCGAGCTTCGTCGGGTTGCCGTGGGCGCCCTCGCCGGGAAGCACGATGCCGGCGTAGTCGTCCGCGGTGAAGATGCCGTCGCCGTCGCAGTCGTACTCGGGGAGCGGCCGTCCCTTCTGCCCGGCCGTGACGCCGCACGGGACGGGCAGCTCCCCCGGGTTCAGCCGCACGCGGCGGCGGAGCTCCTCGCGGTCCCAGCGGATCCCCGTGTCGCAGATGGCCACCTCGACGCTCTGGTCGCCGATCGAGAGCTTCCACGCGAGGTCGGCCGACACGCCCGAGACCTGGCCCTGGCCGAAGCGCGGATTGGCCGGGTCGAGGTAGCGGGCCGTCATGCTCGTCGAAGCGGGCGGAAAGCCGAAGAGGCGGTTGTCCTCCTGGAAGACGCTGGTGCCGGGCACGAAATCGCCGTCCTCGTCGTCGGGCTCGGCGAGGTCGAAATCGGGATCGTTCGGCGTGTTGACCCGCGGATTGGTGTCGGTCGGCGGCCCGGGGAACGTGCGCGTCTGCGCAACCCCGAGCACCGCGGCGGCTGCCAGTGCCGCCAGGACGACGAGGGCAAGGGTTCCTCGATGCATGGGTGGTCCTCCGCTAAGGCAGCGTCTTCGTCGACGGCACGCAGAGCGTCCGGGGCGCGCGCACGGCGAGGCTTCCGCTGCCGAACAGGTTCGTGGTCGTCGCGCTGCGCGGCGCGAACCGGGTCTGCCCGCCGACCTGCCGGATGCGGTAGCACTGGAGGTGCGTCGTCGGGTCCTTGATGCCGCCGCCGTCCTCGTTCACCGGCGCGCAGAGCGAGTCGGGGCGCAGCACGAGCGTGGTCTTCGACTCGTAGTCGTCGGCCAAGGTGACCGCGCGGCGGAGGAATCGCGGCGTCGGGCGTGCCTCGCGATGGCAGAGGTAGTGGTCCAGGTTCAGCGCCGAGGGGACGCCGTCCCGCTGCGAGGGCACGCAGAGGCGGCGGGGCCCCATGACGAGCGACGTCGCGGTGCCGAACTGGTTGCTGATGGCGGCCGGCTGCCGCAGCTTCGAGCTCGCCTGCGTGATCACGTAGCACTCGAGGTGAGCCGTCGGGTCGCCGATCCCCTCGCCGTTCTTGTCGACGGCGTTGCAGAGCGCGTCCGGCTTGACGACGATCGAGAAGGTCGTGCCGAACTGGTCGACGAGCGTGGCCGGGCGCCTGGTGAAGCCCGAGGTGCCGACCGCCTTGTAGCACTTGTAGTGATCGACCGCGGGTATCTGCACCACCTGCTGGAAGGTCGGCCGGTTGATCCAGTCGATCGCCGGCACGGTGGTGACCCCGACGGCCGAGTGCTGGATCTCGTCGTCCGCCGGGACGCGCTTCCAGTTGGCGACGCTCGGATCGCCGAACTCCGCCTCGAGGTCGGCCGCCGCCTGGTCCATGGCGTGCCACAGCGTGGCGCGGCAGGCGGCCAGCGCGCCGTTCCCGCAGTACGTCCGCGACCACGGGTCCGTCACCGGCAGCCCGAGCACCTGCCGGAGGTCCTTGTCGGGGTGACTGTAGAAGGCGTCGTCGAACGCGGAGCCGACGTGGTTCATGCGGTTGGCGTCGTCGAGCTCGAGCTCGAGGCTG
>VBLD01000197.1:5165-5370 GCA_005879205.1 Deltaproteobacteria bacterium
CCCGCATGTCCTGCGAGCGCGGGTCGCTGCCCGGCGGCGCCGTCGGCCCGAGCACCTGGAGCAGCAACGGGAGGTCCTCCTGCCCGCGCAGGTCGACCGTGCCGCCGTCGCCCATGGCGTCGACCAGATCGGCGCGGTCGATCGGCCCGGCGTTGATCGCGGCCCGGATGCGGACGTCGAGCATCTGGCTCCGGAACACGGGCCC
>VBLD01000198.1 GCA_005879205.1 Deltaproteobacteria bacterium
CCGAGTTCCAGCCGAGCCCTCTTGCCGGAGACCCGGGCGCCGGCCGCGGCACAGTTGCCCGTACCCGGGGTGTCAGCGCGCAGCCGATCCACGCACTGGGCAATCGTTCGATCGAGCTGCGACTGGGTGCCCGGGCACGCGCTCCCGGCCTTGTTGATGGCCTCATCAGCCTTGTTCTGCACCTTCACGAGGCAACGTGGATCGACAGCTCTGCCTCTCGCTCGGGCCGTGGCATAGCAACCCATCTCGCCGGCGATCCTCCTGCCGGATGCGTTGAGCTTGATCGCCGCACACCTCTGCCTGGGGGCGCTCCGCGCGTACGCTCCGTGACCGGTGGAGGCAATGAGAATGCCGAGTGCCAGCGCAACGGGCTTGAAGGCCATTCGTCGACGGATTGGTGGAAGGGAAGAGGACACCCGCCACGGGGGAGACCAGGAGGCTCGTTGTGCCTGGTCGCCAGCGTTCCCGCGTACGCGGCCGCCACGGCGTTCACCTGGTAGCTGCATCGAAGTCGATGAATCCGCGCTCGACGTTCACGCTCACCAGGCGCACGTTGATTCGATCGCCGACGTCGAGTCCCGCCGCGCCGCGGATCACCTTCCCCTCGACGGGCGGACGGAGCGTGCGGACCCACGTCCCCTTCTCGGAAACGCCCGTGACGATCCCGTCGAAGCGCTCGCCGATGCGGGACGAAAGCAGCAGCGCGGCGCACGACTTCCGGACCTGCCGCTCCACCTTGTTCGCGGCGTCTTCCCGCTCCGTGCAGTGCGCCGCCAGCGCGGTCAGCTCGTCGCCGGCGTAGGGCAGGGGAGCGCCGGCGAGCGCCGCCTTCACGAGGCGCTGCGTGACGAGATCGGGGAAGCGACGGTTCGGGGCCGTCGAGTGGACGTAGTCGCTGACCGCGAGGCCGAAATGGCCGCTGCCGGGCTCGCCGGGGAGCTGGACGACGTACTCGCCGCGCCCGAGCAGCTTGACGACGCTGAGTGACAGGTCGGGGAAGCGGAGCGGGTCGGCGGCCCGTCGACGGACGAGGAACCGGGAGAGCGCTCCGGCATCGGGAGTGGGCGGCAGCGCCTCGCCGAGTCCCGCCGCGAGCGTGCGGATCTTGTCCCAGCGCTCGGGGGACCTGACCACCCGGCGGAACGTCGGGAAGCTCCTGTCCTGCAGGTAGCGGGCGGTGACGCCGTTCGCCGCGATCATGAAGTCCTCGATCAATTGCGTCGCCCGGTTCCGCTGCTCCTGCTGGAGATCGACGACCATGCCGTCGCTCACCACCGCGCGCGGCTCGAGGACCTCGAGATCGAGCGCGCCGTGCTCGTGACGGCGGCGCGCCAGCGCCTGCGCGACGCGGTCCTGCAACCGGATCTGCGCGTCCACCCCGGTTGCGGCGGCCATCGGCGCGGGCATCGGCCCCTGGCCGTCGAGCCAGGCGCCGACGCTCCCGTAGGCGAGCTTCGCCTGGTTCCGCACCCGGGCGCGGTAGACGTCGGACGAGGCGATCGACCCGTCGTCGCCCACGACGAAATCGATGATGACGGCGAGCCGCTCCTCGTGGGGGGAGAGCGACGTGAGATCGGTCGAGAGCTTCTCGGGCAGCATCGGGAAGATGCGCGTTGCCGTATAGACGGACGTCGTGCTCCGGCGAGCATGGCGGTCGACGGGGCTGTCGCGTCCGACGATCGCGTCGACCTCGGCGACGGCCACCCGCACGCGGACGGCGCCGCCTGCCGCCTCCTCGGCGACCGTCAGCTGATCGAGGTCGCGCGAGTCGTCGTTGTCGATCGACGCCCAGAGGAGCTCTCGCAGGTCGCGTGCCGAGGCATCGACGGCCGGGCCGCCGAGCGCGGCCACCTGGCGGAGCGCGTCGGCGGGGAAGTCCGGCTGGAAGCCGCGGTCGATCATCGCCTGCCGCGCGATCCGACCGAGGTCGACGCCGTGCGTGGTCATGAGCCGATGCCCGGCGCCATGGCACGACGCTCGCGATCGGAGCGCTGAACCGCGGTCCTCGTCTGGAGGTCGTATGCGTTGGTGACGAACTCCGCCGCCTGCACGGGGTCGTCGGTCATCACCATGAGCTCGAGGTCGGCCGGACAGATCTTTCCCTCGCGCAGCACCCGGCCCTTGAGCCAGCGGATGAGACCGCCCCAGTAGCCCTGCCCGAAGAGGATCACGGGGAAATGATAGAGCTTGCCCGTCTGGATCAGTACCAGCGCCTCGAAGAGCTCGTCGAGCGTCCCGAATCCGCCCGGAAAGATGAGGAACGCGGCCGAATACTTCACGAACATCGTCTTCCGCACGAAGAAGTAGCGGAAGTCGATCAGCGTATCGAGGTACGGATTCGGCTGCTGCTCGAAGGGAAGCTCGATGTTGCAGCCGATCGAGAGCCCGCCGCCCTCCTGCGCGCCCTTGTTCGCGGCTTCCATGATGCCCGGGCCGCCGCCGGTGATCACCGCGAAGCCGGCGCGGGCGAGGAGTCGCGCGGCCTCCTCCGCCGCCCGGTACTGCGGGTCGCCGGGCGCCACCCGTGCGGAGCCGAAGACGGTCACCGCCTTCTCGACCGACGCGAGCCGATCGAACCCCTCGACGAACTCACCCGTGATGCGCAGCACCCGCCAGGGGTCGGTGTGCGTGAACTCGGTGCGGGGTGCGGGCCGGAGCAGCCTCTCGTCCTCCGTGACCGGGGGAACGTCGAGGTCCCGGATGCCGTCGTCGATCCGCGTCGTCGCGTGGAAGCGCAGATCAGGTTGCCGGCGCGGCGGCTCGCGGCCGGCGGCGGCGTGACCCGTCTCGTTGCGCTCGCGGACACCCGCGAGCGCCTTCGGTCCGGCATGCAACGACTCGGCGGGCTGGTTGCCGGCCGCGGTGCGAGGGCCGTCGTGGGGCGGCGCGGGGGCGGGTCGTGCGGCGGGTGATCTTCCTCGCCGTCCCTTGGGTGGCTTCCGTCTGGCCGGCATGGCGGAGAGCGGTTTAGCCGAGCGAGGGGCGGGAAGCGAACGGTGGGCCCCTCCGGCTCCCGCTCCGAGAATTGTCTTGACAGCCGCTTTGTCTGCCTCGTATCGAGGGAGCTCCGGAGGGTGGCGCTGGCACGACGATCATGAGTCGTCAGGCGCACGTCTGATATCGCGACCGTCTGGCAAATTGATCGCTGGTGGCGACTCCCGTCGCCCTTGCTCCGTGGACGGCTGCGTTTCGCGACGTTTCTCGACAGCGCACGCATGCCGCGAGACGAGGCTGCCGTGCCGTCCGTCGGCGATACGCCGCATCCGATCACGGGGGAGTCGATCGCCGGGGTGAGGGCGAAGCGCACCCGGATGTCCCCGAACCAGAAGCGCCTGCTCGCGTTCCTCGTCGTCCTCGCTGCCGCGCTCCGGCTCTGGTGCTTCATCGGCTACGGGCGCGGCGATGATCCGCTGTACGTCGTGATCGCGAAGCGCCTGCTCGATGAGGGCTCCGGCTTCTTCACGCCGGCGACCTTCGCGTACGGCGTCAACTACCGGCTCGGGTTGTACGTACCCGTCGCGATGAGCTTCGCGCTCCTCGGGGTCAACGAGTTCTCCTACGTCCTCTATCCGCTCCTCGCCTCGCTCGGGTCGATCGTGCTCGTCTGCCTGATCGGCACGGCGCTCTTCGACGCAGAGGTCGGGCTGATCGCCGCGGTGCTGGTGGCCGTGTCGCCGTTCGACGTCGCCTTCGCCTCCACCATGGTGATCGACCTCGCCAGCTCGTTTCTGACCGCCCTCGCCGTCTACGGCCTCGTCATCGGCGCCCGATCGATCGGGTGGCGGGGTGCGACCGCGTACGCCGTGGCTGCCGGTGCGCTCTGGGTCGCGTACTGGGTGAAGGAGCCGGCGATGTTCCTCGTGCCGGGCTTTCTCGCCATCCTGATCGTGCAGGTGGCGCGCGGGGTCTCGCCGAGAGGGCCGGTCGTGTTCTGCGCCACCCTGGGGCTCCTGGCGGCCGTCTGCGTCGGCTTCGACTGGGCGCTGACCGGAGCGCCGCTCAACCGGTTCCTCGTGCAGATGGATCAGAGCGGTGTCGCAACGGGAGCCGTCCGCGACACGCTGCTCACGTACCCGCGATGGCTGCTTCACGGGTCGGGCGAGGGCATGCCGATCGGATATCTGTTCCATCTGCTGCTGCCCGCGCTCGTGTACGTGGGCGTTCGGGAACGCCGGCGCGGGGCGGTCGTGCTGCTCTGGCTCGTCCCGCTCGCGCTCCTGCTCGAGTTCATGCCCGCGCGGCTCCATCCGCTCGTGCTCTCGCCCCGCTACGAGCGCTACCTGAACGCGCTCCTCGCCCCCGCGGCGCTCATCGTCGCCATCGCACTCGGAGCCGCGTGGCGCCGGAGCCGGCTGCTCGTCGCCGGTGCTCTCATCGCCATCGCTCTCGTTTCGCTCCGCGAAGCGCGGGAGCAGTACCGGGTGTGGATGGACGGCACGTCCGACGCTCGCCAGGCCTCACGCGTCCTCTGGCAGCTCCCGGCGAAACCGATCTTCTCCGACGGGTGGATGTGCGATCGGTACCGCTTCGCCGGTGGGCTCGACCCGCAGCGGCTCAAAGGTCGTGAGTGCAGCGATATGCTGCTCGGCTGGAAGCTCACCGACGTCGTTGCGCGCGGCGATTTCGACAAGCTGCGCTGGCTCCCGCCCGGCTACGTGGTGGCCGGCGGGTCGCGAGTGCACTACGCGGTGATGAGCTCGGTGCTCAATCTCCAGGACGAGATGATTCCCGCGAACTGGCGGCTCGTCCGCGAGATACCGAACCCGCCCATGCCGTATCGTCTGCAGCCGCTCCGCATCTGGGAGATCGGCCGGTAAGCCGGTCCCCGCGTCACATCCGGTCGCGGTCGGTGTCCACTACCGCTGGCTCGGCGACCCGGCAGCAGAGAATGCCGCCGGTGGTACATGCGAGGAGGGGGACTTGAACCCCCACGGGTGTTTAGCCCACTAGCCCCTCAAACTAGCGCGTCTGCCAATTCCGCCATCCTCGCACAANNNNACGATCGCTCCTAACAAAGGCCCCCGACCCTGTCGAGCGCGCGCCTACTGCTGCCCCGCGGGCGGCGCTTCCGCCGGCGGCGTCTCGACGGGCGCCTCGGCCGCCGGCGGCGGCGACGGCTCGCCCCCCGCCTCCGGCGCGGTCGCGGGTGCCGGCTCCGCGGCCGAGCTGGGCAAGCGGCGAAGGAGACCCGAGCTCGGGTTCCGGCTCGCGCCGTAGGTGAGGATCAGCGACGTCACCATGAACGCGATCGCCGTGCCGGCGGTGAGCTTGGTCAGGAAGTTCCCGGCGCCGCCCGAGCCGAAGAGCGTCTGGCTGCCGCCGCCGAAGACCGCGCCCATGTCGGCGCCTTTGCCGGTCTGGAGCAGTACCACCACGATCAAGAAGAGGCACGCGAAGACGTGGATCGCGGGGATCACGTAATTGTACACGACTCCGATCATCCCTGGGTCTCCTCGTAACAGACGATACGCGTGAACTCGGCCGGGTCGAGGCTGGCGCCTCCGACGAGGGCGCCGTCGATGTCCGGCTCGGCCATGAGAGCGTCGATATTAGCGGCTTTCACGCTGCCGCCATAGAGGATGCGGACGCGGCCGGCGGTGGTGTCCGACGCCAGGCCGACCAGCTGGCGACGGATCGCGTGGTGCACTTCCTGCGCCTGCCCCGGCGTCGCGGTGCAGCCGGTGCCGATGGCCCAGACGGGCTCGTACGCGATGACACAGCCGGCGATCTGGGTCGACGAGGCGCCGGCGAAGGCGCTCGCCACCTGTCGCTCGATGATCGCGGCGGTGGCGTCGGCGTCGCGCTCGGCGAGCGTCTCGCCGACGCACACGATCGGCACGAGCTCGGCGCGGAGCGCGGCGTGCAGGCGGCGGTTCACCGTCTCGTCGACCTCGCCGAAAAGCTGGCGACGCTCGGAGTGGCCGATGATGACGTACGTGCATCCCGCCTCGCCGAGCATCGCCGTCGATATCTCGCCCGTGTAGGCGCCCTTCGGCTCCCAGTGGACGTTCTGTGCGCCGAGACGGATCTGCGAGCCGGCGATCACCTGGCCGACGGGGTCGAGAGCGGTGAACGGTGGGGCGATCACCACCTCGCGGCCGGACACCCGGCCGATCGTCTCGGTGAGCGCTCTTGCGAGGACCACCGCCTCGCTCCGCGCGCCGTGCATCTTCCAGTTGCCGGCGATCAGGGGCGTCCGATTCATGTGAGCGGCTCCGTCGCGGGCTCTTCGAGGGCTCGAATGCCGGGGAGCTCGCGTCCTTCCAGGAACTCGAGCGACGCCCCGCCCCCGGTGGAAACGTGCGTCACCGAGGCGAGCGCGCCCGCGTGCGCCAGTGCCGCGATCGAGTCGCCGCCGCCCACCACCGTGGTGCCGCGCGCGGCGGCGAGCGCTTGCGCGACCGCCAGCGTGCCTCTGCCGAACGCCTCGACCTCGAAGATGCCCATCGGGCCGTTCCAGAAGACCGTCCGCGCCCGGGCGATCTCGGCCGAGAAGGCCTCAGTCGTCGCCGGACCGATGTCGACGCCGAGCAGCTCGGGCGGGAAGTCGTCGGCCGGGACGACGGCGGTGCGGGCCCCGGCCTCGGGACGGTCGGCGGCCAGGTGGTCGACGGGCAGGAGCACGCGGACCCCCTTGGCGGCGGCGCGGGCGAGGGCCTCGCGCGCCACCCCGAGCTTGTCCTCCTCGACGCGCGAACGGCCGACGGGCTTTCCCTGGGCGCGCAGAAACGTGTACGCCATCGCGCCGCCGATACAGAAACCCTGGACGCGGCCGAGGAGATGCTCGATCACGGCGATCTTGTCGGAGACCTTGGCG
>VBLD01000225.1:0-5568 GCA_005879205.1 Deltaproteobacteria bacterium
CTGGCGCATCCGGCGCGCGGATTCCGGCACCGTCCCGCTCTTCGAGGTCACGCCGCCCGGCGGCCTCGAGCAGGTCGTGCTCACCTACCGTGCACGCATGAAGGCGGAGAACCTCGCCGGCAAGGCGTACCTCGAAATGTGGGTGCGCGTCCCCGGCCGTGGCGAGTTCTTCTCGCGCGGCCTGGCGCAGCCGCTCACCGGGACCTCCGGCTGGGCGAGCTACGAGATCCCCTTCTTCCTGAACGAGAAGGGGATCCGAGCCGATCTCGTGAAGCTGAGCGTCGCCTTCGAGGGCGGCGGCAGCGTGTGGATCAAGGACGTCGAGCTGCTGAAGGCGGCGCTCGCGTCCTGATCGACCGGCCTACTCCGCCACCCTGATGTAGTAGTTGAACGCCTGCCCGGAGTAGGAGAACGCCGGCGGCAACGGATCGGGCAGCGGGTCGGAGAAGGACTGCTCGAGGTAGCGTACCGGCACGTTCGGATCGCTCTCGTCGATACCGATCGAGGCGTCGCCGTCGTACTGGCCCATGATCCAGTAGCGGCCGGCCGGGAGCGACGTGGGCGTCACCGGCATCTCCATCGCTCCGACGGTCATCGGGGTGGCCGGGACGGAGGCGACCAGGCGGTCGGGCTCGCCAGCCGCGTCCGAGTAGAGAGCCACGATCACGTGCGGACCGCCGCTCTTGGCGATCACGCCGAGGTGCGTGAGCGTGGACGGCTGCGGCACGGTGATCGGGCCGCCCAGCAGATAGCCGGGCGTGTGCTGGCTCGCCCCGGCGAACTCGGTCGCATTGCCGTAGGTCACGCCCACCGGGA
The DNA here is from genome assembly GCA_005879205.1 of Deltaproteobacteria bacterium. Classification (GTDB taxonomy): domain Bacteria; phylum Desulfobacterota; class Binatia; order DP-6; family DP-6; genus DP-3. Next base: position 817 of record VBLD01000225.1, read on the forward strand.
CCGTGGTGGTGGTCGTAGTGGTGCTGGTCGTCGTGGTGCTGCTGCTGGTCGGCGCCGGGGCGCGGACGACGGTGGTCGTGGTCGACGTCGAGGTGGTCGTGGTGGTCGTGGAGGCCGTCATGCAGGCGCCGCACATGCTGCCGGGACCGGCCGAGACGCCGCCGGCCGCCACGCACGTCCGCTCGTCGCTCGCGATGCGCGCGCGCGTCCTCGTGCAGTCCGCGTCCGTGACGCACCCGAGCCAGGCCTTGTTGCTGCAGACGCCCGCGTCGCAGGTGCCGCCGATCGTGGTGCAGCAGACGACGGCCCCGGACTTGCCGCAGGTCGACAGCACCGCGCAGCGGATCATCCGCACCGCCGTCCCCGCCCTGCAGCCCGCCTTCCGGAGCGAGATGCCGTAGTGGGCGACGCAGCTCACGTACTGGCCGTGGTTCATCGAACCGTCGCACGGACAGTGCTGCGCGACCGCCGCGTCCACGTCGGCCGGGCACGAGCGCCGATCGGGTCTTGCCCTGTCCATCGCCCACGGTTGGGCGGGCAGCGCGAGGAGTAGAGAGAGAGCAAGCACGCGTCCGGTAACGCGCATTGTCGACCTCCTTGTTGAGCCGTGATCGCGGAGGTCGAGGTGCGAGGCCCATGCCAGGGCTCTCGCACGTCACGACCTGCACGATCGCGAACGCCGCTGACCGGGAGCTGACGGTGCGCCATTCCTGCAGCGTCTCACCACTCGCGCTGCGCATTCGCTCGCGCCGGTCTTCGCGCCGGCGGGCGCTAGCTTCGAGCGCACGGCCGACGGCAAGGGGCCGGCGCGCACGCCGACCGTTCGTTCCGCCGCAGCATCGCGTAGTACGCCCACCGAACGCGTGCGCGATCGGCGATGAGAGAGCCATGCCGCAAGCGCGTAGCGGTCATCGAGGGCGAGGACGCGGGGAAACTCAGCGGCGCCGCACGACCTCGCCCACGTAGACGTACTCGAGGTCCTGCGACGTGATCGGCCGGTCGTCGCCCCGCCAGCCGACCCGCTCGATCGACGCGACGAAGAGCGTGTGATCTCCTGCGGGGTGCCCGGCCGTGACCCGGCACTGGAGCGTGGCCATCGCGTCGCGGAGAAGCGGCAGCCCGTCCGGCGAGTCTTCCCAGGCGACGGCGTCGAGGTTGTCGGGGCGCCGGGACGCCGCCGAGTAGAAGTAGTCCTCCAGGTGCCGCGCGCGAGTGCCGACGACGTTCAGGGCGAAGCGGCGGGTCCGCTCGACGAGGTCGTGGCTGAAGTGCCGGCGATCGATGGCCGCCGCGAGGAGCGGCGGGTCGCCCGAGACCTGCGTCACCCACGACGACGACATGCCGTGCCGGCGCTCGCCCTCCTGCACCGTCAGCACGTAGATGCCCGTCGTCAGCGCGGCGAGCGCCTGGACGAGGTCGGGGTGCACCGTTACGGCGTCATCTTGTGGAAGTCGGCGGTCAGCCAGCGCTCGGGGTGGACCGAGACGAGGACCTCTCCCTCGGCGACCCGCTGCTCGGCGGTCATGGCGAGGTACGTCTCACCCAGACGATCGCCCAGGTAGCGGATGGCCACCCCACGGATGTCGCGCTCGTAGTCGGGCTCTCCGACGGTCGCTGGCCCCTCGACCGTGACGTACTCGTAGGGCGCCGTCTCGGTCTGGACGCAGAGACTCAGCCGTCCGGCCTTCTTGATGAGGTCGAGCTTCCGCGACGTGCGGCCGGTTACGAAGCGTACCTCGCCGCCCGGCTCGTAGCGATACCAGACGGGGACCGTGAGCGGCCCGCGGCCGTCGTCGACGACGCTGACGATCGCAACGTGCGTCCCGGCGAGGAATGCCTCGCGCTCCGTTCGGCTCATGCTGAGCGATGACATGCGATGTGACCTCCCGCGAGAGCGCATACTGCCGGCCGCCGGCGGCGGCAAGCCAGGTCCTCGCCAGGTCCTCGCTCGTTGACGGCAGCCACACGTGGCTGCTACGCGCGGCCGCAATGGAGCCCCGGGCGACCCGGCGGCTGACCTTCCACGGCGCGGTCGTGACGCTCGTCGGCCTGCTCGCCGGCATCCCGTACGCGATGGTCGCGACGGGCCGCGTGGTCGGCTCCGAGCGGGCGTGGCGGTTCGCGCATGTCGGGAACATTCTCGGCGGGATCTTCCTGCTTGCGGTCGCTGGAGTGGCGGACCGCCTCGACCTGGTGCCGGCGAGACGCACCCTGCTCGTGTGGTCGCTCGTGCGTGGCCTCATCCCCGGCGGCTCGCTCGCGAACACTCTCGTCTACGTGCTGCTCGCGGTCGGGGCGGCGGGGGCGTTGCTCGGCATGGGGTTGCTCGCCCTCGGGTCACGCGCACGCGGCCCGCGCGCCGGATGAAGCGCGCTACGGCCTGGCCTGCCGGATGCGGTCGAGCGCCGCGACCCGAAGCCGCTCCTCGGGCGTGAACCGCTCGGATCGCAGCGTCTCGATGGCCCGGTCGCGCGCGCCGGCGTCGAGCGACTCGTTCCGCTCGATGGCGTCGCGTGCGACCCGATAATCGTCGAGACGCTGCTGCCAGGCGACCCGCTGCCGGTCGAGCTCCTCGAGACGGTCGGCGGCCTCCGCGCCGAACGACCGCTCGCGCAAGGCGCGGATCTCGGCCGCCGAGGCGCCGCTTGCCCGCAGCTGCCCTTCCTGGTGCGCGAGACGGAGAGGCGCCAGGGCCTCGGCCCGGGCCTCCCGAACGGGTTCCGGCAACCGCTCTTCGAGCGCGGCCGCGCGACGCTCGCGCTCGGCAGCGTCGAGCCACGGGTCTGCGAAGATCCGGGCTCGCTCGACGCCGGCCTCCTCCACCGCTTCCTCATCGGCGAAGAACGCCCGCGCGGTCTCGGGGCCAAGCGTCTGCTCCCGCACGGCGTGCAAGAGGCTCAGCCGTGCGCCGGCGTCCGGCGCCTGCTCGGCGACGCGCGCGCGGCGGCGATAGGTGAGATAGCGGTCGAGCAGGTCGATCGCCTCGGGGACGGCGCGTGCAGGGAGCCTGCTCCTCACCTCCGCGACCAGGCGGGCCCTCGCCCGCCCTGCCCCGTCCTCGGCGCCGGCGGCGAGGAAGTAGTCGAAGAAGCGGCGCGTCTCGCGGGTCACGACGAGGCGGCCGCTGTCGTCGACGGCGAGCTGGCCGTCCGGCGCGGTTCCGGCGAGTGACGGGGGAAGGTGGCTGCGTCGCGTTGCGCCGCGGTCCGTGGTTCCGGCGTCGGCACCCTCCGGCGCACGCGATCGGCTCGGCCGGGCCGCGTGCGGTGACGGCGCGACGGTGGGCGGTGCCACGCCGGGGTCGAGCCGACGCAACACCACCTGCTGACGCCCCCGCCCGGCGAGCACCCCGGCGACGGCGGCGGCGAGCACCAGGTAAGGCAGCGCCCGCCGCATGCGTCAGAGCCCGGCGTTCTTCAGCCGGTTCGCGTGGTTCCGGAAGACCACCAGCGGATTGGCCTCGAAGGGCGAGACGAGCGCGGTGATCTGGTTCACCTCGTCGAGGTGGTTGTAGAGGTAATCGTCGCGGATCACCTGGCCCAGGTGGGCACTGCAGCGCCCGACGAGCCCGTCGTTCGCCTCGCTGGCGAACAAGGACGCGACGCCGAGCGCGCCGTCGAAGAGGTCGGCCGAGTTGGTGAGGACGCCCGTCCCGGTCCACGAGTAGTAGCGGATGCCGTTCACGAGCGCATTGCCCGCGGCGCACGGCGTGGCGGGAAGGCCCTGCGGGTAACTGGCGTTGAATTCCGCCACCTGCGCCGACGTGAGCGAACGAATGCCTGCGATCGCGTCCTGCGGGTTCGACGACCCCGACAGCAGGCCGATGACCGTCCCGAGCGTGTTCGCAAAGTTCGCGTCGAGGTAGTCGGCGACCTGGGTGCCCTGGTGCGGTGCGCCGATCGTCGTCACCGACGCCACCAGGTCGGGCCGCACCGCGGCCACGTAGCGGACGTCGAGCCCGCCCTGGCTGTGGCCGATGAGGTTCACCCTCGGCTTCCCGGTGATCGCCCGGATCTGCTCGAGCTGCGCGATGAGCTGCTCGCCGCGGACCTCGGGCGTGTTGAACTGGCTCACCTCGGTCACGTAGACCTTGGCGCCGCCGGCGGCGAGGTCCTCGGGGATGCCGAACCAGTAGTCGAGGATGCCGAAGAGCGAATCGAACCCCGCCGCGCCGTGCGCCAGCACGATCGGGTACTGGGTCTTCGTGTAGGTGCCGCAGCCGGTCTTCGGCGACGTGAAGGCGACCAGGCCGCTCACGGCGAGCGCGGTCAGCAGCGGACGGGCGACGCCAGGGTGGAGTCCCGTGCGCTTAGCAAGGATGGACGCCCGAATGCAAGCAAAAAACGCTGCTCAGGCGTCGACGACGCGGGCGGCCTTGTAGGCGAATCGCGGCACGGCGCCGCGCGGGACGAGCTCGAGGTCGACTGCCACCCCGAGCCGTCCGCGAAACCGATCGCGCAGGCGGCTCGCGAGCCCGTCGGCGTCGACCCCGCCCGCGGGATCGTACTCCACGCGGACCCGCGGGACGCCCGGTCGCCGCACGATCTGGTACTCCGCCGACGGGCGTGACACCTCCGGGAACTCGTAGAGCACGAACGCGACGTCGATCGGCAGGAGCTCGCGCTCGCCCACCCGGACGACGTCCCGCACGCGCCCCTCGTAGAAGAGCCGGCGGTGCGTCTCGCCGCACGGGCACGGCTTCGCATTCCAGCGCACCAGATCCTCGAGATCGTAGCGGAGGAGGAAGTTGTC
>VBLD01000225.1:5680-6149 GCA_005879205.1 Deltaproteobacteria bacterium
GCCTCGAGGCCCGAGCTCACCATCAGGTACTGCTCGGCCGGGTGATCGCCCGCGACGCGCAGGTTCAGGTCGCGCTCCGGGTCGACGCCGCGCGCGCGCGCGGCATCGGCGTAGGTGCGCGCCACGTTGCCGAAGAGCCGATACATGTCGGGGCGGAGGCGGCGCCACACCTCGATGACGTCGCGGACGTGCGCCTCGCCCGACGGCGGGCCCGATGGGACGTTCAGCACGCCCAGCATCTCGACGCCGTGGCTGAAGTGCCAGCCGCCGGCGTTCATCCCGAAGGGGTGGGCGTTGGCGAGGCTCATGCCGGGGCGGAGCCCCCAGCGCCACCGCCCGCGCGCCGAGGCGGCGTGGTCGACGGCGAGGTCCTTGCGGGTCCAGAGGATGAGCGTCGGCCGGCCGCTCGTGCCGGTCGAGGCGCCGAGCCGGACACAGGCCTCGATCGGCGCGCCGCGGTAGTCGCCGA
>VBLD01000226.1 GCA_005879205.1 Deltaproteobacteria bacterium
TGACTCGCGCACGCCGGGCGTGGGGTCGAAGAGCCGCTGGAGGTGCATGCCCCGCGGCCCCTGGATGTGGAAGGAGAGCGGCACCTCGGCCGCCGCGACCTCGGTCCACAGCGGCTCCCACACCGGGTCGCTGTAGTGCGCCTTGCCGAGGTTGTCGGGGAAGGCCTCCACCTGGACGCCCCGCGCGCCCTTCGCGAGCACCCGACGGAGCTCGGCGAGCGTCTCCTCGAGGTCGTCGATCGGCAGCACCGGGATGCCGACCAGCCGTCCGTCGCTCGCGCGCTCGAGCTCGAACAGCCAGTCGTTGTAGCGCGCGATGCACCAGCGGCGCAGCTCGGGGTCGTCGTAGCGCATCGGGCCGCCGCCGTAGAGGACGTCGACGGCGATGCCGTCCTGGTCCATGTCGGCGAGGCGGGCCTTGGGATCCCACGAGCCCGGGCGCATCTCCTTGTAGACGACGCGCGGGCGGTAGTCCTTGTAGTCGCGGCCTCCCATGAAGGAGAGTCCCTGGACGGGCTGCGTCTTCCGGTCGACGACCCACACGTCGCCCTCGGGTGTCGATTCGACGCGCGGCACGCGATCGGCGAGCGGTCGGGGCACGTCGTGCAGCCAGAGGTCGGGCGGCGGGTTCACGTGGGAGTCCGCGGAGATGAGCCTCTCGGCCACGCAGGGCGGTTAGCATGCGTTCGCACGGCGGGACAAGGCCGATCCGGTGACGCGCGGCGACGCACCGAACCCTCGAAGGGGGGTGTCGGAAGTTCACTCTCCAGCCCCTTTTCGGCCGTGGTAGAAGGGTGATTCGGCTCCGGCATGCTAGCAGGGTTCGTCCAGCTGAACCTCGTCCGGCCCGTCCTCCTCGGCGCGCTGCTCCTGGCGTCGCGCGCGGGCGGCGCGCAGAGCTACGCGGTCGTCGACCTCGGAACGTTCGGCGGGCCGACCAGCAGCGCGTCGGCCATCAACGGTGCCGGACAGGTGGTCGGCTTCGCCTCGACCCCGACCGGCTCGCAGCACGCCTTCCTCTACGGGGGCGGAACGATGCTCGACCTCGGCACGCTCGGCGGGACCAACAGCCTCGCCTACGGCGTGAACGACGCGGGGCAGGTGGTGGGCGCCGCCTGGAGGACCACGAGCTCCCTCTCCTCGCGTGCATTCCTCTACTCCGGCGGCGTCATGAAGGACCTCGGGACGTTCGGCGGGCCGACGAGCGTCGGTCAGGCGATCAACGCCGCGGGCCAGATCGCGGGATCTGCGCAGACCGACACCATCCAGGGGCTGCTGCATGCGTTCCGGTACACTGCCGGCGTGATGACCGACCTCGGGACGCTCGGCGGGACCACCAGCTTCGGCTACGGCATCAACGGGGTCGGAGACGTGGTCGGCGCGGCATATGACGCCGGCGCGGCGTCGCGGGCGCACGCCTTCCTCTACCATGGGGGGACGATGGCCGACCTCGGCACCCTCGGCGGACAGAGCAGCAGCGCCCGGGCCGTCAACGACTCGCGCGACGTGGCGGGCGTGGCGGAGAACGCGGCGCTCACCCCGCACGCCTTTCTCTACCGGGGCGGCGTGATGACGGACCTCGGCACGCTCGGCGGGTTCGCCAGCTTTGCCAACGCCATCAACGGCCTCGGCGACGTGGTGGGCTGGGTGTCGGCCGTGGATGGCACGCATCGCGCCTTTCTCTACGCCGACGGCCTGATGACCGACCTGAACGCGCTGATCCCTGCGGGCTCGGGATGGGTGCTGCACGAGGGACGGGCGATCAACGACGCGCGGCAGATCGCGGCCATTGGCGCGCGCGGCGGCACCGGCGACCACGCGCTGCTCCTCACCCCTTCGTCCGCGGTCCCGACCACCACGACGACGACGAGCACGACCCCGAATACGACCCCCGAGACGACCACCACCACCGTCGACGGGACGACCACGAGCACGACGGGGCCGCCGCCCACGAGCTCGACCACCGCCACGTCCGTGGCGACCACCAGTACGACGACGACCACGCTCGCGCCCCAATGCCAGGTCGGACTCTTCGGCCCCGCGCTGTGCGAGGTCGCGCAGCTCTCGGCGACCGGGATCTGCGCTCCGGACTCCCTCGACCCGCGGCTTCAGCGGTTCATCGTCGCCAACGTCGGGACCGTGCGGGGCCTGCTCCACCGCGCCGAGCTCCAGGGAGCCAAGGGAAGGCTGCGACAGGCGAGGTCGCTCGCGAAGGCGGCGACGGGACGGCTGTCGGCCATCAGCAGGAAGGTGGCGCGGGCGGCGCAGGAGGGACGGGGCCGGCCCGCCAAGATCTCCGCCGCCTGTCGGCGCGTCCTGGACCAGGTGGTCGGCGTCGCGCAGCGCGAGATATCCGGATGACGGAATGTGCAATGTCCGCTCCCGTCTGCTACTAGCGCTCCCATGGCCGACGACAACACGCAGAGCGAGCTCGACCGCCTGAAGGCCGAGAACGAGCGGCTCAAGCGGGCGGCGAGCCGCGGGATCACGATCAAGGTGAGCGAGAAGGGCGGCGTTTCGGTCTACGGCCTCGGACGGTTCCCGGTGACGCTCTACAAGGAGCAGTGGACGAAGCTCCTCGACATGGCCGAGGAGATCCGGGGCTTCATCCGGGACAACGACGGAGCGCTCAAGACGAAGAGCTAGACGCTCGCGACCCGGCGAGCAGACTGCTAAAGCTTCGACGGGGTGGCGGACGCGGCGGAAAGTCTCCGTGCAGCGGGCGGGCCGACGGACGAATCTCCGGTCGCTCGGAGGCCGGGTACCTTCAGGAGCCTCGGCCGAGCCCTGACCTCGTGGCGGACCGCCGCGGTTTCGGTCCTCTCCTTCTTCTCGGGTCTACCCTTCGGGCTGGTCATGATCGCGATCCCCGACTGGATGGCCAGCACCGGGGTGAGCATCTCCATGGTGGGCCTCATCACGCTCGCGCAGGCGCCGTGGGCGTTCACGGTGCTCTGGTCGCCGTTCATGGACCGCTATCCGCGGCCGTGGCTCGGGCGCCGGCGAGGCTGGGCCGCGGTCGCGCAGGTAACGCTCTTCGCGCTCACCCTGCTGCTCGCGGGCGTGGGTCACCGGCCCGAGACGCCCTGGGTGGTGGCGGCGCTCGCGCTCGCCATCGCGTTCGCCGGCGCGTCGCAGGACATCGCCGACGACGCCTACGCCGTCGACGTGCTGCGTCCCGAGGAGCAGGGCGCGGCGGTCGGCGCGCGAATCGCCCTCTATCGTGCCGCGCTGTTCGTCTCGGGCGGGCTCAGCATCACGCTCGCGGCCGCCTGGTCGTGGCCGGTCGTCAATGCCTGCCTGGCGGTCGCGTATCTGGCCGCCGTGGGAGTGACCTGGGGTGCGCCGGCGCCGGAGCCCGAGCGGCCCCTCCCGCCCCCGGCGACGCTCCGGGGCGCCGTGTGGCAGCCGTTCCTCGGACTGCTCGCCCGCCACCGTGCGCTCGAGATCCTGGCGTTCGTGGTGTTCTACAAGTTCTCCGACCAGCTCGCGCAGTCCCTCATCCGCCCGTTCCTCGGCAGGATGGGCTACAGCGCCTTCGACCGGGGCTTCGCCCTCGCCACCGTGGGCCTCGGCGCCACGCTCCTCGGAACCTTCCTCGGAGGATTCTTCACCACGCTCATCGGCCTCGGTCACTCCCTCTGGCTCTTCGGCTTCCTGCAGACCTTCGCGAACGTCGGCTACTTCTTCCTCGCCGGCATGCCGGTCAACGTCCCGGCCATGTACACCGCGACCGGCCTCGAGATGTTCACCTCCGGCATGGGAACGGGCGCCTTCTCGGTCCTCCTCCTGCGCCTGACCCAGAAACGCTTCTCCGCCACGCAGTACGCGCTCCTCTCGAGCCTGTTCGGTCTGCCGCGCCTGATCGCCGGGCCGCTGAGCGGGTTCCTGGTCGACGCCGTCGGCTGGCGGACGTTCTTCCTTTTGACGCTCGTGTTCGGCCTTCCCGGCATGGTGCTGCTCGCGCGCTTCGTGCCGCTCGGCGTGCGCGACCCCGTCTTCGCGGTGGAACCACCCCGGCGGCGAGAGCCGCTCGCAGCGGGCCAGCTCGTCGGGCGTGGGGTCGCCGGGGCGCTCGTGGGGGCGGCGGGGGCGGCCCTCCTGGTCGCCACCACGCTGGCGTCGAAGGCGATGCGGGAGCACGAGGGGGTGGGCTTCCACCTCGGGCGGGCTCTGGCTTCGCTTCGACACCCGGTCGGCGGAGACTGGCTCTGGCTCGCGGGCATCGTCGCCGGCGGGCTGCTCGCCGGACTGTTCACGGCGGCGGCCGTCGCCGCGCGCCATGGGGCCGGACAGGATCTCGCCGTCGACGACGACGGCTCCTGACCCGTCCGTCAACGATTCGCCTCGCGCTCGTCCAGCGCCAGCTCGAGGCGCTCGAGGTACTCGACGTACTCGGGCGCGAGCGCGTGCTGGCGGGCGCCCTCGAGCAGCAGTCCCTGGTAGCGGGGCGACGGCTTCCGCCCCTCCCGGGTGACGGTCGACCGATAGGTGAAGGCGGGGAGACGCTCCTCGCCGTCGACGCCGACCTCCACCGCGAGGCGCTGGTAGACGCCGAGGTGGACGAGCTCGGTGCGGTCGAGGTGGTCGAACTCGTCGGCGGTGAGCAGGTAGAGCACGCCCCAGGTGCGTGCCGCGCCGTCGGCCTCGAGGTTGGCGACGCCCCGTTCGCCGGGGCCGATCGGGATGTTGAAGCAGAGCCGGTAGCCGTCGAGCCAGGCGCGGCGGGTCGCGAGCGGGTGCATGGCGCGGCGATCGAGAAAGATCGTGCGATTCATGTTGCTGCCGTAGGCGAAGTACCAGAGGGCGTGGTCGGTCACGCCGCGACCTCCGCCGAGGTGCCCCGATGGCGGCGGTACATGTCGCGCACCCATCGATACGCCGGGTGCCCGCCGAGCGCGCTCCGGTATCCGACGAGGACGGACGGCAGCGGCTCGGGTACGCGATACTGGAGCTCGGGCGGTATCACCAGCGGCGCGAAGAGCGCGGCGGCGGTCAGGTCCGCCACGCTGAACGTGTCGCCGGCGAGGTAGCCGCTCGGCTGGAGCTCGGCCGCGATGCGATCGAGCGCTGCGGCCATCTTCTCGCGCCCGGCCTGGATCGTCGCGGCGTGATAGAAGGCGCGGAACGCCGGGAAGATGGCGCGCGCGGTCCGCCGGGCGCGGGCCGGCATGCCGAGGGTCAGGACGGCGACGACCCCGTCGGGATCCTGCGCAAGCAACGGCCCGATGATGGCGGCCCGCAGCGGGTGGCCGAGCTCCTCGTCGAAGAAATCCTCGAGCGCGAGGGCGCGCCGGCGAACCGACTCGTCGCGCGGGTAGAGCGGCGGCTCGGGCCATCGCCGCTCGAGCGCCTCGATGATGCGGGTCGAGTCGCCGATCGCCTTGGCGTCGAGCCACAGCACGGGCAGCGTGCCGCGCCCCGTTGCCCACCAGACGCGCGGCAGGTAGTCGGGACCGAGCGTGCGGCGCACGTGGGGGATGCGCTTCCAGTCGAGCGCCCAGCGGACCTTCTCGTTGAAGTGCGAGATCGGGAAGTGCCAGAGGAGGGGAGTCGCCATCGTCACCCCGTTGCCATCCGCGCGCCCTCGAGCCGCAGGAGCTTTCGCTTGATGCCGAGTCCCCCGCCGTAGCCACCGATCCGTCCGCCGGCGGCGATCACGCGGTGGCACGGGATGACGATGGGGACGGGGTTGCGACCGAGGGCCTGCCCGACCGCGCGGCTGCCCTGCGGCTGGCCGATGCGCCGCGCGATCTCGCCGTAGGACACGACCTGCCCGGCCGGCACCTCGGCGGCCGCCATCAGCACGCGCCGGTGAAACGGCGTCAGGCGGCTCAGGTCGAGCTGGACGTCGAACGTGCGGCGCTGCCCGGCGAAGTAGGCGCGTAGCTGGCGTACGATGTCGGCCGTCTTCGCCGCGGAGCGGACCGGCTCCGCACCGAGCCGCTCGCGGAGCTCGGCGACGAAGGCCGCCTCGCGCTGCCGGAAGGAGACGCGCACCAGGCCCGCATCGGTCGCCCCGACCAGCACCCGGCCGATCGGTGTCGGGAGGCTGCAGTAGTAGATCGTTCGCGGGGACGTGCCGATGCGCTCCTCCCCGTAGAGACGCGTGAGCCTGCCGAGAGCCTGGCGATAGGCGACGAGCTCGCGCTGTCCGTCGTCGGTCTCGAGCCAGCGCTCGAGCGCCGGCGACGATCGGGCGTCGCCGAGCAGCATTGCGATCAGGTCGTCGTGCTTCTTCATGGTTCGTCCTCGAGCGCCGCCCGGAGCCGCTTCACCGCCTGGTACACGTTGGCGCGCGCGGCCGCCTCGTTGCCGCCGAGACTCGCCGCGATGTCGGCGTAGCCGAGCCCGTGGAACCGTCTCAGCATGAGCGCCGCACGCTGCTTCGGCGGCAGCGCCTCCACGGCCCGCGCCACGCGGCGGAGCTGCTCCCGATCCTCCGCCGACGGGCCGGCGCCCGCGGGCAGCCCGTCGAGGTCGACGTCGACGGTGCGCGCCGTCCTCCGGGCGCGACGTCGCGCCGCGCCGAGCGCGCTGTTGGTTGCGATCCGATAGAGCCAGGCGCGGAGGTTCGAATCGGGCCTCAGCCGGTGGAGCGCGCCCTGGGCGCGGAGGAAGACCTCCTGACAGGCGTCCTGTGCGTCGTGTTCGTCGCCCATGAACCGCACCAGGTAAGCCAGTATCTCCGGCCGGTATCGCTCGGCGAGCTCGGCGAGGGAGGGGGCCCCCATTGCGCGCCTCTTTAACACCTCGCCCGAGCCGATGTGAGATTTCACGTTCCGGCCCCCCGGGGCGTTGTAAGGCCATGAGAACGAGCGACGACCGCGCGGTGATCGACTGGCTGATCGGCCTCTTTCCGGTCGTCCCCCGGCGCGGTACCCGCCTGGCCTTCATGTTCACCGACCTCGAGGGTTTCACCGCGCACGCCGCCGTGCGCGGCAACGGCGCCGCGCTCAGGCTGCTTGGCCGGCACGACAGCGTGGTCCTGCCGGCGATCCGGGCCCTCGGCGGCCGGATCGTCAAGCGACTCGGCGACGGGCTCATGGCGGTCTTCCCCTCGCCCGCCGACGCCCTCCGGGCGGCGGTATCGATCCAGGCCGCGGCGGCGCGCCGGCGTCCCGCCGTGAGGCTCCGGATCGGGGTCCATGCCGGCGAGGTCCGCTGGCGCGAGGGAGACCTCGTCGGCCACGATCTGAACGTCGCGGCCCGCGTCACCGAGCGGGCGCGCGGCGGGCGCATCGTGGTGAGCGATGCGCTGCGCACCGAAGCCGACGGGCTCGTCGTCCGTTTCCGGCGGACCCGGCCCCTGCGCATCCCTGGCCGCGAGCCTCTCGCGCTGTTCAACGTCGAATTCGCTTCGGAGGAAACGTCATGACGATCGTCGAGACGGCGGAGGTTGCATCACCCATCGGGCGGATCACCCTGGCGGTTCGAGACGGCGGCCTGTGCGCCCTCGACTTCACGGAGCGCTGGCCGCGCCGGCGCGCCGCGCTCGAGAAGCGCTTCGGGCAGGTGGAATTCCGGCGGGCGACGGACCCCGAGGGGATGGTCACCCGCCTCGAGCGATACTTCGCCGGCGACCTCGGAGCGCTCGCCTCCGTGCGCGTCGATCCGGGCGGGACCGTCTTCCAGCGCCGGGTGTGGAGCGCACTTCGCAAGCTGCCCCCCGGCCGCACGGCATCTTACGGTGACCTCGCGCGCGCCGTCGGCGCCGCCGGCGCCGCGCGCGCCGTGGGTGCGGCGAACGGATCCAATCCCGTCGCGATCGTGATCCCCTGCCACCGGGTGATCGGCGCCGACGGCAGCCTGACGGGCTACGCCGGGGGCGTCGAGCGCAAGCAGTGGCTCCTCAGACACGAGGGGAGCCGACCACGCTGAGATGCCGCCGCGGCCCTTCCGGTGCGCACGCCTTCTCTGGTATGCCTCGACGCCATGGACCCGATGATCTCCAGCGATTCTCACATCGTCGAGCCGCCGGATCTCTGGGAGAAGTGGCTCACGCCCGAGTTCCGCGCGCGCGCCCCGAAGCTCGTGAAGGACGAGGAAGGTGGCGACGCCTGGCTCTACAACGACGGCGGCGCGCCGGCGCCGCTCGGGCTGGTGACGGTCACGCGCGGCCGCCCGCGCGAGGAGCTCCGCTGGTCGGGGGCCCACTACGACACGATCAACCAGGGCAACTTCGAGGGCTCGGCGCGGGTCAAGGAGATGCTCGAGGACGGCGTCGTCGCCGAGGTCATCTACTCGCCGCAGCGGACGATGCGCCACTTCATGCTCGGCACCGACGACGACTTCCACCTGGCCGGGATCCGCGCGTACAACGACTGGCTCGCCAGGGACTTCTGCGCCAAGGCGCCGGATCGCCTCGTCGGCATCGCGCAGATGCCGAGCGTGGGCGTCGAGCCGGCGATCGCCGAGATGAGGCGCGCCAAGACGATGGGGCACCGCGGCGTCCTGATCTCCGCTTGGCCGAGCGGCAACCTGAACCTCTCCGAAGCCGACGACCCGTTCTTCGCCGAGGCCGAGCGGCTCGGCCTCCCGGTGAGCATCCACTGCGCCCTCTCGGCGCGTGGCAAGGTGGCCCCCAAGCCGAAGACCGCGATGGAGGAGAAGATGTCGCGCGGCGAGGCGACGGGCGGGAAGCAGGTCTCGATGCTGTCCGGCGCGGGCCTCGACACCATGCCGCTCATCATGGGCGAGATCATCCTGACCGGCACCCACGACCGCTTCCCGAAGCTGCAGTTCGTCTCGGTCGAGAGCGGCGTCGGCTGGGTGCCCTACTACGCGGAGCAGATGGACGACCGCTACGACCGGAACAAGTACTGGGCCAAGATCAAGCTCGAGCGGCAGCCGAGCGAGTACGTCCGCTCCAACTGGTCGTTCACCTTCATCATCGACCACTACGGCGTGAAGAATCGCCACGCCGTGGGCGTCGACCGCATGATGTGGTCCACCGACTATCCGCACCACGGCTGCGACTGGCCGCACTCGCGACGCGTCGTCGCGGAGATGTTCGAGGGCGTCCCGGCGGCCGAGAAGCGCGCGATCGCGTACGAGAACGCCGCGCGGCTCTACGGCGTCCGGGTCGGCGAGTAAGTCTCACTTCCAAAGGTCGTAGGTTCCGAGATCGGCGCCTGGCTCGGCGGCAACCACGAGGTGTGCCCGTAGAGCGCCTTCGGGGGACAACTCCCGATGCGATCGCCCGCCGCTTTGATCAGACACGGCGTGCACGGCCTACCGGCGTGTCGGGAGGAATTCTGCGTCCAGGATCTGCTCGGGGGTATACGGGCAGTCGCGCGGGAAGCGTTCCACCTTGAGCCCCGTCTCATCCGACGCGAGCGCGAGCGCCCTGGCGTCGTGACTGGTGGAGCAGCCCGGCGAAGGCGCTCCCGGCGCGGCCCTGCGGCCCCGTAGGAGGAGCGGGCGTCCGTCTCGGGAGGTTACGACGCCGCCCGGAAGCGCGCCCGCAGCACATCCTTGCGAACCTTGCCGGTCGCATTCCGGGGCAGCTCGGCGAGGATCTCCAGCTGCTCGGGGATCTTCTGCCGCATCACCTGGCGGGCGTCCATGAAGGCGGCCACCTCGCCGAGCGAGAGCTCGTTCGCGCCCGGCCGCAGGACCACGCAGGCGCAGACGCGCTCGCCGCTCGCCGGGTCGGGCACGCCGATCACGGCGACGTCGCCGACCTTCGGATGCTCGGCGAGGACGTCTTCGATGCCCTTGGCGGAGAGGTTCTCGCCCTTGCGGATGATGATGTCCTTGCGGCGGCCGGTGATGCGCAGGAAGCCGGCCTCGTCGAGGATGCCGAGGTCGCCGGTGCGGAAGAAGCCGTCGGGCGTGAAGGCGGCGTTGAGCGCCGGATCGAGATAGCCGACGCAGAGCTGTGGCCCGTACGCTTCGATCTCGCCCTCGACGCCCGGAGCGACCGGGCGCCCCGCGTCGTCGACCAGACGTGCCGTGCAGCCGGGCGACGGTCGCCCGTCGGTTCCGTGGAGCTTCTCCTCGGGGGCGCCGGGCGCGCCGCAGCTGAGGATCGGACACTCGGTCATGCCGTACGAGCGGTAGGCGACGGCACCGAACCGCTCCTTCGCCAGGCGCATGAGCTCGGGCGAGACGTCCGCCGCGCCCGAGCCGGTGAGGCGCACGGAGCGTACCTTCTCCGCCGAAAAGCCCCGCGCCCCGAGCATCCCCTGGAGGACCGCGGGCGGCCCGCCGGCCGCCGTGACGGCATGCCGCGCGATCAGCTCGATCGCCAGCTCGGGATCGTAGCTGTCCATGAACACGGCGCTCGACCCGCAGCGGAGCTGGTGCATGACGAAGAGCAGGATGCCGCCGATGTGCGTCAGCGGGAACTGGAGCAGCGTGCGATCGTCGG
>VBLD01000227.1 GCA_005879205.1 Deltaproteobacteria bacterium
TCGGCGGCGGACACGACCGCGCCATCGAAGAGCCCCTCGCGCAGGCCGTAGCAGAGGATCGCCGTCACCACGCCGCCGTCCTGGCAGCGACCCAGGATCTCCGGGTCCTTGCAACGCGCCGCGACGATCCGTCGATAGCGGCCGAAGAGCCCCTCGTAGACCCCTTCCGCACGCGGCAGGACGTGATCGCGCATGTCGAACTCGCGGATGCCGAGGCGCGGGCAGACCTGCGCGCAGACGTCGCAGCCGATGCCCTCGCTGATGCCGCAGTAGTCGAACGGCGCCGACGCCTTGGCCACCTGCTTCGGCTTGCCGTCGACGTAGTCGATGACGTTGTGCGGGCAGACGAGGACGCACGTCCCGCACTCGCAGCAGCTGCCGTACGCCACGACCTCGTTCATCATCTCTTTGAATGTCGGGAGAGGCATGCGCTTCGACATTAGTCGTGTGAATTCGACGGTGTCAATTGCAAGCGACCGTGGTAGGGTCGCGCCGTGACGCGGGGCGAGGTGCGCACCCTCACGAGCGTCGCCGAGGCGATCATCCCGCGCGGCGGCGACTTCGCGCTCGGCGCCGCCGACGTCGGGCTCGGCGAGCGGGCGACGGCCTGGATGGAGCGCCTGCCGGCCAGCGCGCGCCGCCAGCTCCGCGTCCTCCTCCGGGCCTGGGAGGCGGGCCCGCTCGCGTCGCGGCATGTCCGTCCCTTCAGCCGGCTGTCGCCCGAGGCGCGCACCGCCTGGATCGAGACCTGCGCCGAGAGCCGCGCGCCGTGGCGCCGTGTCCCCCTCGTCCTCCTCAAGATGCTCGTGCTCGCCGCCTTCACCGCCGACCCACGGGTCGAGGCGGCGCTCGGCTACACTTACGACTGCCTCGACCCCCACCCGCCCCGCCGTGGCGCGCGCCTGGCACCGCTCCAGTATCCGGACGTCCAGGGGGACGTCGACGAGGCCGTCGATGCGTGCATCATCGGCTCCGGTGCGGGCGGCGCCGTCGTGGCGCACGAGCTGGCACGCGCCGGTCTTCGCGTGCTCGTGCTCGAGGAGGGCGCCTACTTCACGCAGGACGATTTCCACGGTCCGCCGATGGAGCGCGTGCAGCGTCTTTACCGCAGCGGCGGCGCCACCCTCGCCTTCGGGCGTCCCACCATCCCGTTGCCGCTCGGCAAGTGTGTCGGCGGCACCACGGTCGTCAACTCCGGCACCTGCTTCCGCACGCCGGACCGGGTGCTGCGTGCCTGGGAGGCCGAGGAGGGGGTGGAGGACGCCGACCCGAGCACCATGGCGCCCTACTTCGACGAGGTCGAGCGGGCCATCTCGGTCCGGCCCGTGCCCTGGGAGATCATCGGGCGGAACGCCGAGCTCTTCGATCGCGGCGTCCAGGCGCTCGGCCTTCGCGGCGCGCCGATCCTCCGCAACATCGACGGCTGCCACGGGTGCGGCCAGTGCGCCTTCGGGTGTCCGAGCGACGCCAAGCAGGCGATGCACCTGTCCTACCTGCCCGCGGCCGCCGCCGCCGGCGCCCGGCTCTACGCGCGCTGCCGGGCCGATCGCGTCGTGGTCGAGGGCGGTCGCGCCGCCGGCGTCGAGGCGACCCTGCTCGACCGCCACGACGACCGCCCGCGCGGCCGCCTGCGCGTGCGCGCGCCGCTCGTCGTCGTCGCCGCCGGCACCGTGCACACTCCGGGCCTGCTCGCACGCAGCGGCGTCCGGCACCGCGCTCTCGGGCGCAACCTGCGCATCCATCCGGCCGTCGCCGTGGTCGGCTATTTCCGCGAGGAGGTGCGCGCCTGGCGGGGCACGCTCCAGTCCTACTTCGTCGATCACCTCCAGGAGTCACACGGCGTGATGATCGAGGTGACGAACCCCGTGCCCGGTATCGGCACCGCGGCGCTTCCCGGCGTCGGCGCGGCGATCAAGACCGGGCTCGCACGCTTCCCGTACGCCGCCTCTGCCGGCCTCTTCGTCTCCGACACCGGCGCGGGGCGCGTCATCGGCCTGGGCGGCACGCGCGAACCGCTTCTGACGTATCGGCTGGCCTCAGGTGACGCGCGCGGGCTCCTGACCGGGATCGCGCTGGTTTCGGAGATCTTCTTCGCGGCAGGTGCCGAGAGCGTGTACCCCGCCGTCGCGGGACTCGGCGAGCTCCACCATCCGCGTGAGGCAGGCGTGCTCCGCGACGGAGGCTTCGGAGCCGCCGCGCTCATGCCGACTGGATTCCACCCCATGGGCACGGCCCGCATGGGCCGTGATCCCGGCCGCGCCGTGGTCGACAGCCGGGGGGCCGTGCACGGCGTCCATGGGCTCTACGTCGCCGACGCGAGCCTGTTCCCCACCTGCGTGGGCGTGAACCCGCAGGTGTCGATCATGGCGTTCGCGACACGCATCGCGCGCCGGATCGCCGCGTGATCCACGGACGCGCCGTGAGCGTGGCGAGCCGTTCCGGGAGCGTCCGGGCCCGGGCTGTCAGCGGCGCCCGAAGCCGCCCAGCCTGGTCGCGTAGGGTCGGGTCTTCGCCCTGATCGCCGTCCTCCTCGCTGCGCCTCTCGCCCGCGGCGACGAGACCTGCATGTCCCCCTACATGCCGAAGATCACCGGCCAGGAGGACTACGTCTACGTCTGGACGCTCGGCGTCGACGTCGTGGGCGACGGCTCCGACAAGCTCGTCACCGTCGCCGCCAACCCCAAGGCGCCGAATTACGGCAAGGTAGTGTCCAGCGTCTCGGTCGGCGGCCGCCACGAGGCCCATCACGGCGACTTCACCGACGACCGCCGCTTCTTCTGGGCCGGAGGCCTCGACGACAGCGTGCTCTACGTCTTCGAGGTGGCAGCCGACCCGGCGCACCCGAAGCTCGTCCGGACGATCGACTCCTTCGTACGCGACACGGGCGGCGTGGTCGGCCCGCACACCTTCTTCGCCCTCCCCGGCCGCATGCTGGTGAGCGCGCTCTCCAACGAGCGCGACCAGGGCGGCCGCACGGCCATGGTGACGTACAACAACGACGGGAAGTTCGTGGAAACGGTCTGGATGCCCGACAAGGCCGAGTACGGCTACGACGTCCGCGTGCAGCCGCGCCTGAACCGCATGCTCACGTCGTCCTTCACCGGGCGCCAGAACTACATGCGGGACTTCGGCGCGCTCGTCGCCGACCCCGAGGCGATGAAACATTTCGGCAGCACGATGGTCGTGTGGGACTTCCACGCCCGCAAGGCCGTGCAGACCCTCGAGGTGCCGGGCGCCCCGCTCGAGATCCGCTGGGCGCTCCAGCCGCGACACAACTATGCCTTCACGACCACGGCGCTCACGTCGAAGATCTGGCTGGTCGCGCAGCAGGACGACGGCAGCTTCCGCGCCGCACCCGTGGCCGACATCGGCGACCCCAAGAAGACGCCGCTCCCGGTCGACATCAGCCTCTCGGCCGACGATCGCTTCCTCTTCGTCGACACCTTCATGGACGGGACGTGCCGCGTCTACGACGTGTCCGACCCCCGCAAGCCGAGGGTCGTCCACCAGCAGAGGATCGGCTCCCAGGTGAACATGGTCTCGGAGACGTGGGACGGCGAGCGCGTCTACTTCACCTCCTCGCTGCTCGCCAACTGGGACAAGAAGGGCAAGGACAACGAGCAGTTCCTGAAGGCCTACGGCTGGGACGGGAAGCGGCTGTCGCCCCTCTTCCAGGTCGACTTCCTCGCCGCGGGCCTCGGGAGACCTCACATCATGCGCTTCGGGCAGGAGCGCTTCTACAAG
Source organism: Deltaproteobacteria bacterium (assembly GCA_005879205.1). Taxonomy (GTDB): domain Bacteria; phylum Desulfobacterota; class Binatia; order DP-6; family DP-6; genus DP-3. The sequence goes on from VBLD01000227.1 coordinate 3,745, forward strand.
AACCAGATCTTCGAAGGCTCGTGACCCGTCGGGCATTCGCCGCGCTGCTGGCGCTCGCCGGGCAGGCGGTCGCGGCCGAGGTGGCGGCCCCGGCCCGCTTGCGCGGCGTCGATCCGACGGCCCTCGGCTACACCTACGCGGTCGGGACCTTCGTTCCCGAGTACGCGCCTCCCGCGGTCGGCTCCTACACGCTCCCGGTGATCCAGACCGTCGGCGACCATCCGCTGCTCGACGCCGACGGCCGGCCGGCGACGCTCTTCGCCCTCAAGCGCGGCGAGGTCGCCGTCGTCGCCTTCATCTATACCACCTGCGTCGAGGTCGCCGGCTGCCCGCTCGGCAATGCGGTGCTCAAGCGCATCGACGCCGCGCTCGCCGCCGAGCCGAGCCTCGCGCGCCGCGCCCAGCTGATAACGGTCAGCTTCGACCCCGAGCGCGACACGCCCGCCCGCATGGCCGAGGTCCGCGCGCTCTACCATCCGTCCGCCTCGTGGCGATTCGTCACCACGCGTGGCGAGGCCGAGCTGCGCCCGCTGCTCGACGACTTCGGCCAGCCGGTCGCCAAGCTGCGCTTCGCCGACGGCCGCTGGAGCGGCCTCTTCCGCCACGTCCTCAAGGTCTTCCTGCTCGACCGCGAGAACCGCGTCCGCAACGTCTACAGCGTCGGGTTCCTCGGCCCGGAGCTCGTCCTGAACGACGTCCGGACGCTGCTCCGCGAGGCTGACGCTAGTCCTCCGCCGGGGGCAGGCTGCCTCGCCTCTCCGACGACGGCCGTTTCCGCGCCGCCGCCTGCAGGAGCGCGCGGCCCGTCGCCACGACGCCGCTGAAGGCGAGCACGCCGAACACGACCGGCAGCGTGACGATGCCGATCGCCAGGCGGCCGACAGCAGGCCACCAGCTCGATGGCAGATCGTGATCGTCCCTGCTCACGCTCGGCCTCCGTCTCTCCGGCGGCTCAGCCTGCGCCGTCGGCCCCGCCGCTACCCTTCGGGTGAGTGCCACGGTACACCCGCCGTCAAGGCTTGCTGCGAATCTCGTCGAGTAGCTCGGCGGGACTTGCCTCTGGCTCGGGGCCGGAGATAGAAGTCGCCCATGACGCTCGCGTGCAGCATGACGCGGGGACTTCTCGCGCCGCTCGTCGGCGTCCTGCTCGTTGCCGTGACGGCCGAGGCGAGCGTCCTCTGCGGCAAGCGGCGGCGGGACGGGAGTCTCAACGGTCTCGTAAGGGTCCGGCAGGCGTGTGAGCCGGGCGAGGTGACCCTGACGCCGGACATGGTCGGCTTCTGCTGCACCGTCACCACGACGACGACCAGCACCACGGCGAGCACGACCGTGCCGTGCCCCACGACCACCACGCTCGGCGCCCCGAACTGCGGCGGGACACCGCCGTCCTGCGGTGGCCTGTGTCCCGACAGTCAGATGTGCGGCGACGACGGAAGCGGGCATTGCGCGTGCTTGGGACCGCTCCACTGCGGCGGCGTACCCAACTTCTGCGGCGGGGACTGCCCGAGCGGACAGAGCTGCGAGCAGATACCTGCACCGCCCGGATGCAGGAGCATCGGGTGCGGGTGCTGCGCCACCGGAAGCTGCGACCCCGGTCTGCCGCCGGCGTGCTGCAGCGGAGCCTGCGTGCCGGTTGGTCAAGGCGGCCAGTGCGGCGGCGACCCGAGCGCCTGTCCCGGAGGCTGCCCGGGCGGCCAGGTCTGTCTCCGAGGCACCTGCTGCCTTCCGGCCGGCACCTCCCCGTGCGGCGCGAGCGCGCCCTGCTGCTCGGGGTTCTGCGACCTTTCCCTGTCGCCACCGACCTGCGACCGGTAGCCGAGCCGGCTCCCGTCGGAGGCGGCGGCCGGCGCTCCCTACCGCCTCGCATGCGTCCGCGCGGTCCCCACTACGCTACGTGCGCCCCGAAGGCTATCCGCAGGAGCCCGCCGTGCTGCCGCTGGCCGAGTTGATGCGAACGCGTTCGGGTCCGGATGACGTAGGCGAAAGCGCGGCGACCGACCAGCGTCCGACGGCGCACGAAGCGGGAAGCGCCCAGGCCGCAGTCCCAGTGTCCGGAGGGCTGAAAAATGCCCGAACGCCCCCCCCAATTGCCGCCCAGCAGTGCAAAAGTCTTGTCTATACAGCAAACCGGAAGTGAACGATGTCGCCGTCCTGCACGACGTACTCCTTGCCCTCGAGGCGGAGCTTCCCCGCCTCCCGGCACTTCGCCTCGCTTCCGTAGCGGACGAACTCGTCGAACGCGACCACCTCGGCGCGGATGAAGCCGCGCTCGATGTCGCTGTGGATCTTGCCGGCGGCCTTGAGGGCCGTGGTGCCGCGGCGGATCGGCCAGGCGCGGCACTCGTCCTCGCCCGAGGTGAGGAAGCTCACCAGGTCGAGCAGGTGATAGCTCGCCCGGATGAAGCGGTCGCGGGCGCCTTCGGTGAGGCCGAGGTCGCGGAGGAAGGCTCCCCGATCCGCGGGCTCGAGCTGGGCGATCTCCGCCTCGAGATTCGCCGCGAGCACGATCGCCTCGCCGCCTTCGGCCGCAGCGCGCGCCGCCACGTCCTCGGGCAGCGGAGCCGCTGCCTCCGCTTCGGCCACGTTCAGCACGATGAGGAGCGGCCGGAGCGAGAGGAACGCGAAGCCGGCGAGCTGTGTGCGCTCCTCGACGCCGAGGCCGAGGGTGCGCAGCGCCCTCCCCGCTTCCAGCTCCGGCGCGATGCGCTCGAGCAGCACCTGCTCCCGCTCGTGACCCTTCTCCTTCTTCAGGCGCTCGAGCCGCTTCTCGACCACGCTCAGGTCGGCGAGCACGAGCTCGGTCCCGAACGCGCTCACGTCCTCGGCGGCGGTCGCCGGGGCACCGGCCACGTCGGGAAAGGCACGAACCACTTCGACGAGCGCGTCGGCGTCGCGAAGCTGGGCCACTGTGGGCGCGTCCAGCACCGCCCGCCGCTCGCTCGCCCGCGCCGGCGCGAAGTCGACGAACGTCACCTCGGCATACGTCGTCTTGCGCGGCTCGTAGACCTCGGCCAGCTTGTCGACGCGCGGGTCGGGGACCTTGATGACCCCGAGGTTCACCGCGCCCGGGGCGGCGGCTTTCGTCTCGAGTCCGGTGAGCGCCAGGAAGACCGTCGTCTTCCCGGCACCCGCGAAGCCCGTGAGCCCGACCTTCATGCGTCACCGAGCACGGCGGCGGCCAGGAAGAGCCCTGCGATCGTCTTGCCGTCGACGATTTCGCCCTCGCGGACCTTCCGGAGCGCGTCGGCGAGCGGGATGCGGGCGATCTCGGCGATCGCCTCGTCG
>VBLD01000228.1:0-2984 GCA_005879205.1 Deltaproteobacteria bacterium
CTCGAGACGGCCGCCGCCGAGCGCGCCGCCGAAGTCGAGCGCCTGACCGAGCGTCTCGCGTCGGAACAGGCGCGCCTCGAGGCGGCGCTCGAGACCTCCGCATTCGAGCGTGCCGCCGAGGTCGAGCGCCTGACCGAGCGGCTCGGGTCGGCAGTCGCCCACGAGGCGGAGGCGAGCCGGCGCGTCGCGGAGCTCGAGCGCGAGCTCGCTGACCTCCGTCGGCGGCCCGAGTTGGACGCAACACCGCGCGACCCCGTCCCGGAGCCGCAGACACCCGAGGTCGGGTCAGCCACGCCGATGCCGAGCGTTGCACCTCAGGCAGGCGTGGTGGCCGTCGTGGCGCTCTGGCCCCCCGTCGCACCCGGCGGCGAGAGAGTCACAGCCGTCTCTCCCGACGCCGACCTCGCCGCGCGGCTCGCGGCGCTGGCGCCGGGGCGCATCGTCGCCAACCTCGCGGCGCCCGGCGCCCTCGAGGCCCTCGCGGCGCTCCGCGGCGGCGGGTGGACGGCGCCGATCCGGGGGTGCCTCGCCGCGACCGCACACGCCGTGCCGCTCGGCGCCGTCGAGGCGATCCCGCGCCCGCTCGACGCCGACGCCATCCAGAGCGCGCTCGGCGCTCACGCCGCGCGCGGCGCCCGGGTCCTGGTCGTCGGCACGGACGTCGAGTTCTTCGCCGCGCTCCGCGAGGCGCTCGGGCGAGGGGGACTGTCCGTGTCGATGGCGTGGGATGCCCACCAGGTCGACGATCTTCTCGCCATGGTGCGACCGGACATCGCGGTGATCGATCTGGCGCTCGGGCCGCGCGAGGTGCGCCCGATCGTCGCCCGGCTCGCCACCGTGGACCCCGTCCCGACCGCCGTGCTGATCCTGGGCACCGACCCCGCGGCCCCCGATTTCTCCGCCGCCATGACCTACCCGGCCGTCGCCACGCGGGCGATCGCGCTCGGCCAGTTGCTGGAGAAGGCGCTCGCGCCGGGAGAGCCCGTCGCGGGCGGGACGCGCTAGACCGTCGCCCTCACCTCGCCACCTGCCGGGCGGGCGTCGCGAGGTCGCGCAGCACCGCCACCGCCTCGGCCGGCGCGCCTTCTCGGACCTCCAGGACGTAGCACGGGACGCCTGCCAGCAGCCGCTCGAGCCGCGCCGCCCGCTCGTGCGCGTGGGCCTGCGCGGCCGGCTCGATCATGCCGAGGACGGCGGCGAGGACGTGATAGCGCCGGACCTCCTTCGCAACCTCGTTGATGGCGAGCAAGGTGCGCGCGCACATCCCCGAATCGATCGGGGTGAGCCGCGTCTCGCGCCCACGGGCCAGGACGACGACCGCGCCGGGCGGCAGCCCGCCGGTCCGGTGCGGCGCGTGATAGGCGTCGCGCGCGAACACGTGGCGCCGGCCGAGGGCGCGCAACGTCTGCCGCTGACCGAGCCAGGACCGGCTCTGCTCGTCGAGCAGCAGTGGCTCGAAGCAGCCGTAGATCTGCCGGCCGTCGTGCAGGACGACGTTGTCGGCGAGCAGCTCCGCCCCGGGCACGGCGAGCAGCGAGGTGGCGAGGGTGGACTTCCCGGCGCCGGGCAGACCGGCGAGCACGAGTGCCCGCCCGTCGATCGCGACGCCCGCGGCATGCAGCGGGTGGCCGGCGCCCCGTGACTCGAGCTGCCACCAGACCGGATAGTAGACCGCGTAGTACGTGAGCGTGCTCAGTCGGCCGCGGCGGAGCGCGGGGAGGTTTCGCCAGTAGACGACGCGCTTCAGCCGCTCGCGCCAGCCCCGGCTGCCGAGCGTGAAGTGGAAGCGGAGCTCGAAGCGCCGGGTGTCGCCCGCCACCTCGCTCGCCACGGCGAGGGGGCCGACGTCGTCGACGTACAGCCAAACGACACGGTTCGCCCCCACGTGGACGTGGCGGTCGATCATCGTCTCGACCGGCCAGTCGGGGAAGACCGTCTCGGGTCCGACCGACTCCCGGGGCCCCTCGGTCCAGCGGACACGGACCGAGACGTCGGGTTCGCCTGCCGCCGCACCACCGCTCTGGAGCTGGGCGAAGTGACCTTCGAGATACCGTGCGAGCGGGAGATGATCCGTCGCCACGTCGACCGCGACGCCGCAGAGGTCTATGCGCTGGACGCTGGAATGCATGCTGCCACGAAGCGCCCGACGAGGCGCATGAAACGGGAGGACTGTACCGGCGGCCGGATTCCGGTGTCAAGAAAAAGCGCTTCGTGAACCTGCGGTGATTGCGCCGGTGCACGGTCCGCGCGGCGCCCGGCGAACTCTGGACGGTCGCCGCGGCCGGGTGTTACAGGAGCCGGGCCGCATGATCCTCCTGAATCCCAGGCAGCACCGGCGCACGTATCCCGACGAACGCTCGCGGGAGGTGATGCTGCGGACCATCGCGTTCTTCGAGCGGAAGGGTAAGCGCCGCTTGAAGGAGGACGACCACGCACGGGTCTGGTACGCCGACTTTCTCGAGTTCGTGAAGCACGAGGGGATCTTCGCGACCATGTGCACGCCCGCCGGCTACGGCGGACCCGAGGCGCGCTGGGACACCTGGAGGATCTGCGAGTTCGGGGAGATCCTCGCGTTCTACGGCCTCCAATACTGGTACACCTGGCAGGTCTCCGTGCTCGGCCTCGGCCCCATCTGGATGAGCCGCAACGAGACCCTGAAGCGCCGCGCCGCACAGCAGCTCCGGGACGGCGGCATCTTCGCCTTCGGCCTCTCCGAGAAGGAGCACGGGGCCGACGTGTACGCCACCGAGATGACGCTGTCTCCGACCGGCGAAGGGACGTACAGCGCGCGCGGCCGCAAGTACTACATCGGAAACGCCAACCAGGCAGCGATGGTGTCGACGTTCGGAAAGCTCGCGGGGACCGGTGAATACGTCTTCTTCGTCGTCGATCCGGCGCACGAGAAGTACGAGTGCGTGAAGAACGTCGTCAACAGCCAGAATTTCGTGGCCGAGTTCGCCCTGCACGACTACCCCGTCACCGAG
>VBLD01000228.1:3190-7716 GCA_005879205.1 Deltaproteobacteria bacterium
TGTTCGTCGACGCCTACGTGCGGCTCGTCGCGATGAAGCTCGTGGCGCTGCGGGCGGCCGACTACATGCGGGTCGCCTCGCCCGACGACCGGCGCTACCTCCTCTACAATCCGATCGTCAAGATGAAGGTGACGACCCAGGGCGAGGAAGTGATCGACCTCCTGTGGAACGTCGTCGCCGCCAAGGGCTTCGAGAAGGACATGTACTTCGAGATGGCGACGCGCGACATCCGCGCGCTGCCGAAGCTCGAAGGCACGGTGCACGTGAACATCGCGCTCATTGTGAAGTTCATCGCGGGCTACTTCTTCAACCACGCCCCGTTTCCGCCGGTGCCGCGCCGCGACCAGGCGGCGAACGACGATTTCCTCTTCGACCAGGGCCCGGCGCGCGGCCTCGGCAAGATCGCCTTCCACGACTACGCCCCGGTGTTCGCCGGCTACCCCCTGCCGAACGTCGCCGTCTTCGGGGAGCAGATCGCGGTCTTCCGCGAGCTCATGACCGCCGCGACGCCCGACGAGACGCAGCAGAAGGACATCGATTTTCTGATGGCGCTCGGCGAGATCTTCGTGCTCGTGGTCTACGCCCAGCTGGTGCTCGAGAACGCGCGCCTCTACGCCGTCGACGACGGTCTCGTGGACCAGATCTTCGACTGCCTGGTGCGCGACGTCGCGCGCTTCGCGCTCGAGCTCTACGGCAAGCCCACCACCACGCCCGCCCAGATGGAGCACTGCCTGCGGATGATCCGCAAGCCGGTCGCGGACCCGGCGCGCTACGAGCGGGTCTGGCAGGACCACGTGTACGCGCTCAAGGGCGCGTACCAGATGACGGAATAGGTGAACGGCTAGCCTCGTCCAGCTCGTCGAGGCTCCGGGGCCAGTCGCTCTTCAGCAGCCGCGACAGCGACCGATCGGCGAGCAGCACGCCGCCCGTCTGGCAGCGGGCGCAGTAGTTGGTCTCGTTCTCCGCGTACGCGATGCGCTGCACCGGCGCGCCGCAGTCGGGGCACGGCTGGCGATAGCGGCCATGGACGGCCATGCCGTCGCGGAAGGCCGTCACCCGCTCGGGGAAGCGGGCACCGGCTTCGCGCCGCAGGCGCTCGGTCCATTCGCGGAGCGTCTCCTGCGCCGCCCGGTGGAGGCGGGCGATCTCCTCCTCGCCGAGGTGTCGCGTGAGCCGCACCGGCGACAGGCGGGCGCGATGCAGGATCTCGTCGCCGTAGGCGTTGCCGATGCCGCTCAGCAGCCGCGGGTCGGTGAGCGCGCGCTTGAGCGTGTGGCTCTCGCGCGTGAGCGCGGCCCGGAACGCGGCCAGGTCGGCGTCGAGCACCTCGAGGCCGCCGGCGTCGTGCGCCGCGAGCGCCGCCGCGCCGCGCACCACGTGCAGCGACGCCCGCTTCCTCGAGCTCGCCTCGGTCAGCACGAGCGTCCCGGAAGGGAACTCGAAGGCCGCCAGCCCGACCTTGCCGGGCGGGCGCGCGCGCGGCGGTCGCCAGTGAAAGCGACCGGCGATCATCAGGTGGAAGACGAGGAAGAGCTCGCCCTCGAGCTCGAGGACGATGCGCTTGCCGAGGCGGCGGAGCCCGACGACCCGCCTGCCCTGCGCCTCGCCGACCGGCGGATCGACGGAGCGGACGAGAAATGGGGTCGCGAGCCGGATGCGCTCGAGCGGCTGCCCGACCACGCGCGTGGTCAGGTGCTCGATGTAGACGACGACGTCGGGAAGCTCGGGCATGCTCGGCGCGCTGGCGGGCGAGGTGCGGGCAAAGGTAATCTACGCCGGTCGTGGGCGCCATCCGGCCATGAGGCTGCTCCTCGTCCAGCCGAGGCTCGGCGCCTCGCCCGACGCCGACAACCTCGAGATCATCCGCGGCCTCGTCCGTTCCTCCGCGACGCCCCTCGCTGACGACGTACTGCTGCTCCCCGAGCACGTCGTGCCCGGCGGTCCGGCCGACGCGTACGAGCGCGCGGTCGGCGACCTCGCCCGCACGCTCGGCTGCCACGTGGTCGGCGGGTCGCATCATCAGCTCGAAGGGTCCGTCAACGCGGGCGTGGCCTGCGATCCCGGCGGAGCCGTCGTCGGCCGCTACGAGAAGGTGCGGCCCTACGCCGGGGAGCGCGAGCGCGTGCAGCCCGGCCGGTGCGTCGGGGAGATCGCGATCGCGGGGCGGCGCATCCTCGTTCTCCTCTGCGCCGACTTCTGGTTCGCGGACGTGATCCTCGGCGCGACCACGCTCCCCGACGTGGTGCTCGTCCCGGCGCTCTCGGTCACCCGCAAGCCGACGCCCGAATACTCGCGGGCGCTCTGGCGGCATCTCGCCGTGTCGCGCGCCTACGAGTACGGCGTCTACGTCGGCATCAGCGACTGGGCGCACGAGTCCGAGCTGCCGCTCCTTCCCGCGGCCGGCGTCGCGGGCTTCGCGGACCCGACCGGTACGGACCCCGAGAAGCTCTTCCAGCCGCTCGGCGCGTCGGCGCTCGCGGCTCACGAGCTCCACTTCGATCGCCTCGAGGATTTTCGGCGCGACCGCCGGAGTCGCGGGTTTTTCTGGAAGGGCTGACGTCCGTCAGGCCACGAGCTTGCGGTACTTGATGCGGTGCGGCCGCTCGGCCTCGGCGCCGAGCCGGCGACGACGGTCGGCCTCGTAGTCCTGGTAGTTGCCCTCGAACCACACCGCGCGGCTCTCGCCCTCGAAGGCGAGGATATGGGTGGCGATGCGGTCGAGGAACCAGCGGTCGTGGCTGACGATCACCGCGCAGCCGCCGAAGTCGACGAGCGCGTCCTCCACCGCCCGCAGCGTGTCGACGTCGAGGTCGTTGGTCGGCTCGTCGAGCAGCAGGACGTTGCCTCCGCTGCGCAGCAGCTTGGCGAGGTGGACGCGGTTTCGCTCGCCGCCCGACAGGTCCTTCACCTTCTTCTGCTGGTCGGGGCCCGTGAAGTTGAAGAGCGCGGCGTAGGCCCGCGAGTTCATCTCGCGCTTGCCGACCAGGATCGTCTGCCGGCCGCCGTCGGAGAGCTCCTCCCACACGGTGCGCTCGCCCTCGAGCGTCTCGCGGCTCTGGTCGACGTGGGAGAGGACCACCGTGTCGCCGATGCGGAGCGTGCCGGCATCGGGCTCGTCCTGTCCGACGATCATGCGGAAGAGCGTCGTCTTGCCGGCGCCGTTCGGGCCGATCACGCCGACGATGCCGCCGCGCGGCAGGGCGAAGTCGACGCCGTCCATGAGGAGCCGGTCGCCGTAGCCCTTGCGGAGACCGCGCGCCTCGATCACGAGGTCGCCGAGGCGCGGGCCGGGCGGGATCGCGATGCGCGCCGGCCCTCCCCGCCCTTCGACCGCCTGGTCCTCGGCGAGCAGCTCCTCGTAGTGGGTGAGCCGCGCCTTCTGCTTGGCCTGGCGCGCGCGGGGCGCCATGCGCACCCACTCGAGCTCGCGGGCGAGCGAGCGACGGCGCGCGGACGACTCCTTCTCCTCCTGCGCGAGCCGCCGCTCCTTCTGCTCGAGCCATGATGAGTAGTTGCCTTCCCACGGGATGCCGGAGCCGCGGTCGAGCTCGAGGATCCAGCCGGCGACGTTGTCGAGGAAGTAGCGATCGTGGGTGATGGCCACCACCGTGCCGGCGTATTCCTGAAGATGCCGCTCGAGCCAGGCGACCGACTCGGCGTCGAGGTGGTTGGTGGGCTCGTCGAGGAGGAGGAGATCGGGCTGCTGCAGGAGCACGCGACAGAGCGCGACGCGCCGGCGCTCACCACCGGAGAGCGTTCGCACGTCCGCGTCGCCGGGCGGCAGGCGGAGCGCATCCATCGCCAGCTCGAGGACGCGGTCGAGCTCCCAGGCGTTCGCGGCGTCGATGGCGTCCTGGACGCGGGCCTGCTCGGCGAGAAGCTTCTCCATCTCGTCCGGCGGCATGTCGTCGCCGAGCCGCATCGACAGCTCCTCGAAGCGTGCCAGGAGCCCGCGGGCCGGCGCCACCGCCTCCTCGACGTGCTCGAGGACGTTCTTCGCCGGATCCAGCACGGGCTCCTGGGGCAGGTAGCCGACGGCCGCACCCTCGGCGGCCGCCGCGTCGCCCGCGAAGTCGTGCTCGACGCCCGCCATGATGCGCAGCAGCGTGCTCTTGCCCGCTCCGTTCGGGCCGATCACGCCGATCTTGGCCCCGCGGTAGAAGGAGAGCGAGATGCCCTTGAGGATATCCTTCCCCTGCGCGCTGATCTTGCGCACGTGGCGCATCGTGAAGATGAATGGCGGCGGCATATCGTCCCGGGTAGCCCACCGGAGGGCAAATTTCCACTCGGAAGGGGTCGTCAACCCGAACGTCGTGCCCGCCACACGAGCCAGGCGCAGGCGACGCCGGCACCGACCGCGACGGGGACGAGCGGCGCTCCGAAGAAGCCGACGAGCAGCACGGCCGCGCCGGCGGCCGCCGCGACGAGGGCTCTCATCGCCTTCGTCAGATAGCCGAGCGCGTCGATCCCGGGCAAGTCGAGCGCGGGCGCTGGCGAGGCTGGTGCCGTGATGGTCTCGCGCCATC
>VBLD01000233.1 GCA_005879205.1 Deltaproteobacteria bacterium
GCGATCCCGCACAACTCCAACATGAGCCAGGGCCGCATGTTCCTGCCGGAGAACCCCGACCACAGCCCGCTCACGGCCGCCGACGCCGCGGTCCGAGCCACGAGCGAGCCGCTGGTCGAGATCTACCAGGCCAAGTCCAGCTCCGAGTGCAAGCCCGCCATCGGCACGCCGGACGAGCTCTGCGCCTTCGAGTCCACCAACCGGCTGACGCTGTTCGGGAACAGCAGCCCCACGAACACCTTTGCTCCGCTGTCGTTCGTCCGGAACGCGCTGAAGGAAGGCCTCAAGCAGGAGCAGGCGATCGGGGTGAACCCCTTCCGGCTCGGCCTCATCGGCGCCACCGACAACCACAACGGCATCCCCGGCGCGACGCGCGAGGACGAGTGGACGGGCCACGCCGGCATTCTCGACGCCGACGCTGCGGCCCCCTACCCCGGCGGTCGCCTTTCCACGCAGGCGCGGTCGAACCTCGAGGACGGTCCCGGCGGACTCGCGGTGGTCTGGGCGGAGGAGAACTCGCGCGACGCGATCTTCGCCGCGATGCGACGGCGGGAGGTCTACGGCACGAGCGGGACACGGCCGATCGTCCGCTTCTTTGCCGGACATTACCGTCGGAGCATCTGCTCGAGGCCGGACCTGATCGAGATCGGCTACCGCAAGGGCGTCCCCATGGGCGCCGAGATCGGCGCCGTCGACCGCCACGGGCCGACCTTCATCGTGCTGGCGTCGAAGGACCCCGGCGAGGAGGGCCTTCCCGGTACGCCGCTGCAGCGCATCCAGATCGTGAAGGGCTGGATCGACGCGAACGGCGATCCCCAGGAGAAGGTGGTCGACGTCGCGGGCGATCCGAACAACGGCGCCGGGGTCGACCTCGCCACCTGCACGCCGACGGGCTCCGGGTTCGATACACTCTGCGCCACGTGGATGGACCCGGAGTTCGACGCGGGCCAGCGCGCCTTCTACTACGCCCGCGTCCTCGAGAACCCCTCGTGCCGCTGGTCCACCTACGCGTGCAACAGCCTCGGCGTGGATTGCACGGACCCGAGCATGGTGCCGGCGGACCTCCAGGGCTGCTGCTCGACGAGCGTGCCGAAGACGATTCAGGAGCGCGCGTGGGCGTCGCCGATCTGGTATCGCCCCGAGGGGATCGGGCGGCTGAAGGCCACCCTGCACTACCATCCGCCGGGCGCCGACACCCTGCGGCTCGACGCCAGCATGGGACCCGGCCTCGCCGCGCAGCTCGCAACCGGGGACTTCCAGGTCGTCCTGCGCGACGACGACGTGATCCTCGATGCGACCATCCCGGCAGGCACGTTCGTCCCGTCGGGCGGCGGCTTCATGTTGAACGACCCGACGGGGCAGTTCGGCGGCATCCGGCAGGCCACCGTCGCACCCCAGGACAGCAGACACACGCTCATCCGGATCTCGACCGTCGGCATGGACCTGTCGCGCGCCGACCGCGCGGACCACGCGGTCGAGGTCGAGATCCGCATCGGCAGCCTGGTCGCCTCGCACACACGGCTCTGGCGGGCGAGCAGGAGGGTGCTGAGGACGAGCTGAGATGCGCCGCAGCGGACCACCCGCGCTCCACTTCCTGGCGATGGGAGTCGCGCTGTTCGCCCTCGAGCGCGCCGCCGTCCCGCGCCGGCCGCCGGGACCGCCGGCTCCGGCGGCCGGCCCGCTCCTCACCCCCGACCGTCTCGCGCAACTCCGCGCCGACTTCACGCGGCAAGAGGGGACGCCCCCGACCCCGGAACAGGAGCAGGCCCTGGCCGCACAGGCGATCGACGACGAGATCCTCTACCGCGAGTCACTCGTCCGCCGGCTCGACCGGGACGACCCGAGCATCCGCTACCGGCTCGCGGAGAAGATGCGCTTCCTCGCCGACGGCAATGAAGACGAAGGCCACGAAGAGCGCTTCTACCGGGACGCACTCGCGCTTCACCTCGACCGCGAGGATCTCTTCATCCGGCGCATGCTCACCACGAAGATGCGGCTCCTCGCCGAGCGCGCGGAAGACGACCCGGCGCCGGATGAGACGGCGCTCCAGGCCCATCTCGACCGGCACGCCGATCGGTACCGCGAGCCGGAGCGGACGAGTCTCTGGCACGTGTTCGTCTCCTCTGCGCGCGGCGCGGCGGGCGGGCGCGAGGCGCGGGCGCTGCTCGCCGAGCTCCGCCGGGAGGCGACGCCGCCCACGACCAGCGCGTCTCGCGGCGATCCCTTCCCGTTCGGTGCGCACGTCCGGGCCGCGTCGCCGCGCGATCTCGCCAAGCAATTCGGCGAGCCGTTCGCGGCGAGCGTCGCCCGGCTGCCCGTCGGCGAGTGGGCGGGGCCGGTGGCTTCGTCCTACGGTCTCCACCTGGTGCTCGTCGAGGCGCGGGAGCCCGGGCGCGTACCACCGCTCGCCGCCGTCCGGGCACGCGTGCTGGCCGAGGTCCGCGAGGAGCGCCGCCGGGAGCGGCTGGCGGCGGCGATGGCGGCGCTGCGGGCGAAGTACGGCGTCGCGCCCGGCGGTCCCGGGCAGGAGTCGCGCGGATGAAGCCGGCACACCTGTGTCTCGTCGCGATGCTGTTCGCGCTCGGCGCGGCGCGCGCGACGGCGCATCCCCTGGCGCCCGCCCTCCTCGACGTCACGGAGATGACGGACGGCTCGCTGGCGGTGGTGTGGAAGGTGTCGGTGTTCGGCCTCCCGGGCGCCGTCCTCCGTCCCGCGCTCCCGGCGGACTGTCGACCCACCGGCAGGCCGACCGAGGCGCAGGACGCCGAGAGTGTGACGATACGCTCGACCGTGCGCTGCGACGGGGCCGGTCTCGTGGGGCGGGAGATCGGCGTCGACGGGCTCGTCGCCGGCAAGAGCGACGCGCTCCTCCGCGTGACGCTCGCGGACGGGCGGGTCGTCAAATCGGTGCTGCGCGCGGCGGCGCCGCGGCTCACCGTCCCGGAGCGCGACCGTCCGTTCGACGTCGTCCGCGCCTATGCCGCGCTCGGTTTCGAGCACATCATGACCGGACCGGACCACCTGCTCTTCGTCTTCGGCCTGCTCCTGCTGGTGGGCGGCGGCAGGCTGCTCGTCCGCACGATCACCGCCTTCACCGTCGGCCACAGCATCACGCTGTCGCTCGCGGCCCTCGGTCTTGCCCGGGTGCCGCCGAGGCCGATCGAGGTCGGGATCGCGCTCAGCGTCTTCGTCCTCGCGGTCGAGCTGGCGCGCGAGGCGCGGCCCACGCCCACCCTGATGCAGCGTGCGCCCTGGGCGATGGCGGGCGTCTTCGGCCTCCTCCACGGCCTCGGCTTCGCCGGCGCGCTCGCGGAGGTGGGCCTGCCCGCCGGTGAGATCCCGACCGCGCTCTTCGCCTTCAACGTCGGCATCGAGCTCGGACAGCTCTGCTTCGTGGGAGTCGTCCTCGTCGCGGCGTCGGGCCTCGCCCGGCTCGCGGCACCGCGGCTCGTCGGGGCGCGGTGGATCCCGGTCTACGCCATGGGGTCGCTGTCGGCCCTCTGGTGCATCGAGCGGACGCTCGCGGTTCTACCGACATGGTGAGTGCCGTGACGCCGACGCCGATGCAACTTCAGGCGATGATCGAGACCGGTCCGGAAGGCCCGATCGTGATGGTCAATCTCCTCAAGTATCGCGCGAAGGCGGTCTACGGACCGGACAGGCCCGAGTCGAACGAGAACCTGAGCGGGCGTGAGGCCTACCTGCGCTACGGCGCGGTCGCCGTTAAGGTGCTCGGCGAGATCGGGGCCGGCATCCTCTGGATGGGCCAGCAACATCTCGTCTTCATCGGCGGCGGCGAGCAGGAGTGGGACGAGGTCGCCTGCGTGCGCTATCCCTCGCGGCAGGCGTTCCTCCAGATGATCGCTCGACCAGATTATCTCGCCGCGACGTACCATCGCGACGCGGCACTCGAGCGGACGGCGCTCCTCTGCTGCTCGGCGGGAAGCGCGTCATGACCACCGGGCGCGGCGCGCGCGGTCGATCAGGCGATCGGCCGCCGTCGCTCCCGCCCAGCCGAGGATATCGATTCACCCGCGAACCGGCCGGCGACTCGATCACGACGCGCACGCCGCGCACACTCCCTTCGCGGCAGGGGATCCTCGAGCCGCAGGCTTTGGAATTTTGTTGATCGTGCCGCGCACGGCGCGGTACAAGCCGGGCCGGAGGCGCACATGACGATCCGTGCCGTGGTGCTTCTGGTCCTCAGCCTCGTTCCCGTCCGAGCCGCCGTCGCCGCGGAGTGCAGCGGCGGGGCGATCGTCGCCATGCACCTGGGCGACCGCGTGCGCTTCGAGGGCACCGTGACACGTCCCGGCGCGCGTCACGACAACTTCGTCTCCGGCCCGACCGCCTTCCAGTTTCACGTCGCGCGCGCCGCGGACGGCGAGGTGCTGCACACGGTCGCCATCCCGCCCGAGCGCTTCGTGGCGCGGGCGTTCACCACCAAGTACGACCACAAGGGAACGTTCCGGGGGCAGGTGATCATCAAGACGGTCCGCCGCCAGCACGACACCGTCAGCATCCTGCTGATCGAGCCGGCGCCGGGCTTCTCGGTTCCGGGGCCCGTCGACCTGCGCGCGTTCATCGACGCCGGGGGCGGCTGCGCCCGGACGTGCGCCGCCGACTGTGCGACACGCGCGAGCGGGCTCGAGTGCGCGTCGAGCCGGCTCTACGTGCCGTCCGCCGACGAGGGCTTCGGGCAGCTCGTGCGTCCGCCGGGACCTGCGCGCTCCTCCTACTGCGGCCTCGCCATCGACACGAGCGCGCCGTGCGACTTCCTGATCGAGGAGCGCTGCCTGCTCCCGTATCCGTCGTCGTACTTCTCGAAATCCGACCCGTCGACGCCGACCGGGCTCCGCCTCGACTACGGACCCGCGGCGCTGCCGGCGAACGTCGCCGGGAAGCACGTCGATCCGACCGACTGGAACACGCTCGACGGCTTCAGCCCCGGCCCCGTGATCCTGGCTCTGCTGCCCGACACGGGCTTCCCGGTGGACCTCACCGCCTCGGGCGTTGCCTTCCACACGAACTTCGCGCGCTCGCTCGACGCGGACCATCCGACGGTCCTGATGGAGGCGGGGACGGGCGCGCGGGTGGTCCACTTCGCGGAGATGGACGCGAACACGAACGACGTGACCCGGAAGGCGCTCATCATCCGGCCCGGACGGCGGCTGCAGGACGGCACCCGCTACCTGGTCGCGCTCCGACGCCTGGTCGACACGCACGGCACGTCGATCCGGCCGCGCGTCGTCTTCCGCGCGCTGCGCGACCTGGCGCTCGGGCAGGTGTCGACGGACGACCTCGCGGCCGCCTGCGGCGCCAACTGCGCCGCGGCGCTGGAGGCTCGCGCGCCGGCGTTCGCCGACGTGCTGGCGCGGCTCGCGGCGAACGGCGTCGACCCCTCCGAGCTGATCCTCGCCTGGGACTTCACCACCGCCAGCACGCAGGCGTTGACCGGGTGGATACGGGCGGTGCGCGATCAGGCGTTCGCGCTCGGCACGCCGGCCTTCGCGGTGACGAGCGTCGACGACGGCGGCGGCGCCGGCTTCAACACCGACATCTGGGTGCGCATCCAGGGGACCTTCCAGGCGCCCCTCTTCATGACGGCGGACGCGCCGGCGTCGCGGCTGAACCTCGTGGGCGGCGTGCCGGCGCAGAACGGCTTCGCGACCGTGCCGTACGTGGTCGACATTCCCCGGATCGCGGTGAACGGCGGCGCACCGCAGCCGGGCCGGCCGACGCTCTGGGGCCACGGGCTCCTCGGCACCCGCTTCCAGCTCGGCGCCCTCTCGCAGCTCGCCAACCTCTACGATTTCGTGGTCGGCGCCGTCGACATGCAGGGCATGTCGAATCCCGACGTGGTGCCCGCGGTCCTGCCCATCACGCAGGACGTCTCGAACTTCCACTTCATCCCCGAGCGCCTGCACCAGGGCTTCCTGAATCACCTCCTCCTCGGCCGGCTGATGGTGGATCCCATCCACGGGTTCAACTCACACCCCGCCTTCCAGTTCGGCCCCGGCGCGACGGGGATCATCGACACCACCGAGGTCTACTACTCGGGCGGGAGCCAGGGCGGCATCTTCGGCGTCGCCATCATGTCGATCGCCGAGGATTTCAAGCGCGGCTTTCTGGCCGTGCCGGGCGCCAACTACAGCACGCTGCTGCACCGGAGCGTCGACTTCAATCCGTATCTCGGCCTCCAGCGCGGCGCCTATCCGGACCGGCTCGACGAGGAGCTGCTTCTCGGGCTCATCCAGCAGCTCTGGGACCGTGCCGAGCCGCAGGGCTACATGAACCACCTGGCGTCGGGCGACCTCTCGACGCCGCCCGTTCCCCACCGGGTGCTGATCCACATGGCGACCTACGACTGCGAGGTGTCGAACCTCGCCACCGAGATCATGGTCCGCTCCCTCGGCTTCCCGCAGCTCGGGCCGGTTCGCCGGAGCTTCTTCGACGTCCCGGAGCCGAACGCCCCGATCGACGGCTCCGCGTTCGTCGAGATCGACCCCCAGCGCGGCTTCTCGCGCTGCGACGCCCCGAGCGGCAGCAACCCGGGGGCCGCCTGCACGACCGACGCCGATTGCCCCGGCGCGGGCGATCCGCCCACACGCACGCGTTGCGACTCCGGCATTCCGCCGCTGACCAACACCGCGCCCCCCTTCAACAACGGCGCGCACGGTGCCACGGGCTCGCTCGCGGCCGCGGCCCAGATCGAGGCGTTCCTCCGCCCCGACGGCATGGTCGAGCAGTT
>VBLD01000234.1:0-4760 GCA_005879205.1 Deltaproteobacteria bacterium
ACGACCGACCGGGACTGCGACTCGGCGCCGGGGACAAACGACGGCGTGTGCGACGCCTGCCCGATCACGGGCGGCGAGAGCACCGAGAACGAGATGTTCATCGCGATCGGGCAGTACTTCGTGAAGTAGCGCTCGGGAGGGCTAGCGCCCGCCGCAGCGTGCGCACTGGATCGCCGCGGCGAGGAACCGCCCGTTGCGCTCGGTCCCGAGCTCGGCGAACGTGCTGCGGACGCGTTTCAGGGGATCGGAGACGAAGGCAAAGCCGTCCTCGGTCCCGGAGAACGTGCCGCGCGCCCGCGCATGGCGGAAGAAGCGCCCCGCGAAGGCGGGCGCGGCGGCCGCCAGCCGTCGACGACCGCCACCGCCCTTCCACGTCATCTGCAGACTCACCGTCGCCGGCGTCTCGCCGGCCGGCGCCGCGCGTTGGTCCACGACGGCGACGTCGCGCGCATCCAGGCCGAGGAGGTTGCCGCGCGGGCTGACGGCGACCGCATCGTCGGCCAGTCGGACAGTCCAGACGAGGCCCGCCGGCGAGATGCCTCCGGTGAAGTCGTGCGCGCGCGAGCCCGAACCGGGCTCGAACAGATCGATTCAGACGAAGCCGAACGCCCCCCGGCGCTGTATCCCGTCGGCCGACACGTAGTCGCCCATGAAGATGCGGATGTCGTTCACGATGGTGAACGCGCGCCCGGCGGCATCGCGCGCCGCCCCCCGCATGTAGGCGAGCACGACGACGCCCTGGAAGTCGCCGATCGAGGACGGGTCGGCGGCGAGGCCGTCGAAGCCGAGCGCACGAGGCCCCGGCGAGAGAATGGCCATCCCGGCGAGGACCGGGACGGGCGCGCTCGGGTCGAGCGTCTGCGCGCGCGCCTGGCACGCCAGGACGCCGGCAGCGAGCAGCATCCTCTGAACGATTCTCGACCGCGGCATCGGCGCCATAAAACGCCGCGCGGGACGTACGTCAACCAGGATCGGACGCCCTTCCGTCGCTTGCCGCGCTCCGGGCCGCCCGCTACACGCTTCGCTCGACGATGAGCACGAATTTCAAGACGGCGGCGGCGGCTGCCGCCATCGCGCTGCTCGTCTCGTGTCGGAGGGCGCCGGCGCCCACTCCGGCGAGGCGACCGCCCGGCGGCCGATCCGTGCGGATCACGATGGACGCGCTGCACCGCGCCGGCGGCGTGCCGCCGGGATGGCGGCTCACGCCGCCCCCGGGCGACGTCGCCACGGGACGGCGTCTCTTCGTCGACTTCGGCTGCGCCTCGTGCCACGCCGTCAAGGGCGAGCCCTTCGCCGCCAAGGCAGGCGAGCAAGGCGTCGGTCCGGATCTGACGGGCATGGGGTCGCACCATCCGGCGGAGTACTTCGTGGAGGCGATCCTCAATCCCGACGCCGTTCTCGTCGACGGTCCGGGCTACGTCGGGCCCGACGGCCGCTCGGTCATGCCGGCGTATCCGGAGATGACGCTCCTCGAGCTCGCAGATCTGGTCGCCTACCTCCAGAGCCTCACCGTAGGCGGGATGCAGCACGCGGCGGCGGCCGTGCAGCAGACGCCCGGCGAGCTCCCCGCCCCACCCGCGCAGCCGGCCTCGCGCTTTCTCGTCCAGGTGTACGACGTCAACGCGGGGGACCTTTCGGACTTCGAGACGTGGTTCAGGGAGGAGGGTACGTCGCGCTTCTTCGCGTACGACGGTCTGCTCAGCATCGAGACCTTCGTGGACGTCACGCACGACGGCCCTGCGCTGGTGACGGTCTTCGGCTTCCGGGACGACGATGCGCTGCGGCGGTTCGTCGACGATCCCGCGCTCGACGAGCTGGCCAAGGCGTTCGATGCCTTTGCCGGCCCCCACGATCACCGCGCGTTCCGCGCGCCGCCGATCTACCGGGCCGCCACGCTGTCGGCCGAGCGGCCCGCGACCGCTGCGACGCCGTGACGCGCCGACTACGACTGCGCGCTCAGCGTCCGAGCCAGGGCCACGACGCGCTCGGGTCGATGCACGTCCGCGGGAGCAACACACGCGGCGATTCGAAGCTCGGGCTGGTCACGACCACGTCGACGAAGCCGTCGTCGTCCCCCACGATGACGGCCAGCGGGTTGCAGAGCGGGTCCTCGCCGTTCAGCTTCTCGAGATCCACGCCGGTCAGCTTGAAGCTCACCGTGTAGAACGAATCGTCCGGGTTGTGGTGCATACGAAACGAGCGGACCCCACGGCCGCCGGCGGCGTACAGGCCGCGGTACGTGAAGAGCCTGCCGCGATGCGAGACGTGCAGCGTCCCCGCGCCCATGAGAAAGCTGTCGTTGCCGAGCGCGATCAGGACGGGCTCCCGATCCGGAAACACGCCATTCGAGTCCGGGTTCGGGATGAAGCTCCAGCCACGAATCACCAGGGTGCCGGTGCCGGCCTTCCGGTCCATCCTCCCCGTGGCGGGAACGAGCTGGAGGACGCCATGGAACACCGGCTTGACCACCGGTGGCTGCACCTGGGCGGCCGAGGTGCCGGCGCACCAGACGACGAACGCAACCGCGACGATCGTTCGGAGCGACATCGAGTCTCTCATTCCTCAGTGAAGGGCGGGCAGCGCCGTCACGTCGCATTCCGATCCGGCCGGAGCGCCCGGGACGGCATCGAAGTACCATCCGGCGAGCGCGCAGGCCTCGTCGTCGGGCGTCGCACCGGCGACGAGGTTCGCGCTCACGCACGCCCCGGTGAAGGTGCGGCCGAGGTACTGCGCGTCGCTCGCCGGACAGTCCGACGATACCGGGCCCGCGAAGAAGCACGGCTTAGCGGGGCTCCCGGGGAGCCCGGGCGGGACGCCCGGTGTCTCCTCGCAGCCGAGCCTGAACGTGGTCGTGACGCCGTTGTCGTCCCAGCAGGCGTAGTGCAGCGTTTCGCCGGCGTGCAGCAGCCGCGGAGACAGCTTCAGGGCACCCGGGTCGGTGTAGTCCGGGCTCCCGAACAGATGCGTGCGCCCCTGCTCGAATCGGTTCGGGAACCCGCCGGGCGGGTTGTGCACGGCCCCGTCGGTGCCGATCAGGTCGACGCCGAAGAACCGCCCGCGCTTGTGCATGTGGCCGGTCACCATGAGCATGCAGGCATCGCCGGCCCCCCAGCCGTCGCGAAGCGGCGGCAGCGCCGGATGCGCAACGTTGTAGGCGGCGGTCGATTCCTCGGTCGATTTCACACGGCCCTCGTTCGGAGGCACTTCCAGAGCAATTTCCGCACCACGCTCGAGGATCGGCTTCGCCAGCCGTCGGACGGCGTGCGGAGCCGCCCGGCGGAGCACCACACGCGCCGAGGCGAAGCCCGTTCTCGATCCGTTGTTGGACCAGTTGCCGTCGAGGAGAATGCCGATACTGTCGGGAGCGCTTCCGGGAGCGCCGGGTGCCGGCGAGAGCGGAAGTGCGACGCCCTTCGGCAGAGCGGCTCGGCTGCGTCCTCCGGTGCCGCTGGCGATCAGCTCCCGGCGGTCGCGATCGACGGGACCGAGGTCGAGACAGCCGCGGCTCGGAACGATTTTCTCCGTCCCGGTCGAAAAGTCCCCGACGTGTTCGCCCGTGTAGAGGTAGACGAGGAAGTGGAGCGTGCCCATGCCGGCGCCCGTGGTCCGGGTCCGGATCTCCCAGTTGACGAGGTCGAAGGGCTTCTCGGCCGGCAGTCGGAGGAGGACACACGCCTCGGTGCTGGCGGCCGCGGGGACGGCGAGACGCGGGAAGCGAAGCCGCAGCGCGCGCGGCTCGCGCGCGGCCGCCGGGATTGCCAGCAGAAGCAGCGCCCCGGCGACGACCCCGAGGTGAGCCGAAGAGGAAGACCAGTACACTCGCAGTCGCAGCAGCAACGGACGTGCCTTGTGAAGGTCGGCGGCGCCAGGGCTTGCAGTCGCGCCTTCACGCCGTGTCGTTGCAGTATCGCTGTAGCCTAACGGGCGCGGTACGACCCGGCAAGCCGGAAGCTACGGGATTTCCCGTAGCGCGAGGTCACGACCCCGAGCTGCCCGTCTTCGCCGGCGGCTCGGTGGTGGAGGTGGCGCCGGAGGGTGCGGCGGCCGTCCAGCTCACCGTCAGCTCGAGAGCGGGAGCGCGCAGGTATTCGACGAGGGGCATGCGCCACGTCACACGGTCGCCGGCGATCTCGGCCTTCCGGTTCGCCTCGAGCACCTTGCCGGGAAGCCGGAGCGTCACGCGCGGACCGTCCCTGCCGTCGTCCTTGGCGACCGGGTTCACGTTCGGGTTGGTCACCAGGATGCGCAGCCGCTCGGTGTCACCGTCGCGCGAGCGGGTCACGTCGACCTGCTTGAAGCCCTCGGCCGTGGAGAGCTTCGTCGCGTCGTCGAACCTGACGGTCACCGTCGCCGTGTGGTCCGCCTTCGGCACGTAGGACACCAGCGTGACGTGCGGAGAGCCGAACCGTTCCTTCTCCTTTTCGACCTGCGCGTTCGGCAGCAGCGGATACGTGAGCTCGATCGTCCCCTTCCCGTCCGGCTCGAGCGTGGCGTCGGCGGTGAAGCATCCGCTGAGGTACCCGCTCGACAGCACGAGCAGAGCCCCCCACGCCAGCCCCCGGCCTCTCCGCACGCAGTCGCTCATGCGGGCGTGAGGCCTACCAGCCGGCTTTGCGCACTGTCAACGGGCACGGACGCGACGCGCTTGCAGGCACGCGGCGGCCCATGCTCTATCCGCATCCCGGCGCGACCTCGAAGACCCGATGAGCTTCAAGCAATACCTCAGGGAAGAGATCACCAAGGGGCTCGACGAGACCTAC
>VBLD01000234.1:4801-5324 GCA_005879205.1 Deltaproteobacteria bacterium
TCGACGATCGAGCGGCACGAGATGGCGACGCCGATCTTCCGCGAGTTCCTCGGCGGCGGCGGCCTCCGCGTCCTCGAGTCGGGCTGTGGAACGGGCCGCTGGATGGCCTTCTTCGAGAAGCTCGGCAACCGCGCCTTCGGAGTCGATGACAGCCGGGGACCGCTCGCGGTAGCGCGCGAGCACGACCCCGCGATGAACCTGGTGCGCGCCAACGCGCTCGCCAAGCCGTTCCGGGACAACTCCTTCGACGCGGCCTTCTCGTCTTACGTCGCCGAGCACTTCGAGGAGGGACCAGAATCGCTCTTCCGCGAGATCCACCGCGTGCTCAAGCCGGGCGGGATATTCTTCGTCGTCGTGCCGTTCAACAACGCCTTCCGCCGGCTGCTCGTGAACCCGGCGCTCCGGGGGCTCTACGCGGTCTGGCGGATGCGCGGCAAGGGACTCGGCTTCACGGAGTTCCGCTACGAGAAAGCCGAGATGGACCGATTCCTCGCCAACACGAACTTCGAGACCGTGCGCGTCG
>VBLD01000235.1:0-569 GCA_005879205.1 Deltaproteobacteria bacterium
GAGGGTGGGGGGCAGCAGGCCCTCGCGGAGCGCGAGCACGGTCACCACCGCCTCGACCGCGCCGGCCGCGCCGAGGCAGTGCCCGAGCTGCGACTTCGTCGAGCTGACCGGCAGATGCCCGAGCCGCCGGCCGAACACGCGGCGAAGGACGCCGACCTCGACCGCGTCGTTCTGCCGTGTGCCGCTGCCGTGCGCGTTCACGTAGTCGACCGCCTCGGGCGCGACGAAGGCATGGGCGAGCGCACCCCTGAGCGCCGCCAGCGCACCCGCCCCGTCGGGGTGCGGCGCCGTCACGTGGTGCGCATCGCTGGTCGCTGCCCAGCCGAGGACGGCCGCCTGCGGCCGCGCCCCGCGAGCACGGGCGTGTGCCTCGGTCTCCAGGACGAGAGCCGCCGCACCCTCGCCCAGCGAAAGGCCGCGGCGATCGCGGTCGAACGGCCGGCAGGGCTCGGGGTCGAGCGCCTGGAGCGCGTCGAAGCCGGCGTACGTGAGCCGGCAGAGCCCGTCGGTGCCGACCGCCAGAGCGATCGGCACGACGCCGCGGCGGACGGCGTCGGCGGCCATCGCGA
>VBLD01000235.1:579-2819 GCA_005879205.1 Deltaproteobacteria bacterium
GCGCGCTCGACGAGCAGGCGGTCGAGAACGTCTCGCGCCGGCCGTAGAGGCCGAGCGCCTGGCTCACCACCGCGCCCGCGGTGGCGAGCGGGGTGCCGAGGAGACGCGAGAGCCGAAAGCGATCGTCCTCGCCCGCGCGCCGGCGACGGTACGCTTCCTCCGTCTCGAGCATGCCGCCCGTCGTGATGCCGACGTAGACGGCCGCGTCGCGGCCGAGGTCGGGTCCGAGCCCCGCGGCGCCACACGCCTCGGCCGCGGCCACGAGCGCGAAGCGGTCGGGACGCGACAGCCGGCGCACCGTCGCGCGCGGCAGCGGTCCCGACGGGGAGCTCATGCTCGCCCGCACCTCGGCCGCGATCGCCGCGTGCCCCGCGTACGGGAAGAGCGTCAACGGTCCGATGGCGCAGCGACCCGCTGCGAGTCCGGCGGCCAGCGCCCCGACGCCCTCGCCGAGCGCGGTGACCGCCCCGATGCCGGTGACGACGACCGCCGGCGGCACGGCTAGTGCCGGGACGTGCGCGCGCGCATCGCCTACTCGCCGCGCTCCTGCAGGATGAATTCGACGAGGGCGTCCACCGAGGCGAAGGCACGCTTGCCCACCTCCTCGTCCGGGATGGAGAGGCGGAAGCGTTCCTCGACCAGCACGACCAGCTCGAGCGCGTCGATCGAATCGAGCCCGAGCCCGTCGCCGAAGATCGGGGCCCCGTCGACGATGTCGGCCGGGCGGACATCCAGCCGGAGGCCGCTCACGAGCAGCTCCTTCACCTCGCCGCGCAGACGTTCGCGATCCATCGGCCGAGCCTTTTAGAGCATCGTGAGGCCGCCGTCCACGTGAAGGGTCGTGCCCGTCACGTAGGAGGCCGCCGGCGACACGAGAAAGAGGATGGCCGCCGCGATCTCCTCGGGGGTGCCCGGTCGCCCGAGCGCGACCTGTCGGTCCATCTCCTGCCGCCGCGCGGGCGGCAGCGTCGCCAGGAGCCGGGTCTCCACCAGCCCCGGCGACACGGCGTTGACCGTGACGCCGAAGCGCGCCACCTCGCGCGCGAGGCTCTTGGTGAGGGCCACGAGCCCCGCCTTGGCCGCAGCGTAGTTGGACGCGCCCTCCTGGCCGAGGAACGCGGCCGGTGACACCACGTTCACGATCCGCCCCCAGCGGGCCGCGATCATGCCGCGCAGCGCGAGGCGACAGCAGAGCGAGGCGCCGGTGAGGTCGGTACGGATCACGCGGTCCCACGCCTCCTCCGGCAGCATCATCAAGAGCCCGTCCTCGGTGATCGCCGCATTGTTGACGAGCACGTCGGGTGGGCCGCCGAGCGCTTCGGCGGCCTGGGCGAACATGCCGCGCACCGCCGCCGGATCGCCGACGTCCGCGCGCACACCGTGCGCCCGGGCGCCGCTCGCGGCGAGCATCGCGAGCGCCGCGCTCGCATCGTCCGGCGAGTGCGCCCAGCTCACCGCGACCGCCGCCCCGGCCTCGGCCAGGCCGAGCGCGGTGGCGAGACCGATGCCGCGCGTGCCGCCGGTCACGAGAGCGCGCCGCCCGGCGAGCGTCACGGCGCCCCCCGCGACCAGGCCACGAGGGCGGCGACGTGGCCGCTCGGGCAGACCTCGAGCACGAGGACCGGCACGCGGCGCTTTCGGTCGGCGAGCGCGGCGAGCAGGCCGAGCGGGCCCGTCGCGCCGAGCGCCGGCCGCATCGGGCGCGGCCGGCAACCCCCGACCGTCGCGTCGAGCGCGCGTGCCTCGAGCGGCGCGAGCGGAGGCGGCGTGGCGGAGACGACGGCGGCGATCGCTCGCGGGGCGAGGCCCGCGTCGGCGCACGCCGCGGCGATGGCGCCCGCGAGCCCCTCGCCGCCGGCCGGACCCTCCGGGTCCGGCTCGAAGCCGCTCGCATGGCCGGCGATGCGACCGAGCTCCGCGCCGACGCGCCCGGGCCGCTCGAGCACCAGCACCGCCGCCGCCTCGGCGGGCGGCGTTCCGAATGCCAGCCCGGTCGCGGTGCACCAGTCGGCGAGCGCGCCACCCAGCGCGTCGGCGCCCCCCGCGACGACCACGTCGGCGCGGCCAGCCCGGAGGATCTCCACGGCCTCGCCGAGCGCCGCCAGACCGGAGGCCCCGCCGGCGCTCACCGTCAGCGCCGGCCCGGCGAGGCGGTAGGCGATGGCGAGCTCGCCGGCGGCGGCGTTCGCCACCGTCGCGGCAAAGAGACGCGGGCTCGCGCCGGCCGGCCCTTCGGCCGC
>VBLD01000235.1:2824-7702 GCA_005879205.1 Deltaproteobacteria bacterium
GGTCAGGAAGCACCCGAACGCGGTGCCGACGACGATGCCGGCCCGCGTCGCCGGCGCGGTGGCGGCGTCGATGCCTGCCGCGGCGAGCGCCCGGCCCCCCGCGGCGAGGAGGAGCTGCGTGATCCGCTCGGCCCGCATCGCACGGGCGCGGATCGCCTCGGGCAGGTGGCCGAGCGGGACGCTGCCATCCGGGCCGATGCCGAGGGCGTCGTACGCCAACGGCGGGGCGAAGTCCGGCGCACCCCCGACGACCGCCCCTGCGCCCGTCACGGCCACCGCGAGGCTCATCGTGCCCGCCCGAGGACGAGAGCCGCGTTCACCCCGGCGAAGCCGGACGACGTCGACACGGCCGTGTCGACGGCGTGCGCTCGCGGCGCGCCGTAGACCAGGTCGAGGTCTGCACAGGCGGCGTCGACCGTGGCGAGGCCGGCCGTCGGCGGCACGACGCCTGCGGCCAGCACCTGGAGGCAGAGGATGGCCTCGAAGGCCCCCGCCGCGCCGAGTGTGTGACCGATCGCTCCCTTGATGGAGTTGACGGGGACGTTGCGCGGACCGAAGACCCGCGTGAGCGCCACGGCTTCCATGGCGTCGTTGTAGGGCGTGCCGGTGCCGTGCGCCGAGACGAAACCGACGCGCGCGGGCGCCACGTCCGCGTCGCCGAGCGCCGCGACGATCGCCCGCGCGGCGCCACGTCCCTCGCGATCGGGCGCGGTCATGTGCGTCGCGTCGGCCGCCGCGCCGACGCCGAGCACGGTGCCGCGCAGGCGCGCGTGCCGGCGCGCCGCGTGCTCGGCATCCTCCACCACGACGACCGCGCCGCCCTCGCCGAGGACGAGCCCGCGGCGGGCGGCGTCGAAGGGCCGTGCCTCCTCCGCCGTCGCCCGCAGGCAGTTGAACCCCGCCACCACGAAGCGGCAGAGGAGGTCGGCGCCGCCCGCGAGCACCACGTCGGCGCGTCCGGCGCGCACCCAGTCGGCAGCGAGCGCGATCGCCTGCGTCCCGGAGGCGCACGCGAGCTGGGGCGTCACGACCGGGCCGCGGCAGCCGAACCTCCGGCCGACACGGACGGCCGGCGCGTAGTACGGGACCCGCTCGAGCCCGTCGACCGCGTCCCCGTCGAGCCAGCGCTCGAAGAGCAGCATGCCGCCGAGCGTCGTGCCGAGCGCGACCGCGAGTCGCCGCGGGTCGACCGACGCGGGGTCGAGGCCGGCGTCGGCCAGCGCCTGGGTGGCCGCCTCGAGGGCGAAGGCGCCGGCACGGTCGGGATCCGTGCGCGGCACGTCGCGGACTTCTGCCACGGCGCGCGGCTCGAGGTCGTCTGCCGGGAATCCGGCGATGGGCCGCACGGCGGAGCGGCCGGCCAGGAGCCCCTCCCAGAAGGCTTGCAGACCGCTACCGAGCGGGGAGACGACCCCGCAGCCGGTGATCACGGCGGCGCGCGTCGGACGGGACAACCTGGTACGAGCGGCCCGCGGCGGGCCGGCAACGGAGCTATTTCACGCGGCCGTCGACGCGGTCAATCCGGTGTTCTCCACGGGCGCGTGGCGACACCGGACGGCTGCCTCCAACGGCTCACCTGCCGACTAGACTCTGCTCGCGCAGCCCCTCCGGGGAGCTGCCGTCCGCCGTGGGGCTCGTCTCGGGCTCGCCCCCGGGCGTTCCGGCGAACGCGATCGAGTCCTCGCCCTGCAACATGCGCGGCGTGACGACGTAGGTGCCGCCCATCGACGTCACCCACACCGTCTCGGCGGTCTTCAGGTCCCCGCCGGTGAGCGCGAACGCGAAGCCTCCGGTGAGGCCGCCGAGTGCCGCATAGGTGATCTTGGCCGGCATGTAGATGACGTTGGTGAGCACGGTGAGCGTTCCCCACCCGGCGTCCTCGAGATACCCCGCGCGGGCGGGCGCGGCCGTCCCGAGGCAGGCGCCCAGCGCCAGGACCGCGGCGAACTTTGTCCTCCTCCTCATCATGATCCCTCCTCCCGAGGCGCTTCTAGCGGATCTGCGGGGCCGGCGCGAGCGATCGGGGCCTATTCCGTGCGCACCACCGCTTCGCTGCCGAGCAGCGCGAGGAGGTGCTGGAGCGCACGCTCGACGTAGTCGCGGTCCTTCGATTCGAGCGTCAGCTTCACCGCGTACTCGGGATCGGCCATCTTCGGGTAGGAGCCGAGCAGCAGGTCGGGAAAAACCGCGAGCGTCGCGTGCAGGTGCTCGGCGATCGAGCCTTCGCTGTCGCGCGTGTAGACCACGCGCAGGAAGTAGGGCGAGGCCGTGAATCGCTCCCGCAGCGCGGCGAACTTCTGCTCGAGGATCTCCGGGATGCCGGGCAGGATGTAGACGTTCTCGCACTTGACGGTCGGGAACCCGAGCCGGGCATCGACGATCAGCTCGCTGCCTTCCGGGACCTCCGCCATCTTGAGCCGGGCGGCGTTCACCTTGTCCTTCAGGTACTCGCGCAACCGTCCCTCGATCGCCGGATGGCGGATCACCGGGCGGCCGAGGCCGCGCGCCACCCCTTCCATGGTGACGTCGTCGTGCGTCGGGCCGACGCCGCCCGAGGTGAACACGACGTCGAAGCGGGCGTGGAAATCGCGCACCGCCGCGGCGATCGTCTCGACCTCGTCGGGAATGGTGAGGATGCGGAGCAGCGTGACGCCGAGGCTCCGGAGCTCCCGGGCGAGGAACGGAGAATTGGTGTCGACCACCTTGCCCGAGAGAATCTCGTTGCCGATGACGATGATGCCAGCGGTCCGGTCCACGGCCGCCCGCTAGACCGAGATCGCGTCCTTGCGGAAGTCGCTGGCGCCGATCTTGACGTTGACCAGCGCCGGCTTGCCCGCGCCGAGGGCCCGCTCGAGGGCCGGCCGGAGATCGGCGGGCCGCTCGACCCACTCCCCGTGTCCGCCGAGCGCCTCGATCATGAGGTCGTAACGGCTGTGGGCGAGCCGGGTGGCGGGCGCGCGGTCCGGCCCGTACATCTGCACCTGCCCGCGCAGGATCTGCGTCCACGCCGCATCGTTGCCGATCACGCCGACGACGTTGATCTTCTGGCGAATGCAGGCCTCGAACTCCATCAGGTTGAGGCCGAAGGCGCCGTCGCCGTACATGACGATCACGTCGCTCTTCGGTCGCGCGAGCTTGGCCGCCATCGCGTAGCCGGGCCCCGCGCCGAGGGTGCCGAGCGGCCCCGCGTCGAGCCAGTGGCCGAAGCCGCGCGGACGGAGCACGTTGGCAGCCGCACCGACGAAGTCGCCGCCGTCGGCGACGACGATGGTGTCGGCCGTGATGAGGCGGTCGACCTCGGCGCACACCCGGAGCGGGTTGATCGGCACGTCGTCCGAGGTGAGCTGGGGGCGAAGCGCTTCCCACTTCTGCCCCTCGAGCGAGCGCAGCTCGGCAAGCCAGCCGCGCGACAGCTCGGGGCTCCAGCGCGCGCCCCGTGCGCAGTCGGTCAACGCCTCCATGACGAGGCCGGTGTCGCCGATGATGCCGACGTCGCAGGCGCGGTTCTTGCCGAGCTCCCGCCCGTCGAGATCGACGTGAACCAGCTTGGCGGCCGGGTTCACGTGCGACGCGCGCCCGTAGCCGATCCGGAAATCGAGCGGCGTGCCGAAGATCAGCACGACGTCGGCCCGGCGGAGCGCTTCCTTGCGCGTCTGGAGGAACCAGTGCGGATCGTCGGGATCGAGGCTGCCGCGCGCCTGGCCGTTCACGTAGATCGGCATCCCGAAGGTGCGCACGAACTCCGGGTACGCCTCGCGCCGGCGCGACCAGAAGAGCTGGCTGCCGACCAGGCAGACCGGCCGCTCGGCGCCGCGCAGCAGCTCGAAGGCGCGCGTCACGAAGCGAGGATCGGGGCCCACCCCGGCGCCGGTGTGTGCTTGCTCCGGCGCCACCACCTCCCGCTCCTCGACCTGCTCGAAGAGGAAGTCGAGCGGCATCTCCAGAAAGACGGGACCGGGGACGTTGGTGGTGGCGACGCGGAATGCGGCCGCCACGTACTCGCCGAGTCGCCGCGCGTTCGGCACCGAGACCGCCCACTTGGTGATCGGCTTCATCATGTCGACGTGCGGCATGTCCTGCAGGCCGCCCATGTCCTGGAAGAAGCGCGGCGCCTGGCCGCCGATCACGACGATCGGGATGTTCGCCCGCCACGCCGTCGCGATGCCGGTGACCGCGTCAGTCGTGCCGGGACCGGCGGTGACGAGCGCCACGCCCGGCTGGCCCGTCACACGCGCCCAGCCGTCGGCCGCGTGCGCCGCCGACTGCTCGTGGCGGACGTCGATCACGCCGATGCCCTCGTCGAGGCAACCGTCGTAGATCGACATGATGTGCCCGCCGCAGAGCGTGAACACGTAGGGCACGCCCTCGCGCCGGAGCGCCTGGGCCACGATTCGACCACCGTGAATCGACATCGTCAGGCTCCGAACTCGATGTCCTTGATGTCGGGGATCTGCTCGCGGAGGTAATCGCCGAGGCGCTTCTTCAGCCGCGCCTCGATCTGCCGCACCCGCTCGCGGCTGATCCCGTACTCGTCGCCGATCTCCTGCAGCGTCACCGGGTCCTCGTCGCGGATGAGCGACTCCAGGCGGCGCTCGTAGATCACGCGGTCCTTTCCCCGGAGCGTGCGCTTGAACTCTTCGGCCTTCTCCCGCACGAGGTGGTGATACTCCTGGTCGGCGACGGCGTCGGCAGTCTGCGCGGAGCTCGGCAGAAAATCAAGGAGCGTCGCGTCCTCGCCCGGGTCGATGGGGGCGTTGACCGAGACGTCGCGCGCCGCGAGACGCTGCTCCATCTCGATCACTTCCTTCTCCTTCACGTTGAGCCGTTGGGCGATCAGCTTGGGGGCCGGCGAGAAGCCCTCGCGCTCGAGGCGCTCGC
>VBLD01000236.1:0-5641 GCA_005879205.1 Deltaproteobacteria bacterium
AGGTGCGACGGGACGCCGCGGGGCTCGCGGCGGCGGTACGGGTACGCCGTGCAGGGGCTCGTGTGCGCCGTCTGGGCCGTTGCGCTCGTCGCCTGTGGGTCGGGTCGGCGAGGGCCGCTTCGCATCGCCATGACCCCATGGGCCGGCAACGAGTTCCTCTTCCTGGCCGAGGCGAAGGGGTTCCTGGCCGCCGAGGGGGTGGAGGTCCGACTCGCCGAATCGACCTCGCTCGATGACGTCGTCCGCGCGTTCGACCGCGGCGAGATCGACGGCTTGACGGGTACCCTGGCCGACGTCCTCGAGTCGCGCGCCCGGACGCCGCGAGCGCCGCGCGCGTTCATGGCCCTCGGCACGTCGAGCAGTACGGACGTGATCCTGGCGCGCGTCGGTGTGGTGACCGTCGGGGCCGCGGAGATGGCCGACGATGCGCCGGAGGAGGTGTTCGACGTCCTGGCGCTCGCCGCCGACGTGCTCGAGCGGCGCCCACGCGATGCGGCCGCCCTCGTGCGCGCCTGGGACCGGACGCTCGCCTTCGCGGCCGAGAACCGGACCGAGGCGGCCGACTTCATGGCGCGCCACGCGGAAGTGACCGTCGAGGAGCTGGAGGATGCGCTCGCCGGGATCCGGATGCTCACCTCGCGCGAGCAGCGCCCGCTGTTCGCACCCGACGGTCCGCTCGTGACCGCGGTCGAGGCCATGGCGGCGGCGATGCACGACGGCGGCGCGGCGGCCGACTGCCTCGCCCCGGAGCCACTCGCGCGGGCGGGCGGGCGCGGATGAACGCCTGGTCGCTCCGTGCGAAGGTCGTCCTGCCGCTGGTCGCGGTCGGTATCGCCGTCGGCACGGGAGGCGCCTGGTACACCGAGCGCACGTTCGCGGCGCTGGTCGCGCAGCAGGTGCGCCACCGGGCCGAGCTCCTGATGAACGCCGTCACCTACGCCGTCGAGATCACCGCCGACCCTGCCGAGCTCGTCCGGACGGTCAACTCGCTCGGGGGCGAGCACGACGTGCTGTTCATCGCGGTGGTCGCCGACCGGCCGCCGCGCGTCGTCGCCTCCACGCGCAACGCCTGGATCAACCTGCCCGCCAGCGGGCTGCCGGAGCAGGAGGCGAGGGACGACGTCAACGAGGCGATCGAGCGGCACCAGCCGCGCGGATACCTCGAGCGGGGCACGATGGAGTGGCACTTCACGACGCCGCTCCGCATGTCGAACCTCTTCCTCAACAACCTGCAGCGCTCCGACGGTGCGCTCGTCCTGAAGCTCGACGGGCGGAGCATGCAGCACGACCTCTCGAAGGCGCTCTGGCGCATGATGGGCGCGCTCGGCGCGACCGTGCTGCTGGTGTGCGCGCTCGCCTACCTCCTCCTCCGCCGGCTGGTTCTCCGTCCGCTCGCCCTGGTTCGCGCGGCGATGGACCGGCGCGCCACGGGCGACGGCGCGGCATACGCCCCCGCCCTCGGTCCCGACGAGATCGGCACCCTCGCCGCCACGCTCAACGCGATGCTCGACGCCGTGGCGGCCAGCGAGACCCGGGTGCGCGCCGTGCTCGACAACGTGGCCGACGGTATCGTGACGTTCGACGACGGCGGCGTGGTCGAGTCGTTCAACCCCGCCGCCGAGCGCCTCTTCGGCGTCCCGCCGGCTGACGTGATCGGCTGTAACGTCCGCTTGCTCGTGCCGGAGCTCGATCCCGTCGGGGCGGCGAAACACGCGCCACGGGGCGAGCTCGTCGGGCGGCGCCGGGAGGGGTCGACCTTTCCGCTCGAGGTGGCGGTGAGCGAGGTGGACATCGGTGGGCAGCGGCTGGCGATCGCGATCCTGCGCGACGTGACCGACCGCAAGCGGGTCGAGGTGGCGCTCCAGCAGGCCCGCGATGCCGCGCTCGACCAGGCGCGGCTCAAGTCCGAGTTCCTGGCCAACATGAGCCACGAGATCCGCACGCCGATGAACGGCATCTTCGGGATGACGGATCTCCTCCTCGAGACGCCGCTCGGCCCCGAGCAGCGCGACTTCCTCACCACCGTGCGGCGCTGCTCCGAGAACCTGCTCACCGTGATCAACGACATCCTCGACTTCTCCAAGATCGAGGCGAACAAGCTCGAGCTCGACGTCCGCGAGTTCAACCTGAGCGCCGTCCTGGACGACGCGATGGTGGTGCTCGCGCCGCGCGCCGCCGCCAAGGGGCTCGAGCTCGCGTCGCTGATCCATGCCGACGTGCCGCGCACGGTGCGCGGCGACGCCGGGCGGCTCGGGCAGGTGCTTCTCAACCTCATCGGCAACGCCGTCAAGTTCACCGAGCGCGGCGAGATCGTCGTGCGAGCCACGCTCGCACAGCAGAGCGAAGAGCAGGCCACGGTGCGCTTCGCGGTCAGCGACACCGGCATCGGCATCCCGGCCGACAAGCGCCACCGACTCTTCGGCAGCTTCTCCCAGGTCGACGGCTCCATGACCCGCCGCTACGGGGGCACGGGTCTCGGGCTGGCGATCTCGAAGCGGCTGGTGGAGCTGATGGGTGGCGAGATCGGGGTCGAGAGCGAGGAGGGACGGGGGAGCACGTTCTGGTTCACCGTGCGGCTCGTGCGGGTGGCGCGCGCGGCCCGGCCGGCCCCCGCGGAGCTGAGCGGCGTCCCGGTCCTGGTGGTCGACGACAACGAGACCAACCGGACGATCCTCCAGCAGCAGCTCGGCGGATGGGGCATGCGCCATGCCACGGCCGAGCACGGCGAGGCCGCCCTCGACCTGTTGCGGGCGGCGGCCCGGGCGGGCGACCCCTACCGCCTCGTCATCTGTGACATGCAAATGCCGGGGATGGACGGCGCCGCGCTGGCGCGGGCGATCCGTGCCGACCCGACCCTCGACGACTCGCTGCTCGTCCTCCTGAGCTCGCTCGGCCAGCTGGCCGGCGCCGCGGAGGACAAGGGGCTCTTCGCCGTCCGGCTGACGAAGCCGATTCGCGAGGCGCAGCTGCTCGAGAGCCTGCTGACGGCGCTCGCGACGTCGCGGCCGCAGCGCCGCCTGCCGACGGCGCGCAAGGCCCGCCGGACGCCGGGCCCGCAGCGGATCCTGCTCGTCGAGGACGACGCCGACAACCGGCTGACCGCGCTCCATCTGCTCAAGGCGGCCGGCCTCACGGCCGACGTGGTGACCAACGGCCGCGAGGCGCTCGAGGCGCTGGAAGCCGCCGCGTACGACCTCGTCCTGATGGACGTGCAGATGCCGGAGCTCGACGGGCTCGCGGCCACCGCCGCCCTCCGCGCCCGCGAGGGCACGGCGCGCCACACGCCGATCATCGCCATGACCGCGGCTGCCCTCGCAGGCGACCGCGAGCGCTGCCTCGCGGCCGGGATGGACGACTACATCGCGAAGCCGATCCAGATGGCCACGCTGCATCTGCTGCTCGCGAAGTGGCTCGGCCCGCCCGTGAAGCGCAAAGGCCGTCGCCGGACGGCGCAGCGCGACGCAGAGTCGCCGGGGTGAGCGGTGTCGTCACCTCCTGATGCCTAGACGAGGTGGGACGGTGCGGCGTGGCGCTCAGCGGCCGACGTCGGGATGGCGGCGCTTCCAGTCCGCGACCGCGGCGTCCCAGACCGCCCGGTCCCGGGTGACCTGGAAGCACGCCGGCAGCGGCGCTGGATAGCTCCCCGGGCCGAGCCACACCATGACGTTGCGCGCGCAGCCGGTGAGATTGGCGGGGATGCCCATCTTGTCGGGACCGTCCTGGCTCGTCTTCTCCGCCATGAAGACGTTGTCATAGAGCGCGAGGCCGGTGGCGACGTCGCTCCACTTGAAGAACTCGCCGTTGCCGAGCTCGGAGCGGACGCCGTTGCGCGGGCCGGGCATCGGCTCGAGACGCAGGAGCGAGCGGCGGATGGTGAGGAGTTGCCTGCGGCCGTCGCCGCCGATCGAATCCGACGGCCGTTCGCTGATCCCGACGTAGCAGCCGTCGAAGAGCGAATCCTCGATGACCCCACCCTCGACGTGGTCGTTCTCGACGCAGTCGTCGCGGATGTAGGAGAGCCAGGCGTTGCGGACGGTGAACGGGCCGATGCCCCGCGGGCGGAGCCCGTCGGTCACGTCGTCGACGCGGATGCCGTCGACCGTGGTCGGGCTGGCGAAGGCGGCACCGGCGTTGTTCATGTCGTGCATGGTGGCCCAGTCGAGCGAGCGGTCGTACTCGCCGCGCACCGTGCCGCCCGCGAGGCAGATGTCCGCGCCGCCGTCGAGCGAGATCGGGTAGTGGCTCGAGGACGAGGCGAGGAAGGTGGCGGCGCGTGCGTCGATGCGGGTGCCGGGCGCGAGCGAGCGGTTGCTGTACTCCGTCGAGCGGGTGCCGCGGAGCGTGACGAGCGGTCCCCGGCCGGAAAGGCAGGCGAACGGCGCGCCGCTCACCGTCTCGGGGAGCAGGCAGGCGGCACGGGCCGTGGCCGTGCCGAGCGCCGCACCGAGCCCGCCGGCGCAGCCGCCCGAGACGCGGTCGTGCGCACCGGCGGCGGCGACCCGGCGCGCGCTCCGCTTGAGGCGCTGGATCGCGGTGCGGACGAGCCGCGCCGAGCGGGCCGGATTCGTCTCGGCGGCGGCCCGGTCGATCAGCGTCCGCGCCCGCCGCCCGAGCGCCGGGACGACGGGTGGCAGCGACTCGCCGGGACAGACGTCGGCGGCGAGCACGCGGTCGATGGCGCTCTGGACGGCGTCGACACCGACGGGATCGTGCCGGCAGCCGTCGGGGCCGGCGCACGTGTCGAGCGTGCAGGCATTGCCGTCGTCGCAGTCGGCGTCGCCGCCCGGGCAAAGCGGCACCGTGCTCGTCGTGGTCGTGGTGACGACATCGCCCGCCGACGGCGAGGCCAGCGCCGGGAGCAGGGCCAGGGCGGGCAGGAGGCGTGTCCAGGAGCGCATGGCGGGTGGTGGGCTCCGAGGGCAGCAACCGACATGCCACCGGGAGCGGCTGTTTCGGCGGGTGCCGCGGGCTCGGGTCGCGCGCGGCTGCGGCAATCGCGCACGCGCGTGGCGCGCCGATGCCGTCCTATCGGAAGGTGCGGGCGAAGAGCCCGTCGATCGCCGCCCGGCCGTTGTCCTCGAGGAAGCGCGTGCCCGTGCCGCAGAAGTGCGGCTCGGTGACGACCGGCTCATGGGCGGCTTCCCACGCGTCGCCCGCCCAGCGGAACCAGCCGTCGCGCGCCTGGTCGAAGACGTGGACCGGCTTGTTGAAGAGCTTGGCGAACTCGGCCGCCACGCCCGTCCCGCCCGTGACCGTCTGGTCGGGCTGGATGCGGCCGATCACGAAGACCTCGCGACCCTGGTTCACCTGGTGCCAGATGCTCTGCAGGACCTTCCGGAAGAGCGGCGTGTCCGGGTAGCGGCGGTGCATCAGCTTGGTCAGGTAGGCGAGGCTCACGTCGCCCTGCCGGAGCTCCCCCCGCGTGAGCACGCGGATGCCGCGCCGGCGCGCGTCGCTGTGTCCCTCGAAGGTGAAGTTCACCTCGTCGATGCCGTGGCGCTCGGCGGCCGCGCCGAAGGCGGACTCGGCACCCTGGGCGGCGCCGCTGAAGAGGACGCAGTTCTCGGGAAGCACGGGCGACGACCCTAGCAAGCCGCGGCCCGCGTTCCAAGCGCTGGCCTGACTCGACTCGCACGCGACG
>VBLD01000236.1:5832-10342 GCA_005879205.1 Deltaproteobacteria bacterium
GTGCCCGAGAGCAACACGGCCGTCTGGGACCGCCTCGACGAGGGACAGCGTGTCGCGCTCACCAACGAGAGCGCGCGGTGGAGTCTCTCCAACGTCCTCCACGGCGAGCAGGGCGCGCTCAGCCTTTCCGCCAGCCTGTGCGACATCTTCCTCGACCCCGGCGCCCAGGAGTACGCCGCCAACCAGGTGCGCGAGGAGGCGCGTCACGTCCACGCCTTCACCCGCTACGTCCGGGCGCGCTTCGACGGCCGCATCTTCCCGGTGGGCGACACCGTGGGGCGGCTCCTCGGCGAGCTGGTGGCCACGCCCGTCGTCTACAAGAAGATCGTCGGCATGCAGATGCTGGTGGAAGGTGTCGCGATGGGTGCCTTCACGACGCTCTACAAGATCGCCCAGGACCCGCTGCTTCGCCGCGTCTGCCAGCTCGTCATGACCGACGAGGTTCGGCAAGATCTGGGCGCATGCCACGCTCCCGCAGCTCGGCGAGGCCGAGCACGACGCGGTCGAGGACTGGGCCCTCGAGTGCTTCAACACGCTCCTCTTCAACCTGGTGAACCCGGAGCAGAAGCGGCTCATCTACCCGCAGTTCGGCCTCGACTGGGAGTGGGTGCGGGACGCGGTCCTCGAGGCCCGGACCGACGAGCACCGCCGCGGCCTCATGCAGCGCTCGAGCAACGTCTTCCGGACGCTGATCAAGACGCTGCTGAAGGCCGGGATCATCACCGAGCGGACCCGCGCGCACTATGCCGTGTGGCTCGACCTCGCGGAGCTCGCGGCGGAAGGCGACCGCATGGTCGGCGATGAGGTGGCGGAGGAGGGGATCCGCTCGCTCAAGCAGATCAACGCAGGCAAGCGGAAGGTAGTGCGGAAGTCCGGGGTCTGACCGAGCCCAGCGCTCTTCGCCCGCTTCACGTGAACGGCTCGACTCGCGAAGATTGCGGCGCGCGACTGCAGCATCTCGTCGACTTCGTGGAGGAAGTGTCGCGAGCGCGTGGCAACCGATTTCCGCAAGTTGATTGAGACGCTCGCCACAGCACGGGTCGACTTCGTCGTGCTGGGAGGCATCGCCGTGGTCGGTGGCACTCGGGGCCGCCCGCGCAGGGATTGCCAGCACCGCGACCGCCGGGGGTGGCCCGTCGCCGATCAGGCGCGCGTCGAAGATACGAAGGGGGTCCGACCCGTGGCGTGCGTCTCGGCCTCGGGCCCGAAGACTCCGATGGGGCGGCTACGCCCCCGGACGTGCACGGGCTCGCGCATCGCGAGCGTCCCCTCTACGCCGCCTCGGCGCGCCAGCTCGTAGGCCGTCTCGGAGACGAGCAGGGTGCAGCCGGTCTCCCGGCAGAGCTCCTGGAGGCGGGCCGCGACGTTGACGGTGTCCCCGATGACGGTGAACTCGTGCCGGTCCGGCGCCCCGATCGCGCCGGCAACGACCTCTCCCGCATGCACGGCGATACTCGTCTCGAGCGGCTCGCGCCCCGCGGCGACGCGGACGCGGTTCAGCTCGGCCAGGCGGGCCTCCATGCCGAGCGCGCAGCGGAGCGCGGCGGCCGCGCCCGCTGCGGGACGCTCCGCCGTGCTCGTCTCGAACAGGCCGAACACCACCAGCATCGCGTCGCCGATGAACTTGTCGACGAACCCGCCGCACTGGCGCACCCACGCGGTCATCGTGGCGAAGAACTCGTTCAGCGTGCGCACGACCTCCTCGGGCGCCATGCGCTCGGCCATCGTCGTGAAGCCCCGGAGATCGCAGAAGAGCACGGTGACGGCACGCAGCTCCCCGCCGCGTTCCATGCCGCCCGCCAGCAGGTAGTCGCGCACCGACGGGTCCACCACGTGGCCGAACGTCTGCAGGATGTGCTCGCGGTCGCGCAGCGCCCCGACGAGCGCGTTGACGCCGTCCTCGAGGACCCCCACCTCGTCGCTCGAGCCGACGCGGACCTGCACGCCGAGGTCGCCGCGCTGCACGCGGCGGAGCGCGCCGGCCACCTCACCGAGCGGGCGCGTCAGCGAACGGGCGAGGATGAGCGTGAGCACGATGCCGAGCGCGACGTAGAGGAAGAACGTGAGCGTCGAGGCGTGGGCCATGGCCGCGACGACCGTGTCGGCGTCCTGCACGCGCGTCGCCACGCGCACCACGCCGGTGCGGACGACACCGAGCATCGTGAAGAGGGGGATGAAGGCGACAGCCGCCAGGAACAGGAACAGGCGGGTGCGGACGCCGGCGGTGAGACACGGCCCGAGCTCGGGGATGCGACCATCGGGAAACACCCGCGGGACGATCTGCGAGCGGAAGAGCCACTCGAGCACCAGATAGCTGGTGGTGGCGGCGAGGAACCCGTTCACGACCGGCGACAGCACCTGCTGCGACATGAGCTCCGGCGCCCACCGCCCGAACCGCCAGAGGGTGACGGCGGGAAAGAAGACAGCGCTCAGACACCACGGCGCGAAGGTCATCGCGGCCACCAGGAAGGGCGCCGAGAGCACGCGTCGCTGGACGCGGGTGGGGACGGGCTCCACCGGCCGGCGAAAGTGCACGACCACCGGCCAGAGGTAGGTGAAGATGGCGATGGTCCCGGTGACGTAGGCAATCAGGCGCCAGTACGGGAGGATCGTCATCTCGAAGGCGCGTGATTCCTGCGCGAACGGGCTGAGCGAGCGCATGAGGTTGATCGTGAACTGGGTCGTCGCGCCCGCGAGCAGGTGCACGGCGAGGACGACGACGATCAGGAGCGGGAGCCAGAGCGGAAACGGCCCGCCGGATTCGCCGACGACCGTGGCCGCCCGCGCAGGGGTGGCGGTCATGGGCATTCCGCATTCCACGACCCGCGACCCGCTGCAAGGACCCGCCCCGCCGCCGGGGGCTCGCGGCGCTTCAGACCCCGCGCAGGTGCCACGCCTTCGGCCGCAGGAACGCGGCGATCCCCTCGCGCGAGAGGGTGACCCCGAGGCCCGACGCGCCGCGCCCGGTCCAGGGAAGCCGTGGGCTCACCCGGTCGCAGCAGTTCCAGTAGGCGGTGCCCGCGTTCACGCGGGCGAGGAGTCGCTCGGCGCGGGCGCGATCGGCGGTGTAGACGGCGGCGGTCAGCCCGTAGGCGGTGTCGTTCATCAGCGCGACGGCCTCGTCGTCGGAGCCGACGCGCGCGAGCCCGATCAGCGGGCCGAAGGTCTCCTCGCGCATGACTGCCATGGTGTGGTCGACGTCCACCAGCACCGTCGGCGCGAAGAAGAAGCCGGGGCGCTCGAGGCGGCGGCCGCCCGTCAGCACCCGGGCGCCGCGCCCGAGCGCGTCGGCCACCTGCGCCTCGTGATGATCGAGCGCCGCCTCGCGCCGCGCGAGCGGACCGATGTAAGTGCGCTCGTCGAGGGGGTCACCCACGACGTAGTCGCGCACCGTCGCCACGAAGGCGTCGGCGAAGCGCGACCAGAGGCGTTCGTGCACGTAGACGCGCTCGACCGCGCAGCAGCTCTGGCCCGTGTTGTAGAAGGCGCCGTCGGCGACCGCGGCGGCGGTGGTCGCGACGTCGACGTCGTCGCACACGTAGACCGGGTCCTTGCCGCCGAGCTCGAGCTGCACCCGGACCAGGCGCGGCGCCATCGCGGCCGCCACCTTGACGCCCGTGGCATGCGAGCCCGTGAAGCAGACGGCGTCGACCGGCTCCTCGAGGAGCATCGCGCCGGCGCTGCCGCCCCCCGCCACCACCTGAAACACGTCGGCGCGAACGCCGGCCTCGTGCAGCAACTCGCCGATCGCCAGGCCGGTGAGCGTCGCGAACTCGCTCGGCTTGTAGACGACGGTGTTGCCGGTGAGCAGCGCCGGCAGGAAGACGTTCGCGCCCACGTACCACGGGTAGTTCCACGCCGAGATGTTGGCCACCACCCCGAGCGGCTCGCGGCGGATCATCTCGTCGAGATGGTCGCCGGGGCTCGTGAGGACCACCTCCGGAGCGAGCGCGCCTTCGATCTCGGCGAGGAAGAAGTCGACCCGCGGCAGGACCCCGGCGAGCTCCCGGCGGGCCTGTGCGATGGGCTTCCCCACCTCGAGCGCGAGCGTGCGGGCGAGCGGCTCCGCCCGCTCGACGGCGAGCGCGCGCCAGCGCCGGATCACCTCGCACCGTGTCCCGAGCGACGTCGCCGCCCACGCCGGCTGGGCGGCGCGCGCGCGCCGGCACGCCGCCGTGACCGCGACGCGGTCGGCCTCGGCGACCTCGCGCAGGACCTCCCCCGTGGCAGGATTGATGATGCGCATGGGCGGATAGGCAAAACACGCGCGCATCCGAAGCGCAAATCCTGGAGCCGCGCAGCGGACGGCCGGCGCACGCTTCTGTCCCGTCGTGTCAGGAGAATGTCAGCCGGGACCGCCCTGGGCTCGCCTCCGGCGAAGCTCTCTCGGGAAGATCTCGATCGGCCTCGAACTTGCTGTCTCGGAGGCACCACTCATGGCGCTGTTTGCAAAGGAACGTGATGCCAAGGAGCGGACACACGAGGTGATCCCGGCAACGCCCGCATCCGG
>VBLD01000236.1:10522-12973 GCA_005879205.1 Deltaproteobacteria bacterium
GGAGACGCTCACCATCGGCGAAGGCGCCGTCGTGAAGGCAACCATCGCGGGCGCGACGATCGTCATCGAGGGCCGCGTGACCGGCGACGTGACCGCCCATCACCGCGTGGAGCTGCGGGCCTCGAGCCGCGTGCAGGGCAACATCACCGCCCCGAGCCTGATCGTGCACGAGGGCGCATTCTTCGAAGGCCAGTGCTCGATGGCCGGAGCCGAGGCAACGGCGATGCGCGACAAGCCCGAGGCGATGGCCGCGTTCAACCAGGCTCGGCGCCCCCGGGACATCCCCGCGGCAGCGACGGCGGCGACGCCCGCGGCGTAAGCGTCGCGGGCAGGCAGCGCAGGCGGACCGTTCTGCGGCGACGGCGGCGCCGCGCGGTCATCCACCTTCCAGATGATCGGGACGATCAACAGCGACCGATCGTGGTTGCGGGGTAGTGCGGGCTCGCCGAGAGGGTCCAGAACGTCGAGACGGGACTCGCCGCGCACACGTGGCCGGTGGGATTGACCATCGGCCCCTGCGATGTCAGGGGTGCCAGCGCACCATGCGGGTGTTCGGCCTCGCGGGGAGCTTGCGCAAGGGTTCTTACAACAGAGCGTTGCTCCGTGCGGCCGTGCGCCTGGCGCCCGAGGAGCTGCAGATCCTCGTCTTCGATCGTCTGCGCGAGATCCCGCCCTACAACGCCGACGTCGAGGCCGAGGGCGATCCGGAGCCGGTCGCGGCGCTCAAGGCGGCGATTCGAGCGGCGGACGCGCTCCTCGTGGTGACGCCCGAGTACAACTACGGCGTCCCGGGCGTGCTGAAGAATGCCATCGACTGGGCGTCGCGCCCTCCGGGCCACTCGGTGCTCGACGGGAAGCCCGCCGCCCTCATGGGCGCTACCCCGGGACGCACCGGTACCGCTCGGGCACAGCTCGCGCTGCGGCAATCGTTCGTCTTCACCGGGACACCCGTCCTGCCGGGACCCGAGGTCCTGGTGGCCGAAGCCCACCAGAAGTTCGGTGAAGACGGAACGCTGCGCGACGAGGCCACGCAGAAGCACGTCCGCGAGCTGCTCGAGCGCCTGGTCCGGTGGACCGAGCGCCTGCGACCGAAGTAGCCGGCGGGCCCGCTACCTCCGGCGTGTCCGGCGAGAGCGCCCCTTCCGATCGCGATCGCTTGTTTTACGGCCTCGGCCCCGGCGGCCGTCGTCAGCGTCGGACCTCGAGCACCAGGTTGAACGGCGTCGCCGTGGCGCGCCGGACGCGCGTGAAGCCCGCCTGCGTCAACACGTCGCGCAGCCGCTTCTCGCCCGCCTGGGCGCCGAGCGCGAGGCCGACTTCCTGCGCGAGCGACGCCGGCGTGCAGACCATCGTCGACGCGGAGTAGAAGAGGCGCCCGATCGGGTTCAGGTTGTCCTCGACCCGGTCACCCGCGTAGGGCTCGACCAGCATCCACGTACCGTCCGGCGCGAGCGACTGGTGCACGTGCGCGGCGGCACCCACCGGGTCGCCCATGTCGTGCAGGCAGTCGAAGAGGGCGACCAGGTCGTATCCCGTGCCCGGGTAGTCCTGCGCGCGCGACACCTCGAAGCGCGCGCGGTCCCCCACGCCCGCCTCGGCGGCGGCCGCACGGGCGCGGACGATCGACGGCTCGTGGTAGTCGAAGCCGACGAACGTCGAGCGCGGGTAGGCTCGTGCCATGATGACGGTGGAGGTCCCGAGCCCGCAGCCGACGTCTGCCACGCGTGCCCCGGCGCGGAGCTTCTGCTCGACGCCCTCGAGGGCGGGGATCCACGAGCTCGTCAGGTTCGCGTTGTAGTTCGGACGGAAAAAGCGCTCGGTGCCGACGAAGAGCGCGGGGTCGTGCTCGTGCCAGCCGACGCCCTTCCCGCTCCGGAAGGCCGCGGTGATCTTCGGCTCGTCCTTGAAGAGCGCGGTCAGGACCTGGAAGCCGCCCTGGGCGAAGACGGGGCTCTGCTCGTCGGCGAACACCATCGTCTGCTCGTCGTTCAGGCGGAACCGGCCCGAGGAGGCATCATAATCCACGTAACCGCCGGCAGCCTGCGCGCAGAGCCACTCGCGCACGTAGCGCTCGGCGGTTCCGGTGCGTGCGGCGAGCTCGGCCGGCGTGAGCGGCTCCGCACCGGCCATCGCCTTGTAGAGCCCGAGCTGGTCGCCGATCACGACGAGCGCGGCCGAGATGGCGGACCCCATGTCGCCCACGATCCTTCCCATGAACTGCTCGAGCTTCGCCGGGTCGACCGCCATGGTGTGTCCTCCTCGGCGCGGGTTAGTGACCGCGTCGAGGGCCCGAGTCAAGAGGGGCCGGCGTGTCGAGGTGCAGATCGAGCAGCACGACGTCGAGCACCCGGCCCGCTTTCTCGCCGACTCGCCGCATCCCTCTACCATCCGCAAACGGGCGATAGAAGCGCGGATCGGACGGCCCTTGAGTCGACGTGGGCCTGCTGCTAC
>VBLD01000236.1:13107-13391 GCA_005879205.1 Deltaproteobacteria bacterium
GGCCGCTCGCGCATACGCGCAGCGGTCGGACCATGCCGACAGGCTGCCCCAGGCGACCACACGGCCGCCTTCCTCGGCGACGATCAGCGGGTGGCGCGACGAGACGTGGGCGGCGAACCAGGGCGCCCGGTCGTCCAGCGTCCACGGCACGGTGTCGAAGGTCGCGACGCCGTGCGCCACCTCGTAGTTGTAGATGTCGATGACGGCCGGCAGGTCGTCGGCCCGTGCGTTGCGGATCGTCACGCGAATCCTTGCCAGAAGCGGTCGCACGCCGCCTGGTCCGC
>VBLD01000224.1:0-1757 GCA_005879205.1 Deltaproteobacteria bacterium
AGGCCGGAACGAGAGCGCCTCGGCGCTTTCCTCGCACGCCGGCACTGCACGGAGCCACTCGACGTACGCCGCGGGCAGCCCGTGCCCCAGTGCCCCGGCGATGAGACACGCCAGGTAGCGCGTCGACGGGCGGAGAGAAATGTCGCGCCGGTCCGAGACGAACGTCTGCG
This sequence comes from Deltaproteobacteria bacterium, assembly GCA_005879205.1. Taxonomy (GTDB): domain Bacteria; phylum Desulfobacterota; class Binatia; order DP-6; family DP-6; genus DP-3. Next base: position 171 of record VBLD01000224.1, read on the forward strand.
CGGCGACCCGCGTCGCGGCGGAGGCGAGCGTCTCGCCGACGACCTCGACCCGCCGGTAGTTCCCGATGAGCACGCCCTCGGTGAGGTCGAGGTGGTCGAGATCGCTCGCCCGCATCCCGTAGAGGACGCCCAGCACCACGGTCGTATCGTCGGGCACGATGTTCGCGAAGCCGTGGCCGACGGGCACGATGCCCGGCTTGTCGAGCACGAGCCGCCAGCCGCCAAGGCGCGCCGGCACGGCACGCAGGAACGCGATGCCGCGCCGGCCCGAGAACGTCGCCGTCTCCATGTTCGCGCCGTAACCGCTTGCGCCGCGACGTCACGGCCGAGCGTGCGCCGCCGTCCCCGCCCTTGTCGACCATCGCCAGCAGGCGTCGCGCCGCCTCGGTCGGCGTGAGCTTGGCGCCGGCCACGGCGGCCTCCATCTCCGGCAGCAGGCGCGCGACGTCCTCGCGGGCGAGGAAGTGGCGCTTGAGGCCGTCGTCGATCATGCTCCAGAGCCACGCCTGCTGCTGGTTGCGACGCTTGGTCGCGAGCTCGTTCGCCGCCACCAGTCGGGCCCGGTGGTCCTCGACGACCGCCCAGACGCGGTCGATCCCCGTCTCCTCGAGCGCGCTCACCGTCAACACGGGCGGGTCCCACGAGGGGCTCGCGGGCGTGAACAGGTTGAGCGCCGCCCGGTACTCGGCCGCGGCGCGCTCGGCGCGTGCCAGGTTGTCGCCGTCGGCCTTGTTGATGGCGAGCGCGTCGGCCAGCTCGAGGATGCCCTTCTTGATCCCCTGCAGCTCGTCGCCCGCGCCGGCCAGCAGGAGCACGAGGAAGAAATCGACCATCGAGGCGACGGCGAACTCCGACTGGCCGACGCCGACCGTCTCGACGAGCACCACGTCGTAGCCCGCGGCCTCGCAGACGAGCAGCGCTTCCCGCGTCCGGCGCGTCACGCCGCCGAACGACCCGGCGGACGGGCTCGGGCGGACGAAGGCATCGGCGGCGGTGGCCAGGCGCGGCATGCGCGTCTTGTCGCCGAGGATGCTGCCCCCCGAGAGGGCGCTCGACGGGTCGACGGCGAGCACGGCCACGCGCTTGCCGAGCCCGATCAGATGCAGCCCGAGCGCCTCGACGAACGCACCGCGGCCCCGGTGTGCGGCAGGAGGATCTCGAGCAGGCGCTGCGCCGCCTCCTGGTGGTCGCGCCGCGTGCTCTCGACGAGGGTGATCGCCTTGGCGAGCGCGCGGCGGTTGCCGGCGCGGACCTCGGCCGCGAGCGCCTCGACCGGAACGGCCCGGCTAGGCGCCGATCGCGGCATCCGCCGCGGCCCCCTCGCGCTCGCGGATCAGCTCGAGCACGCGGCGGGCGGCCTTCGGGACCGCCGTCCCGGGTCCGAAGACCGCCTTCACGCCGGCCTGCTCGAGGAACGCGTGGTCGCGGGCCGGGATGATGCCGCCCACCGTGACGATGATGTCCCGCGCGCCCGCTCGCTCGAGCTCGCGCACGAGCTGGGGCACGAGCGTCTTGTGGCCGCCCGACTGCGTGGAGATGCCGACCACGTGGACGTCGTTCTCGACCGCCTGGCGCGCCACCTCCTCG
>VBLD01000224.1:1765-6558 GCA_005879205.1 Deltaproteobacteria bacterium
GTGGCGATCACCTTGGCGCCGCGGTCGTGGCCATCCTGGCCGATCTTCGCGACCAGCATCCGGGGACGCCGTCCGTGCTCGACGGCGAACGCGTCGACGTCCTTGCGGAGCGCGCTCCACTCCTCGTCGCCGGCGAACTGGCGCCCGTAGACGCCCGAGATGGCGCGGATCTCGGCGCGGTATCGGCCCCAGACCTTCTCGAGCGCCTCGGAGATCTCGCCCACCGTGGCGCGCGCCCGGGCGGCCTCGACCGCGAGCTCGAGCAGATTCCCGTTGCCGCTCCCGGCAGCCCGGGTGAGCGCCTCGAGCGACGCCCGCACGCGCGCCGCGTCGCGCGCGGCGCGGATGCGCTGCAGGCGGGCCACCTGCGCCTCGCGCACGGCCGTGTTGTCGATCTCACGGATGTCCAGCGTCGGCTCCTCGGCGAGCTGGAACTTGTTGACGCCGACGATCACGTCCTCGCCCCGGTCGACGCGGGCCTGTCGCCTCGCCGCCGTCTCCTCGATGCGGAGCTTCGGCATGCCGGACTCGATCGCCCGCGTCATGCCGCCCATCGCCTCCACCTCCTCGACGGTGGCGAGCGCCTTGCGCGCGAGCGCGTGGGTCAGCGACTCCATGAAGTACGAGCCCGCCCACGGGTCGACGACGCGCGGGATGCCGGTCTCGAGCTGGAGGATCAACTGCGTGTTGCGCGCGACCCGGGCCGAGGTGTCCGTCGGCAGGGCGATCGCCTCGTCGAAGGCGTTGGTGTGCAGGCTCTGCGTGCCGCCGAAGACGGCGGCCATCGCCTCGATCGTGGTGCGGACGATGTTGTTGTACGGGTCCTGCTCGGTGAGGCTCGCGCCCGAGGTCTGGCAATGCGTGCGGAGCATGAGCGACGCCTGCTGCTTGGGCTGGAAGTGCTTCTGCACGAGCGTCGCCCAGAGGAGCCGGGCGGCCCGCAGCTTCGCGACCTCCATGAAGAAGCTCATCCCGATCGCGAAGAAGAAGGAGAGGCGGCCCGCGAAGGCGTCGATGTCGAGCCCGCGCGAGAGCGCGGCGCGCACGTAGTCGAGCCCGTCGGCGAGCGTGAAGGCGAGCTCCAGGTCGCACGTCGCCCCCGCTTCCTGCATGTGGTAGCCGGAGATCGAGATCGAGTTGAAGCGCGGCATCTGCCGGCTCGTGTAGGCGATGATGTCGGCGACGATCCGCATGGAGGGTGCCGGGGGATAGATGTAGGTGTTGCGGACCATGAACTCCTTCAGGATGTCGTTCTGGATGGTCCCGGTGAGCTTCTCGAGCGGCACCCCCTGCTCCTCGCCCGCCACGATGAAGCTCGCGAGCACCGGGAGGACGGCGCCGTTCATGGTCATCGACACCGAGACCCGGTCGAGCGGCACGCCGTCGAAGACGAGCTTCATGTCCTCCACCGAGTCGACGGCCACCCCCGCCTTGCCGACGTCACCGACCACGCGCGGGTGGTCGCTGTCGTAGCCACGGTGGGTGGCGAGGTCGAAGGCGATCGAGAGGCCCGTCTGGCCGGCAGCCAGGTTCCGGCGGAAGAAGGCGTTGGTCTCCTCCGCGGTCGAGAAGCCGCCGTACTGGCGGATGGTCCAGGGCTGCCCCGCGTACATCGTGGCGCGGGGACCACGCAGGAACGGGAAGGCACCGGGAACCGTGTCCAGGAACTCCAGATCCTGCACGTCGGCCGCCGTGAAGAGCGGCTTCACGGCGATCCCCTCGGGCGTCTGCCAGACGAGGCCGTCCGGCTCGGCGCCCTTCCGCTCCTTGGCGGCGAGCTTCCGCCAGAGGTCCAGATCGGCCCGGTCGGTACTGTCCGCCATCGGGATCTCCTCGCTTATCGGCGACCGCGGGCCAGATTATCCGTTCTCATCCGCCGTTCAAATGGCCGGCAGCCGGCACCGTCAGCTCTCTGGCACCGCAGACGCCTGGTCGGTCCGTCGACACGTCGGAGTCGCGTGGCATGCCCGTTGCTGACGCTCTCGCTCGTGTTCGCAAGGCCCGACGACTGGCAGCCGCTGACCCCCGAAGTCATTGCCGCCCTGCCCGAATCGCCTGCCGTGTTCGAGGTGGCGAACCTCGTGCGGACCGTGCTGTTCATCGAACGGGCGCATGGCAAGCTGCGCGAGCGGCTGACCAGCCTCTGGCAGGACCCGACGAAGCTCCCCGTACGCCCTGGCGGTCACTACTTCCGCTACGAGCTGACCGCGCGCGAGGAGGAAGCCCTCCAGAAGCGCCTGGGGTCGTATCGCAAACGCCACCGCGGAGTGCTGCCGCCGATCAACCGTCTGGCCGAGCGCCTGCGGCCCGTCGAGCGGCCCGTCGAGCGCAAGGTCGAACGGCCCGTGGCCGAAGCCGTTATCTTTTCGACTGTCCCCGCACAGGCCTGAACCGGCCCCCGGCGGAGCGACGTCAGGCTCCTGACCCCAGCGGCCGTCTCCGCGGCCGCGCCTCGTAGAGCGTCCCGCGACGGTGATATGCCCCCGCGCGTCGGCGTAACCGATGACGGGCTCGGATGGGAGGCGAATTGGGACTCGGGCGACAGGGCACGCGCTGGACGGCGAGCGTCGTGTGCCGGACCCTCCATAGAGGCGAAGGGATCGAACCATGACGACGCTGGCATCATTGGTTCTCGCCGCCCTCCTCGAGATCGGCGGGGACGCGGCCATCCGCCACGGCTTGCTACGATCCGCCTGGTCGTGGCTGGCGCTCGGCGGCGCCACCCTGGTGGCCTATGGGTTGACCGTGAATGCGAACCGGTCGCTGCACTTCGGCCAGCTCATGGGACTCTACATCGCGGTATTCTTCGTCGTGAGCCAGCTCGTCAGCTTCGCGGTCTTCGACGAGCAGCCGGCCGCGAGTCTCACCCTCGGCGGCGCGCTCATCGTGTCAGGCGGGCTGGTGATCCACCTCGGCGCGCGGTAGCGCGCGGCTCAGCCGACGCTGACGGCACCCGCGACGATCAACGCGGCGAAGATCGCGGCGAGCGCCAGCCGGTACCATCCGAAGGGCGCGAGCCCGTGGCGGGTGAGAAACGACACCAGCCAGCGCACGGCGAGAGCGGCGGAGACCGTCGCCACGGCGAATCCGAGCACGATCGGCGGGATGCCCAGCTGCTGGAACATGGACGGACCGCCGCCCTGGGCCGCGTGGCGCAGGTTGCCGGCGAGGTCGTGCACGCAGGCCGCGCCGAGCGTCGGCAGCCCGAGGAGGAACGAGAACTCCGCCGCCGCGACGGCGCTCAGGCCGAGCAGCATCCCCCCCCCGATAGTCACCATCGAGCGCGACGTGCCGGGCCAGAGCGCCAGGGTCTGGAAGAGGCCGATGCCGAGCGCCGTCTGCCACGACAGCGCCGCCACGTCGTCACGCCCCTGAAGGCTTCGCCGGCCGAGCCAGATCATCCAGAGGCCGCCGGCCGCCAGCGCCGCGAGCACGGGCCAGTCGCTGAACAGCGTCGATTTGATCGCCTTGCTCAGCAGCACGCCAGCCACCGCCGCGGGCACGAAGGCGAGGCCGACGTTGCCCGCCAGCCGCAAGCCGTCGCGGTCCCGGCCGAGCAGGCCCCGCACCATCTGCGCGACGCGTGACCGGTAGAGGCCGAGCACCGCCAGGATGGCGCCGCCCTGCACGACGACGAGGTAGGCGTCGAGCGCGTCCTTCGTCTCCGGCTGGTTCAGGCGCAGGAGCGACGAGGTGAGGATCAGGTGCCCCGTCGAGCTCACCGGGAGATACTCCGTGATGCCTTCCACCAACCCCAGCACGACCGCCTGCCACCACGTGAGCATGTCGCCCTCCTCCCCCCACGAGAACATATCTGCGCAGGAGATCGTGTGCCACTGCGGGGAAACGGTCGCGTCTGCCGCAATCTGCAAGGCGGCATTGCGAACTGCACGCCGAGCGTTCTCGGCTCGGCCGAAAATTCACACCTCGATCCGCCACGGGACGCGGCACGACCCGTGCAGTGACTCCTGCACGATGCAGGGTGACGATGGCGGTGGCCTGCTGGCCTGGTTCGGCGTGATCGGCGGGTACGCGTGGACCGTCCGGTCTCTCGGACGCGTACGCCCGTCGCGGGCGCCCGGCCACGTCGTCGCTCCACGTGGCCTGCGCCGCATGGATACGGCGCCAGCCGTTCGTCAGTCGCAATCGAGGAGGGTGCAGATGGGGATCACGGACCTGCTGATCAAAGAGCTCGTGTTTCCGGCGCTCGACGCGCGGGGAAGCGACGAGGTGATCGAGACGCTCGGGATACGCCTCGCCGCCTACCATCGCGACATCGACCGCGACGGCCTCGTGCACGCGCTCCGCGAGCGGGAGCGGCAGGTGACGACCGCGCTCGGCGACGGCGTGGCGATCCCGCACGCGAGGCTCTCGGGCCTGGACCGGACGGTCGCAGCGTTCGGGCGCAGCCGGGCCGGCATTCCCTGGGAATCCCTCGATGGCGGGCCGACGCACCTGGTCTTCCTGCTGGCCGGGCCAGCGAACCTGCCCGGAGCCTACCTGAAGGTGCTCGCCGGCGTGTCGCGGCTGCTCAGCGACGAACGCTGCCGGGCGCGGCTCATGGAAGCCGAGAGCGAGACCGACCTGCTCCTCGTCCTGCGCGAGGAGGAGTCTCGCGGCCGTCGCGCCGCATAGCGCGCTCCCGTCGTGGCCATCCCCGAATCGAGAGCCCCGGCGCCGGCCGGGCCACGGCCCCAGATCATCGTCGTCACGACGGCGATGCTGGTCTTCATCTCGTTCTGGCGCGCCTCCGCCATCGTGCTCTGCGACATGGCGTCGACCGCCTACTACAT
>VBLD01000241.1:0-407 GCA_005879205.1 Deltaproteobacteria bacterium
GACGACACCTATCGCGAGTCCTGCCTCGACCGGAACCCGCCCCAGGCACGGTGTGGGGTCACGAGTCGCGGCAGTCGCTTCTTCATCGGCAAGGATCCCGACGGATGGGCCATCTTCCGGCCGAACGGCAAGTGGGCGAAGCGCCACATCCACACCGCGTGGCCGGGCTTCGAGACGACCCCTCAAGGGACGGATCCCGGCCAGCCGCCGCAGGGCAACGCCGACCCGCAGGGCTGCGTCTTCGACACGCACGGCAACATGTACGGGAACGACGTCGGCACCGGCGACCCGACCGACATGGACCCCAGCCACCACGGCGCGCTGCTCGTCTTCTTCCCCGGTCCGCGGCACAAGTACGACACGTACTGCTTCCTCGACAAGAACCTGTCGCAGGCCGGCATGCCGGC
>VBLD01000241.1:419-3208 GCA_005879205.1 Deltaproteobacteria bacterium
GACCGGCGGGGGAATGACGTGGAAGTACTCGCCCCCCTTCCCGTCGAGCGCGGCGGACTGCAACAACACCGACCACCTGGTCACCACGGCGCCGACCAAGACGATGTTCCCGACCCCGGGCGAGGCGACACCGGCGGCGATCGTCCGCGTCCCCGGCACGGATCACTGGTACATCGACAGCGTTCTCCTGCCCGGCGTGCCCGGCCAGGGAGGCGGCATCATCAACGAGTACGATGCCAACGGCGTCCTCGTGCGAAACATCGTCCCGAGCAACCAGCTCCAGAACCCCCTCGGCATGGACGTCGGGTCGGACGGGACGCTCTACTACGCCGAGCTGAACCTCAACCCCGACACCTCCACGGGATGCGGACGCGTCTCGATGGTCCGGTTCGTCGGCGGGACGCCCCAGGCGCCGCAGGTCCTCGGCAGGAATCTCAGCTTTCCGGACGGCGTCACGGTAATCGATTCGTCGCAGGTCCGGGTCAAGTTCCAGAAGCTGCCCCCCGCTCCCGAACCCGACCCCCGAACGTGCAACGGGGGAGGCGGCTCGCCGAGCGGCGCCTTCATCGACTGAATCCTCGCGCGCGGCGGTGCTTTTTCCATTGACCGGCTCCTGGCGGCTGTCGTATGGACGGCGCCGGCCCGACAGACACGAGCCCCCCGAGCCGGAGACCCATCATGCCGAACGCGCGTCGTTGGTCGCTCGCCGCCACCGTCGCCCTGGCCACCCTGCTCATGCCCGAGGCGCGGACGCGCGCCTTCGACGTCGTGCTCAGCACCCAGGGCGAGTTCATGGACGCGTACCTGGTGAACGGCACCGCCCTGCCTCCCAAGGTCGTGTTCATCGACCCGGACCCGCCGAACCCCGACATCCTGGGCACGCCGCCCCGCGTCGGACGGCACGTGAACGGCAAGCTGTGCTTCTTCCCGCGGGGGGGCGGGCTCACGGGCAAGTTCGTGGTCGCCGACGACACCTACCGCGAATCCTGTCTCGACCGGAATCCGCCGCAGGCACGGTGCAGCGTCACGCGTCGCAGCAGCCGCTTCTACGTCGGGAAGGACCCGGACGGGTGGGCCGTCTTCCGGCGCAGCGGCAAGTGGACGAAGCGCCACATCCACACGCCGTGGCCCGGCTTTGCCGAGACCCCCCAGGGCACCCCGCCACCCGACGCGCCGCAGGGGAACATCGACCCCCAGGGCTGCGTCTTCGACGGGCGCGGCAATTTCTTCGCCACCGATGTCGGCACCGGTGACCCGTCGGACACGAACCCCAACCACAAGGGCAGCCTGCTCGTCTTCTTTCCCGGCCGGCGGCATCGCTACGACACGTTCTGCTTCCTCGACAAGAGCCTGTCACAGGCCGGCATGCCGGCGATGGACGAGGCGGGCAACATCTACGTGCCCGAGACCGGCGGACTGAAGGTATCGAAGTACTCACCGCCGTTCCCGTCGAGCCCGGCGGACTGCCCCAATGCCGACCACCTCGTGACGACGCCACCCACCAAGGCGGTGTTCCCGACTCCCGGCGCGCTGACGCCGTCGTCGATCGTCCGCGTCCCGCATACGGACCACTGGTACGTGGCCAGCGTCATCGTGCCGTTCCCGGGGGGCATCATCAACGAGTACGACGCCAACGGCGTGCTCGTCCGCAACATCGTGCCAACCAACATGCTGAAGAACCCGATCGGCATGGACGTCGGCTCGGACGGCACGGTCTACTACGCCGAGCTGAACCTCAATCCTGATTTCTCCACGGGGTGCGGCCGCGTGTCGATGGCCCGCTTCGTCGGCGGCACGCCGCAGGCGCCGGAGATACTCGGCAAGAACCTCAGCTTCCCGGACGGCGTCACGGTGGTGGACTCGTCGCAGCTCCGGGTGAACTTCCTGAAGCTCCCGCCGGCTCCCGAGCCCGATCCGAGGACGTGCAACGGCGAGGGCTCGCCGAGCGGCGCCTTCATCGACGGCAGCCCGTTCGCCGGCTGACCCGGCGAACGAGCGGCCGGCCCTGCCCTACGGCAGCAGCAGCCGCAAGGCGTGCACGCCGCCGCCCGCGCCGTTGAACGAGTTCCCGGAGGTGACGAACGCCGTGCCACCGATCAGCGCCGGGGCCGAGTTGACCGACCCCGGCATCGTGATCTGTGCCAGCAGCGTTCCGCTCCCGGCGTCGAAGGCACGCAGCGCCGGCGGAGCGAGCGCCCCGACGAGGACCACGCCGTTGGCCACCGACGTCGCTCCGAAGGCAGGCGGCCCGTTCTGCTCCCACGCAACCGTGCGCGCGGTGGGATCGAAGGCGTGCATGGTCGGTTGCTGGAAGGGCGTGTCGCGGGGGTCGTTCGGATCGCACGGTTGGCCGCCGAAGTCGCCGAGGGCCGTGCCGCCGTAGGCCCGCTGACCGTCGAAGGCCGTCGAGCCGATGAAGCCGCCGGCGGAGCCTCCGAAGACGACGTTCGACCTCCACACGAGCTGCCCGCCCGGATTGCGGGTGAGACGCTCGAGAACGTAGTACGTCCCGTCCTTGCCGCCCACCCCGACCCACTGCTGTCCCCCCAGGTCGATGACGTTGGGCGAGGCGCCGAAGTCGAAGTCGCAGACGTCCCCCTGGCGCGGGCGATACGCCCACCGGGCCCGTCCGTTCCCGGTTCGAAGCGCGAGGATCGCCTCGTGGTAGGGCGGCGGCGCGTCCGCGCCACAGTCCGCCGTCCCGAAGAAGACGAGACGCTTCTTCTCGTCGATCGCACCCGAGCCCCACACGTTGCCGCAGCCCCGGTTCTGACCGACCACCTTGCCGT
>VBLD01000241.1:3349-8605 GCA_005879205.1 Deltaproteobacteria bacterium
CGGTGACGAGAATATCTGATTCGGGTCGTTGGGGTCGCTCTCGCAGTTCGCTGCTTCCGGGTTGCCGCAGATCACCTTCTTCCAGACGAGCGACCCGTCCGCCGCGTTCAGGCAGTACACGGTCTTGCCCGCCCCGAAGTAGACCTTCCCCTTGTCGACCGTGGCCGACGAGGTGATGAGGCCGCCGTCCGTCTGGACGCGGTCCTGGGGAGGAGTCGGCCCGCCGGGGCACTGAGGCGGGATGGGAGTTATGTTGCTGTCGCAGTCGACCTGGAAGCTCCAGATGAGGGCGCCCGAGGTGGAATCGAGCGCGTAGAAGAAACCGTCCCACGCACCGACGTACACGCGCCCATCGACCACGGTGGGCGAGGCGCTGACCGCGTCCGACGTGGGGAAGTCCCAGGCCGTCTGCAGGAAGGCCACGTTACCGGTGTTGATGAGCGAGCCGGCGTTGGTGAACGAGTGCTTCAGGTCGCGCCCCAAGGACGAGGACGGTCACGACCCGACGACTCGACGACAGCATGAACGCACCTCCGTGGGCCAAAAAGGGCGCCGAATTAGAAACAGACGCGCGTCCGGTGTCAATCATAAAAAAAACGTGAAACGGGGCGCGCAGAGTAGGTAGGCGCGCGCCGCCGGGGCACCGCGTCGGGAGCGGGCCGCTATCGCCGGGCGGGGTCCTGCGGGTCGGCGGGCGAGGCGGCCCTCAGCTCGAAGACGGGGTAGCGGGGAGCCAGCGGGCGGAGGTCCTCGGCTGGCGAACCTGCCGCCACCGGGAAGTAGCGTTGCACGGTGAGCTTGAATCGGTCGAGGTAGGCCTTCAGCACCTCGGGCTTCTCCCCATCTCCCAGGACCCGCACCCGGAGCTCTTCGCGACGGCGGCCCTTCCGGAGCGTGACCCGCCCGCTCGCCCGGGCGTTTCGAACCCACTGGGTCTCGCCGCGCCCCGCGACCAGGAACCGTTTCCCGCGATGGGCGAGGACGACGACCGGCGTCGAGTAGAGGCGCCCGCTGCGACGCCCCCGAACCTCGAGCTGATAGTTGTGCGGGAAACCGAGACCGAGACCGACCAGGGCCCCGAAGACACGGCTGAAGAGACGTTCGATCGGAGACGGTGCGACGAAGTGAATCTTCTGATCCTTCATGACGCAGAGCATCGCGGGCCACGCGAATAAAGTGGGCCGCAGCGCAGAAAGTCCTTGACTGCGAGGTGTCGGCCGTCGGAGATTATGCCCCCCATGACGCACGAGAAGGATTGGCTCTCTTTCGTCCTCCTCGTCCTGACCGTCCTGGGAATGGCCCTCGTCGCCCTCGCCCAGTAGCTGTTGATCTTCCGGCGTACCGGACCTCCCACCGCGGCGGCTTCCGCCACACAGCGGCGTATCTGCGCCACGCCGTGCTTGGGGTTGCGCGTGGCATGTTCCATGCTTAACCGCACACGGTGCCCGCGGGGCGGTGGCGTTCCGCGGGCTCGAAGGGAGGGATGAAGCGTATGAAGCCGATCGAAAGAATACGCGAAAAACTGCTGGCGCAGCGCCGATCCCTGTTCGGGCAGGTCGCACGGGCCGAGGACGATCTGCGCTGGCTCGATTCGAACACCCATCCCGAGACCGAGGAGGAAGCCCAGGAACAGAACATCGCCAACTTGCTCGCTCGACTCGATGACCGTGGCAACCTCGAACTGCGTACGATCGACCGGGCGCTCACGCTCATCGAGGGGGGCGACTACGGAACGTGTGAGGACTGCGGCGAGCCGATACCCCTCGAACGGTTGGAGGTGCTGCCGACGGCGACCGCCTGTGTCTTCTGCGCCGAGGCGCGCGAGCGGGCTTTCCGACAGAGACGGCAGCCCGCCGTCGAAGCGGAGTCTGCTGCCGGGTTCGAGCCGGAGCACTGACTCCCGGCAATCGGCATGGATCTGCGATCGAGGCACTGCGTCCCGTGCGAGGGCGGCGTCCCGAAGCTCGATCCCGGACGCGTCGCCGAGTTCCGTCGCGAGGTCCCGGCGTGGGAGGTGCGGGACGATAAGCTGCATCGCACCTTCCGCTTCCGGGATTTCAGGGCGGCGATGCAGTTCATCGAACGGATGGCGGAGGTCGCCGAGGCCGAAGGCCACCACCCCGACTTCGCCGTGCACTACAATCGCGTCGACGTGACCGTCTGGACACATGCGATCGACGGCCTCTCGGAGAACGACTTCATCCTGACGGCCAAGATCGACGCGCTGGTGCCCTGATTCTCGGAGGAGAGGCGGCGACCGGATTCGAACCGGTGCATGGAGGTTTTGCAGACCTCTCCCTTAACCACTTGGGTACGCCGCCCCGGTGAACTTCGTCCCATACTTGCGACCGGTGCGTGTGTCAACGCGAAGCGCGGTTCCGCGCTCAGCGTGGCGTCCCCGTGGGCGGCGTGGCGGGCGTGCCCGCGGCAGGCTCTGATTCCCGCTTGCGCTTCTCTTCTTTCTTCTGGCGCTTCTCAAGCGCCTTCATGCGGCGCTCCGCTTCGCGGCGCTCTCGGACGTTGCTCTTGAAGGCCCGGCCCCCTGCCATGGGATCACCTCCGCGCGCTGACGCTGGCGGGACGCCAACTGTGGGACCCTAACCCCGGCTCGCAGCCTCCGTCAAGGCGGCGATCGGCGCGTGCGATCGGCGCGTGGCGATCGGCGCGGCGGTCGGCGCTCGCCTTGCGGGTCGGGGTGGTCTCCTCGTCCTCTTCCTCGGCGGGAACGAACTGGAATCGTCCCGTGAAACGGTTCAGCACGAAGTCCTGGCCGGCGGAGTAGATGCCTCCGTGGACGAGAGCCGCGGCGACCAGGAAGAGACCGAGCAGGATCACTGTGCGAACGCTCATCCGATGCTTCTCCTCTCTAGACGTCCAGCGTGCCGATGCTGGCGTCCCAGTTCCGACCGTCGAACCGCGTCACCACGAGCTGCTCGACGTCGACGCCGTCCAGACACCGGACGTTCACGTCGATCCGGTCCGGATGGGAGCGCGGGACGTAGAAGCTGGCGACGCCGCACGTCCGGCAGAAATGGCGCTGCGCGACAGGGCATCCGCACCGACGAGCAGGCGGAAGCGTTCGCGCGGCACGATGTGATGCATGTACCCCTTCCGCGGTACAGATGGAGCAGTTGCAGTCGACGACGCGGACGAGATCCGCGGTGATCTCGAAGCGGACCCGCCCGCAGTGGCAACCACCGGTGAACACGCGCACGCCGGGATGCTAGACGACCGGTTCCCGGCCCGTCAACGCGGTGCTAGACGGAACACATGGGGGACCGGAGCGCGGCGCGAGTCGTCGTCCTCGGTGCGGGCTTTGCCGGACTCCGCGCCGTCCGTCGCCTCGCCCGGGCCGGCATGCGCGTCCTCTGGGTCGACGGCCGCAACTACCACTGCTTCCTGCCGCTGCTCTACCAGGTGGCGACGGCGGGGCTCGAGCCGCAGGAAATCGCCTACCCCGCGCGCAGCATCCTCCGTCGGCTGCCGACCGCCGAGTTCCGCCTGGCCCACGTGGTCGGTGGGGACCCGGTCGGCCGGACGTTGCTCACCGCCGCCGGCGATCGTCTCGCCTACGACTACCTGATCGTGGCGACGGGCGGAGCCGCCGAGGACTTCGGTATCCCCGGCGCGCGGGACGCGGCCTTTCGGCTCTATGACCTCGAGGACGCGCGCCTGCTCCGCAATCACGTGCTGCGAACGCTCGAGCAGGCCGAGGCGCTCGACGATCCGGCGGCGCGCGCGGCCCTCCTGACCTTCGTCATCGTCGGCGGCGGCCCGACGGGTGTCGAGATGGCAGGCGCCCTCGCCGAGTTCCGGCGTCACGTCGTGCCGCGCGACTACCGGCACTTCCACCCGGACGCGCTCCGCATCGTGCTCCTGGAGGCCGGACCCGAGCTGCTGCCGCCCTTCGCCTCGCGCTTGCGCCAGCGAGCGCGTCGCGATCTCGCCGAGCGCGACGTCGAGGTGCGCACCGGAGCCAAAGTCACGCGCATCACGGAGGACCGCGTGGAGCTGGCGGACGGCGAGACGATCGTGACCCGCACCACGATCTGGGCTGCGGGGATCCGTGCCGCGCCGGTGAGCACGTATCTCGGTCTACCGACGGGACGCAGCGGCCGCATCCGCGTCGACCCGACGCTCCGCGTCCCCGGATACCCGCGGGTCTTCGCCGCGGGCGATGTGACCCTCGTCGACGGTGCGGAACGGCTGCCGCAGGTGGCGCAGGTCGCCATTCAGCAGGGCGAGCACGCGGCCGAGAACGTCCTCCGGATCCTGCGGGGCGACCCCGCTCTGCCCTTCGCCTACCGCGACAAGGGCTCCATGGCGACGATCGGCCGCAGTCGGGCCGTCGCCATGATCGGCCGCTGGCAGGTGGCCGGCCATCTCGCGTGGCTGCTCTGGCTCGTCGTGCACCTCGTCATGCTGATCGGGTTCCGCAACCGGCTCGTCGTCCTGGTCAACTGGGCGTGGAGCTACCTGACCTACGACTTCGGCCTGCGGGCCATCGTCGGCGCCGAACCGGAGCCCGGCCACCGGATCGCACCCGCGCCGGACGCGGCACGCCAGCGCGCCGCCGGCGCCGCGAGCTAGCGCGGGCCCGGCTGCCCCGGGCCCGCGCGGTCGCTCGCTCACGCGAACGAGTTGCGGGGGGTGGATTTGAACCACCGACCTCGAGGTTATGAGCCTCGCGAGCTACCTGGCTGCTCCACCCCGCGGCAGGTTCCGTTCTCGAGGGCGCGAGTACACCTATCGGCCGTGCCCGAGCCTGTCAACCAGCGGCGTTCGACGCGCGGCGCGTCGAGCGCGGCTCCGCTCAGGTACGACCGGTCCGGCGCTGCGACTCTTCGGGGATCGAGTGCGACTCGCTGGGCTCGTAGACGACGGCGTCGTCCTCGAGCACCGAGCGGTACCTGCTCGATCACCTTCATCACCTGCACGTGAACCCGCGTCTCCGCTACTTCGTCGCCGGCGCCCTCTCACCCGCCGTCGGGCCCGAGCTTCTCGACCCCGGGAGCTGGCTCGTGACCCTTGCCGACTGGGACGTGATGTAGGGTCCGCCCAGGGCCCAACCGACGCATCCGCTCGCGAGCGTCACGCACGTGACATGCCTGCGCGGCCGCCTCAGGGCCGGGCAGCCGCCCCGCTGTGCCAAGGGTGTGGCGGAGCTGGCACGCCGCTCGCGCGAGCTCGCCCAAAACCTCACGCCGTCCGCGGCCCGATTCCCGGCCCGGAACCTGCAGGACCCTCCGCGGGCGC
>VBLD01000242.1:0-1324 GCA_005879205.1 Deltaproteobacteria bacterium
CGCAGTGATGCAGAGGTGCTGCCGCACCTCTACGAGGAGCGCGGCCTCGACTTCGTCGACTCGCTCGACGGGATGTTCGGCCTGGCGCTGTGGGACGCACGCCGCGGCCGGCTGGTGCTCGCGCGCGACCGTCTGGGCGAGAAGCCGCTCTACTACGCGACGACGTCCGACGGCTTCTTGTTCGCCTCGGAGCCGAAGGCGTTGCTCGCCAGCGGCGCGGTCTCGAGCACGCCCGACTGGGATGCGCTCGCCCTCTATCTCCGGACCGGATTCGTGCCGGCGCCGGCGAGTGCCTTCCGCGACGTCGTGAAGCTGCCGCCCGGTGGGCGTCTCGTGCTCGAGGGTGAGGGGCTCGCCGTGGACCGCTACTGGCAGGTGGCGCCGCTGCTCGCGGCGCCGCCGCTCGCGCTGGGCCTCGAGGCCGCCGCCGAAGCCCTCCGCGCGCACCTCGCGCGCGCGGTCCGGGCGGCGCTGGTGAGCGACGTGCCGCTCGGCCTCTTCCTCTCCGGCGGACTCGACTCGACCGCCATCGCAGCCCTGGCGCGGCCCGCCGTCGACGGCGAGCTCGCCACCTTCGCCCTCGGCTTCGACGTCGCGGGCTTCGACGAGCGCGAGCACGCGGCGGTGGCGGCCCGTGCGCTCCGCACGCGCCACCGGACGCTCACCATCACGCCCGAGCTCTTCCTCGAAGGCGTCCGGGGCCTGGTGCCGCTCCTCGACGAGCCGCTCGCCGACCCGGCGCTGGTGCCGACCTTCCTCCTCGCCCGCTTCGCGCGCACCGAGGTGAAGGTCGTGCTGGTGGGGGAGGGCGGCGACGAGCTCTTTGCCGGCTACCCGACATATCTCGGCGGGTATCTGTCGGCGGGCTTTCGTCGCCTGTCGCCGGGCCTCCGCCGTCGGCTCGCCGCGGGCGCGCCCCTGCTGGGCGCGCCGCGCGGCAACACCACCGTGCGCTACCTGCTCCGGCGCTTTCTCGAGGCGGCAGAGATGCCGGCCGCCGCCAGGCATCGCGCCTGGACCGGCTGCGTCGACGCCGAGCTGCTCGCCTCGATCGCCGCACCCGGCGGTCCGCTCGGGGTACCGCCGGAACCGGAGACGCCGGCGGCCCGCAGCGAGGTGGACGCGCTGCTCGCGCTCGATCTCACCGGCTACCTGGCCGACGATCTCCTCCCGAAGCTCGACCGCGCCACCATGGCCGCCTCGCTCGAGGGCCGCGCCCCCTACCTGGATCACCACCTGGTGGAGTTCGCGTGCCGGCTCCCGGCGACCCTGAAGCTTCGGGGTCTGTCGACCAAGCGCGTGCTCAAGCGGGCGGTCGCCGATC
>VBLD01000242.1:1338-3117 GCA_005879205.1 Deltaproteobacteria bacterium
AAGCGCGGCCTTACCGTGCCGCTCGCCGCCTGGCTCGCCGGCCCGCTCCTGCCGTTCGCGCGCGCGACCCTCGGCCGGCTCGACGCGCGCGTCGTTCGGGCCGAGGCGGTGCGCGGGCTGCTCGACGCCCACGTCGCCGGACGGCGCGACAACCGTCGCGAGCTCTGGGCCCTGATCATGCTGCAGCTCTGGAGCGAGGCGTGCGGGTCCTCGTGACCGGGGGCACCGGGTTCATCGGGCGGGCGGTGTGTCACGCGCTCCGGGGGGCGGGGCACACGGTGACGATCGTCAGCCGCGACGCGTCGGGCGAGGCGTCGGGCGACACGATCGGCTGGGAGGCCGTCGGGCAGGGAGCTGCCGCCGCCGACGCCGTCGTCAACCTGGCCGGCGAGCCGATCGCCGGCGGCCGCTGGAGCCCGGCGCGGAAGGAGGCGATCCTCGAGAGCCGGGTCGGCGCCACGCGCGCCCTCGTCGACGCGGTGGGGCTGGCCACCACGAGACCGAAGGTCCTGATCAGCGCATCGGCCGTCGGCTATTACGGCGCCCGCGACGACGAGCCCCTGGACGAGACGGCCGGGGCCGGTTCGGGTTTCCTCGCCGAGGTCTGCCAGGCGTGGGAAGGCGAGGCGTCGCGCGCCGAGGCCTTCGGTCTGCGCGTCGTCCGCCTGCGCTTCGGCATGGTCCTCGCCGGCGACGGCGGGGCGCTCGCCCGGATGCTGCCGCCGTTCCGCGCCTTCGTCGGCGGACCACTCGGGGACGGGCAGCAGTGGACGTCGTGGATCCACCGCGGCGACGTGACCGGGCTCGTCCTCGCGGCGCTGGTCAACGAGGGCTATCGGGGTGCGATCAACGCGACGGCGCCCGAGCCCGTCCGCAACCGCGACTTCACGGCGGCGCTCGGGCGCGTGCTGGTCCGGCCGGCGGCCATCCGCGTGCCGGCGATGGTGCTCCGCCTCGCTCTCGGCGAGATGGCGGACGTGTTGCTCACCGGCCAGCGCGTCCTGCCGCGCGCGGCCGAACGGCTCGGCTATCGCTGGCAGTACCCGGAGGTCCTCGGTGCGCTCCGGGCGAGCGTGCGCTGACGATCATCGCTTGCGTACCAGCGTGATGCCGTCCGACACGGGCAGCATGACGGCCTCGACGCGCTCGTCCCGCGCGAGGGCGTCGTTCAAGGCGCGGATGGCCTCCGTGGACGGAGAGCGGTCGCTCGCGTCGAGCACTCGCCCCGACCAGAGGACGTTGTCGAACACCAGGACGCCGTTCGGCCGCAGGCGGGGCAGGAGCGCCTCGTAGTAAGCCCGGTAGTTCTCCTTGTCCGCGTCGACGAAGGCCAGGTCGATCTCGGGAGCCAGCGGCAGCGAACCGAGCGTCTCGAGCGCGGGTGCGATCCGCAGCGTGATGCGCTCGGCTACCCCGGCGCGCGCGAAGTACCGGCGCGCGACGGCCGCCCACTCCTCGCTGACGTCGCAGCAGAGGAGGTGGCCCTCCGGCGCGAGACCGCGGGCGATGGCGATGGCGCTGTAGCCGGTGAACGTCCCGACCTCGACGGCGCGGCGCGCGCCGAGCAGCCGCGCGAGCCAGCCGAGGAAGGCGGCCTGCTCGACCGCGACCTGCATCCGGCTCACCGGGCCGAGCGCCGCGGTCTCGTCGGCCAGATCCCGCAACACGGCATCGGGCGCGGCAGTGTGGGCGACGACGTACGCGTAGAGCTCGGGCGTCATGCGCGTGAACTTCTCGTGCATGAGGTGGTGGTATGCGAGCGGTCCACCTGCCGCAAGG
>VBLD01000242.1:3154-11607 GCA_005879205.1 Deltaproteobacteria bacterium
CCGCGTCGGCGAGCTCGAGCTCTTCTACGACACGGATGGCGCGGGCGAGCCCGTCCTCCTGCTCATGGGGCTCGGTGGCGAGCACCATGCCTGGGACCTCATGCGCCCGGAGCTGGCCCGTCGCCACCGTCTCGTTCTCCTCGACAACCGCGACGCCGGCGCCAGCGACGAGGCGCGCGGCGCCTACGGCCTCGACGACATGGCGAGCGACGCGCTCGGCGTCATGGACGCGCTCGGGATCGACCGCTTCCACGTGGTCGGCGCCTCCATGGGCGGCGCGATCGCGCAGCGCCTCGCGCTGCAAGCGCCCACCCGCGTGGCGACGCTCGTACTCTGCTCCACCTGGGGGCGAACCGATCCGATCCTGGCGACGATCCTCGAGAGCTGGCGCCTCATGGCCGAGCGGCTCTCGCCCGAGGCGCTGCTCCGGGCGCAGACCCCGTGGGCATTCACCTACCGGTTCTTCCAGCATCCGTCGCCGGAGGTGCGGGCCTGGCAGGAGGCGCTCGCCGCGCGCGGGGTCCTCAAATCAGTTCCCGCCTACCAGCGGCAGGTCGACGCGTGCCTCGCGCACGACGCGCTCGACCTCGTGCCGCTGCTCCGGACGCCCGCGCTCGTGCTGGTGGGGGAGGACGACATCCTGACGCCGCCGCGCTACGGCCGGGCGCTCGCCGCGGCCCTCCCGGGCGGCGAGCCGATGCTCGTGCCCGCGACCGGGCACGCGCTGTTTCTCGAGACCCCGAAGCTCTGCACGGAGCGGGTCCTTCGCTTCCTCGGGAAGCACCCGCTCGCCTGACCCGGCTATCCGGCGCGCGACAGCGCCCAGACGAGCAGGCCGTAGGCCGCGAGCGCGGCTCCGACGCCGAGCAGGGTGCGAAGCCAGCGCGGCACCTTCGGCTTCGGCCGTTGGCGCGAGGCGCGACCCGTGACGACGACGCTCTCGGGGTGAGCCAGCGCCTCGCGCAGCTCGAGCGCGCTCTCGGGGCGGTTCCCGGGGTCGCGCTCGAGTGCGTGCAGCACGATCTCCTCGAGCGCAGGCGAGATCTCCGGCCGCAGTCGCCGCGGCGGCGTCGGGTCGTCCTGCAGCTTGGCGCGCATCGCGGCGTAGACGTTGTCACCCTGGAACGGCGGCTCGCCGGTCAGCATCTCGTAGAGGATGACGCCCAGGCTGTAGAGATCGCTGCGCGCGTCGCCCCGCTTGCCCTTCACCTGCTCGGGGGCCATGTAGTCCGGCGTCCCGACCGTCTGCGAGAGCCCGGCCCAGGTCATCTTCCGGAGCGTCGTGTCGAGCGCGATGCCGAAGTCGATGAGCTTCACGCGGCCGTCCGGGGTGACCATGATGTTCTCGGGCTTGAGGTCGCGGTGCACCACGCCGTGCTCGTGCAGATAGGAGAGCGCGTCGGCGATCTGGATGGCGAGCCCGACGGCGGTGTCGACCGGAAGACGCCGCTCGCGTCGCAGCCGGTCGCGCAGGAGCTCGCCGTCGACGTGCTCCATCGCGAGGTAGAGGCGGCTCTTTTGGTTCGGGCGGAAGACCTTGATCACCGCGGGATGGTCGAGCCGCTGGCCGATCTCCTCCTCGCGGCGGAAGCGCTCGTGGAAGACCATGTCGCTCGCGTACTGGAGGTGCGGCACCTTGAGGGCGACGACGTGCCCGTTCTCGAGGTCGCGCGCCCGGAAGATGGTGGCCATGCCGCTGCGCGCGATGACGTCGAGGAGCTGGTACTGGTCGACGGTCGCGCCGGCCGCGAGGTCTCCCATCGGTGCGGGCGACCTTAGCGGTCGGCAGGTCGGGCCGGCAAGCGACCGGAAACGCTCAACGCCCGAACCGCCACCAGGGACGGGTCGCGGGCGCCGGACAGTCGATGATGGCGGCGACCTGCGCGCTCAGGTTGTCCTCGCCGCCTTCTTCGCGGGCGCGGCGGACGAGGGCGCGGCAGGCCGCCTCGGGCGGGTGGGCGGTGAGCAGCTCGCCGAGCTCCCCCTCGCCGACAGCGCCGTGGATGCCGTCGCTGCACTGGAGCACCACGTCGCCCGGCTTGACGTCCAGGGTGAGGACGTCGATGCCGACGATCAGCTCGGCGCCGAGGCAGCGCGTCACCATGTGACGGCGCGGGTGGTTGCGCGCCTCCTCGGGCGAGAGGATGCCGTACTGCATCTGCTCCCAGACCCACGTGTGGTCCTTGGTGAGCTGCATCAGCTTCAGGTCGCGCAGCAGGAAGAGCCGGCAGTCGCCGACGTGGGCGGCGACCAGGGTCCCGCCGACGACGGCGCTCGCGGTGAGCGTCGTCGCCATGCGGCGGAGCTCGGGCACGGTGATGCCCTTCGTGTAGATCTCGAGGTTGGCCTCCTGGACCGCCCGCCGCAGGCGCTTCGCCACCGGCCAGCTCCCCGGCGCCCGGTCCATCTCGCGCGCCAGCACCTCGAGCGCGAGGTTGCTCGCGATCTCGCCGCCGGCATGGCCGCCCACTCCGTCGGCGACCGCGAAGACGAGACCGTCCTCGTGCGGCCAGTGGCCGACCGCGTCCTCGTTCTCGGCGCGGACGCAGCCGACGTCGGTCAGCTGGAAGAACTCGATCTCCGGCATGACGGCACGGGCCGGCGGCATCGTGCCACCGGCCCGGACCTGCTGCGAGCAATCAGAGAAACTACGCCAGCGACCGCGTCGCGGGAATCAGCTTGCGCCCGCTGCGCATGCCGCTGAACACCACGTAGAGCGCGCTCACCAGCGCCCAGGCGCCGGCGATCCCGAGGCAGATGTAGGCCTCGTGCTGCGAATCGGCGTTGCCGATCACGTAGAGGTAGAGGATCGCGCCCAGCATGGCGACGTTCATGAGCAGGCCGAGCCCCGGCACCAGGACGTGCTTCAGCACGCTGAAGTCCGGCCGCCCGGCGAAGGCGACGATGCACCACATGCAGGTGAGGCCGTAGAGGACGAAGGTGCCGAAGTTCGAGGCGAGGCCGATGCCCGTGAGGCCGACGACCGACTGCACGCCGACCGCCGCGATCAAGGTGGAGACCACCACCAGCACCCAGATCGCCCGGTGCGGGGTGGCGAAGCGGCCGTGCAGCGCGCCGAGGATCTCGGGCATCTCCTGGTCCTGGGCCATGGCGTAGCTGACGCGCACCGCGGTGTTCAGACAGCTGAGCGTCGTCCCGAGGATCGCGAGGCCGACGGTGATCGCGATCGAGATCATGAGGCCGAAGCCGATGCCGCCGAGCACGGCGTCGCCGACCCGGATCGCCATGTCGCCGATCGGTGCGCTCGAAGCCGCGGCCGCGGCCATGCCGGTCACCGCCGCCCCGGTGCTGTCGGTCCCGGCGAGCTTCTCGCTCACCATGAAGCCGGCGGCGAAGTACTCGAACAGGTAGGCGATGAGACCCTGGATGACGAGCGAGAGGATCACCGCCCGCGGGATGTTGCGGTGCGGGTCGACGGTCTCGGCGGCGAATGCGGTGCAGCTCTCGAAGCCGACGAGGATCAGGATGGCGATCGTCGACTGGATGAGCACCCCCTGAACCGAGTGCGGCCGGATGACGTCCCACCCGCCCGAGAACGTCCACTGGCTGGCGTGCTCCGGGTTGGCGACGCGGTAGTAGATGGCGAGCACGCTGAAGAGGACGAGCGTGCTCAGCTGGATCACGTTGATCGAGGGCCGCGAAGAAGCCCGAGAAGATGACCATCGACGTGACCGACATCGTGCCGCCGGTCAGCTGGCCGTACACGTAGGCGACCAGCGTGGCCATCATGGCGACCATGACGCCGGGATAGACCCAGTAGAAGAGGTGCGCCGCCCAGCCGGTCACGATCTTCGCGAGCCGGGCCCAGCGATGATGCTTGGTGTTCTCGCGGTCGAGGAAGGCCTTCTCGGCGAAGTAGTAGCAGCTCCCGAACCCGGCCTCGGGGTAGATGCGTGCGAGCTGCGCGTAGGAGATCGCGGTGAGGAACGCGAGGATCAGCGCGAAGCCGATCCCGGCCCAGATGTCGCTCGCGACCGAGCTGCCATCCGGCGCCGACGCGGCCGCCTGGAGCTGGTAGGTGATCCAGAGAAACGCGCCCGGCGCGATCAGCGCCATGGCGTTCACGGTGACGCCGGTGAGTCCGAGCGTCGGCTTGATGGACGGAGCTTCCTGAGGCATACGCCCTCCTTTCCCCTGCCGCGCAGGGAGCAACGGACATGCCACGGGACCGGGCAAGACGGCCCTCGCCCCGCGGGCGCGTGCCGCCTGCCAAAACGATCACGCTGCTCGTTCTCTGGGCGCAGGCCCAAAAAACGAGCAAGCAGCGGACCGGCTCAGAGTCTCCGGCGGCCGGCGGCGATCTCGTCGAGCCGCGCTGCCGTGAGCGGGACGTAGGTCCGCGCCGCGTCGTCGCGCACGAAGAGCGGATCGGCGACTCGGGTCGCATCGTACCCCTCGGCCGCGAGCGTCACCTTCCGATGCTTGAGCGTCCCGGTGACGTCCATCCGCGCGACGAGCCGCACGAAGGCCGGACGGGCGTAGGCGGGCAAGTGACGCTCCACGTGGGCGTAGAAGGCGGCCGCGTCGAAGCCGGCCCCGTCGCGCAACACGACCGCCGCCATGCCGGCGCGGCCGTCGGCTCCCGGCACGACGACGCCGTAGACGCTCGTCTCGCCCACGTCGGGCGCGGCGTTCAGGACGTCGGCCACCTCCTGCGTCGCGACGTTCTCGCCCTTCCACCGGAAGGTGTCGCCGATGCGATCGACGAAGTAGTAGTAGCCCTCGGCGTCGCGGCGCAGAAGGTCTCCGGTCCGGAACCACGCGTCACCCGGCGCGAAGGCGTCCCGCACGAGCTTCTCCTCCGTCGCCTGCCGGTCGGTATAGCCGTCGTAGTCGACCGTCTGGCCGTGGCCGCCGACGCGTCCGAGCAGCTCGCCCGGCTCCCCGCCCGCGCAGGGAACGCAGCGGCCGTCGGGCCCGCGCACGAGCGCGCCCCGGGCGAGGTCGAAGCGGGCGAGCCGCACGTTGTCCTCGAGCAGCGGGTGGGGCTTGCCGACCGAGCCCACGCGCCCATCGGCGTTGTGGAGCGCCACGTTCCCCTCGGTCGCCCCGTACATCTCGATGATCCGCGCGATGCCGAAGCGCTCCTGGAAGGCCGTCCAGATGTCCGGGCGGAGACCCGCGCCGGCGGCCACCCGCAGGCGGTGGTCGCGGTCGCCAGGCGAGGGCGGCTGCATGCAGAGATAGCGGCAGAGCTCGCCGACGTAGACGAAGGCGACCGCCTGGTGGCGGCGCACGTCGTCGAGGAAGGCGTGGGCCGCGAAACGACGCCGCGAGGCGAACGTGCCGCCGACGCGGAAGGCGGGGGCGAAGCCGACGAAGAGGCTCTCGCCGTGGTAGAGGGGCAGGGGCGCGTAGATCGTCTCGCCGGCCTCGACGCCGAGGAGTGGGGCGAGCCCGAGCCCCGCCATCATGAAGCGGAGGTGGCGGATGATCGCCGGCTTCGGGTAGCCGGTCGTGCCCGAGGTGTAGATGTAGAGGAACACGTCCCCGCCGCGGACGGCGGGGACGTCCGGCTCGTCGACGTGGGCCGGCCCGTCGCGGAGGGGGCGCACGTCGGGCGGAAGAGGCGCGGCATCCGCCTCGGCGAGGAAGTGGACCGGGTGCGTTCCGTGCACGGTGGCGAGGCCGGCGAGCGCATCGGCGTCGCAGACGCCGACCGTGGCCCCGGAGGCCCGGAGCACGCTGGTCAGCCCCGCACCGCGGACGTGCGTGTTGATCAGAGCGCCGATGGCGCCGAGCTTGGCGACGGCCCCGAGCGTCGCCAGGAAGAGGGGGCTGTTCAGACAGAGGATCGCGACCGGCGTTCCCTTGGCCACCCCCGCGCGACGGAGCGCCGCTGCCACACGGTTCACCTCGTCGTTGTAGGCGCCGTAGGTGATCGATTCGCTCTCGAACGCCAGCGCCACGCGATCGGGAATCTCGGCGGCTTGTCGGCGCACCAGGGGGCCGAAGGTGTCCGTCGAGGCCTTGAGCTCGGCGACGAAGCTCCCGAGGTCCACCGGCGGGTACGTAGGACGAGGTCCGGCCGGTGGCAAGTCGGAGCGGGCGGCGGCGATACGGAAATCGAGAAAACCGCGCGCATCTGCTCACTTGGCGTGTGTCGACGGGATGCCCTTTCGGGCCGAAAGGCTCACCGGCTTTTTGTCCCGAAATCAGCACTTCGGACGATTGTCACGGGGTTTCCCCGGGGACGAGTATCCCGACTCATGTCGAGTCAAAGAGCAGGTCGTACGGGCACCGTCGTGACTCTTTCCGAGCGGATCATGCCCTCCGCGGCGCCGCCGCTACGCAAGGGGTTCCACGCCGGCCGCCGGCGGGCGGCGCTCGCCTCGCTGGGGCACCGGCCAAGCAACCCGACCGGATTCGACGGTGACGTCTGCGTGCGCTACGAGGCCGTCTACCGGCGCGCCGAGCCGGCCTGCGGGGAGCGCCGGCTGCTCCTCGCGGTCCTCGAAGACGGCATCCGGACGTTCCTGAAGAACGCGCACGCGAGCCACGGCCGGGCCGGTAACCTGAAGCGAGAGGCCCTCACCTGGCTGGGCAGTGACAAGCGGGACGACGTCTTCGACTTCGAGAACATCTGCGAGACGCTCGGGATCGACGCCGGCCGCCTGCGCGCGCGGGTGCTGGGCGAGGCGGGTCTGCCGGCGACGTTGCAGGCCACGGCCTGAACATCCTGCCGGCCGCGGACGAGGGCTCGGCGCGCCGGGCATGAGCGCCCCGATCGGCGGCCACTGGCTCGTCGCGCCGGTCGCCTCCGCTCCACAGTTCACCGGCGCGGACTTCACGGAAGAGGATCTCCTCTACGCCAAGACGGCCGAGGACTTCGTCCGCCACGAGGTCCTCGCGCGGCTCGCCGAGATCGAGGAGAAGCGCGAAGGCGTGATGCCCGAGCTGCTCAAGCGCGCCGGGGCGCTCGGGCTCCTCATGATCGACATCCCGGAGCGCTACGGCGGTCTCGGGCTGCACAAGACGACCTCGATGCTCGTGTCCGAGCGCGGAGCGCTGTGCGCCTCGTTCAGCGTCTCCTGGGGCGCGCATACCGGCATCGGAACCCTGCCGATCGTCTACTACGGCAGCGAGGCACAGAAGCAGCGCTACCTCCCGAAGCTCGCGACGGGCGAGTGGCTGGCGGCCTATGCCCTCACCGAGCCCCAGGCCGGAAGCGATGCGCTGGCGATCGCCACGCGCGCCACCCTGGATCCTGCGACCCGGACCTACCGGTTACGTGGCACCAAGCAGTTCATCACGAATGCCGGCTTCGCCGAGCTGAACACGGTCTTCGCCAAGGTCGACGGGGATCGTTTCACGGCCTTCCTTGTCGAGCGCACCCGACCCGGCATATCGACCGGCCCGGAGGAGCAGAAGCTCGGCATCCGCGGCTCGTCGACCCGCCAGGTGATCCTGGAGGACGTTGCCGTGCCGGTCGATGCGGTGCTCGGCGACGTCGGCGAGGGGCACAAGATCGCCTTCAACATCCTCAACATCGGGCGTTTCAAGCTCGGTGCGGGGTCGGTCGGTGCGGCGAAGGATTGTCTGCAGGTGGCGCTCGACTACGCCCGCCAGCGCCACCAGCACGGCCGGCCGATCGCTAGCTTCGGCATGATCCAGCGCAAGCTCGCCGACATGGCCACCCGCATCTACGTCGCCGACAGCATGAGCTACCGGACCGCCGGGCTCATGGACGCGGCGGCCGCGGCCATCCCCGAGGATCAGCCGCGGCGCCTGATCGAGGAGGCGGTCGAGGAGTACACGATCGAGAGCTCGATCCTGAAGGTCTTCGGGACCGAGACCCTCGATTTCGTCGCCGACGAGTCGCTGCAGATACTCGGAGGATACGGCTTCATGGCCGACTATCCGGTCGAGCGGCACTACCGCGACTCGCGCATCAACCGCATCTTCGAGGGGACGAACGAGATCAACCGCCTCATCATCCCGGCGACGCTCGTCAAGCGGATCGGGCGGGGGCGGCTGCCGTATCAGGACTTCCTGCAGCAGGTCGAGCGCGAGATCGCCGACTCGTCGACCTGGCCGCCACCGCCGAGCGGTCCGCTCGCCCGCGAGATGCGGGCCGCCGACGTCGCCAAGCGGGTGGTGGCCTATACGGCGCGGGTCCTGATCGAGCGGGAGCTCGCGTCGCTCAAGGATCGCCAGCAGCACCTCGAGATCCTGAGCAATATGATCATCGATCTCTACGCGATGGACAGCGTCGTCGGGCGGACGCAGCACATCCTCGGGCAGGGCTCCAAGGAGGACGACGAGCTGCGCATCGCGATGACCAACGTGTTCACGGCGTCGGCCAACGAGCGCGTCATCGACGGCGCGCGGCGCCTCCTGGTGAACGAACTCGAAGGCGAGGAGCTTCGACGGCACCTGCGGCTGGAGTCCGTCGTGCCGCACTTCCCGATCCGGACGATCGCGCTTAAAAC
>VBLD01000242.1:11642-15523 GCA_005879205.1 Deltaproteobacteria bacterium
CGCGGGAACCCCGGGGCCGGGCAGCCGCGGCTCAGCGCCCGCCGCTGGCGCGCCGGCCGCCGCGCACGCTGCTCTTGCGCAGCTTCTCCTCGAGAGCCGCAGCCACGAACTCCATCACCGAGATGCCGCTCTGCACGCAGAACAGCTTGATCTCGCGATGGAGGCCCTTCGGGATCCGGGTGGCGAGCTGGATCAGGACGTCATCGTCTTTGGGCATCATGGGTCCTCCTAGCGCACCAAGGCGCGCCGGCTGTTATTTAACTTATTTAGGGGCCTTAGGCAAACCCGCGGCAGAGTTTTTCGGCCTGGGCGAATGTTCTTCATGTTTTCTACCCGAGGCCGTTACCAAGGGAGGGGAGCGGAAGTGCTCCCGTCAGGGGGTGAGAATCAGCTGCGGGAAGGAGTGGGACCGCCGCGGGTCCGTAGGGTACGCAGGTTGCGCTCGACGGTCTGGAGCTGACGGCCGAGGTCGACGATGTGGAGCTGGGCCCGCACGCGCGCGTAGAGCTCGTGGGTGTTGATCGGCTTGGTGAGAAACTCGCTGACGCCCTGGTACATGCCCTCGAGGCGCGTGTCGAGGTCGTCGCGTGCGGTGAGGAGGATGACGGGCACGCCGCGGCCCGCAGGCAGGGCGCGCAGGGCCTCGCACACCTCGAAGCCGTCCATGCCGGGCATCATGACGTCGAGCAGGATCAGGTCGACCGGCTCCTGCTCGACGGCGCGCAGGCACTCGGGGCCGCTCCCGGCCCGCCGGGTCCGAAAGCCCTGGCGCTCGAGGAGCCGCGCGGCGATGTCGCAGGAGGCAGGGTCGTCGTCGACGACCAGGATGAGAGGGGTCTCGCTCATTCGCCGGCGTCCTCCTGCGCCTCGTCACCCATCTCGTCGGGACCCCGGCGCCGCCGGAGCTTGGCGACGAGCGTCGTCCGCTTGAGGCCGAGGAGGCGGGCTGCGGCCTGCTTGTTCCCCTTGGTGCGGCGGAGTGCCTCCTCGATGAGGCGGTTCTCGAACTCCTCGACGGCGGTGTTGAGGTCGAGGCCGTCCTCGCCGAGGGTGGGGCGGGGAATCTTCTTCTCGGAGATGAGCGAGCGGATGTTCGAGGGCAGGTTCTCGACCTCGATCATCCCGTCCTCGGTGAGGATGACCAGGCGCTCGAGGAGGTTCTCGAGCTCGCGCACGTTGCCCGGCCAGTCGTGCTCCCAGAGGTGCACCATGGCCTCTTCGGACAGGCGCGCCGGGCGGCCCGCGCGCTTGCGGTTGTGCTTCTCGAGGAAATGACGAACGAGCAGTGGGATGTCGGAGCGGCGCTCGCGCAGCGCGGGCATGACGATCGGGATGACCTGCAGCCGGTAGAAGAGGTCCTCCCGGAAACGGCCGTGCTCGACCTCCTGCGCCAGGTCCTTGTTGGACGCTGCCACCACGCGGACATCGACCTTGAGCGGGCGGTCCGCGCCGACCGGTCGGACCTCGCGGTCCTGAAGGACGCGCAGGAGCTTCACCTGGAGGACGGGACTCATCTCGCCGACCTCGTCGAGGAAGATCGTCCCGCCGGCGGCGAGCTGGAACATCCCCGCCCGCTGCGCGATGGCGCCGGTGAAGGCGCCGCGCTCGTGGCCGAACATCTCCGACTCGAGAAGCTCGGCGGGGATGGCACCGCAGTTGACGGCGATGAAGGGACGGTCGGTGCGCGGGCTCGACGAATAGATCGCTCGAGCGACGAGCTCCTTGCCGGTGCCGCTCTCACCCGTGATCAGGATCGTGGCATCGGTCACCGCGACCTTCAGGACGAGCTGCCCGATCTTCTGAATGAGCGGGTGCTCGCCGATCAGGGCAGGATGAGGCTCAGGGACTCCGTTCGGTGTGCTCACAATTGTCTTGGTGTCGCGTGCGAACAACGCTACAGCCCCTCCGTCCCACTCTCAAACCGATTGGCGCCGCCCGCCCCGAACCTGCTATGCGACGCGCCATGACGAATGTTCGTCGGTTGCTATATCGGTCGGGTGTCGAAAATGGTTGAGCAGCGCCGTGCGATGCGCCGGGTCGACGGGCGCCGGCCGGCCGAGCTGCGTCCCGTCCGGCTCGTGCCCGGCTTCCTGCCGCCCGCCGAGGGATCGGTCCTGATCGAGACCGGAGCGACGCGGGTGATCTGCACGGCGACGGTGCAGGAGGGTGTGCCGCCCTTCCTGCGGGGTCAGGGCCGGGGGTGGGTCACCGCCGAGTACGGCATGCTGCCGCGCAGCTCCGGCGAGCGGATCGAGCGCGAACGGCGAGGTCCCGGGGGCCGGACCCACGAGATCCAGCGCCTGGTGGGACGCAGCCTGCGGGCGGTCACGGACATGGCGGCGCTCGGCGAGCGTTCGGTCCTGATCGACTGCGACGTCCTGCAGGCCGACGCCGGGACGCGCACGGCCTCGGTGACGGGGGGCTACGTCGCCCTGGCGCTGGCCCTGGAGCGGCTGCGCGCCGCCGGCACCGTCGCGACCCTGCCGCTCACCGGCAGCGTCGCCGGCGTGAGCGCAGGGATCGTGGACGGGCGGCCTCTGCTCGACCTGACGTACGAGGAGGACCATCGAGCCGAGGTCGATCTGAACGTCGTCATGACGGGGGCGGGACGCTACGTCGAGGTGCAGGGCACGGCCGAGGGCAAGCCGTTCACCCCCGCCCAGCTCGAGCGCCTGCTCAAGCTGGCGGCCGAGGGTCTCGGGGCGCTCGCGGCCGTGCAGCGGGAGACCCTCGCGGCTGCCGGCGTGGCGATGCCGCGCCGATCATGATTCCGGACCGCCTCGTTCTGGCGACGGCAAACCCGGGCAAGGGACGTGAGCTCCGGGAGCTCGTTGCCGGGTGGGGGCCGGTCGTGGTGGCCGGACTCGACGCCTTCGCCGGCGTCGAGTTGCCCGACGAGCGGGGAGGGTCGTACGCGGAGAACGCGGTGGCCAAGGCCACGGCCGCGGCGCGTGCCACCGGCCTTCCGGCGCTCGGCGACGACTCGGGCCTGGAGGTGGAAGCGCTCGGCGGCGCGCCCGGCCTGCGGTCGTCGCGCTACGCGGACAGCGACGCGGAGCGGATCGCGAAGCTGCTCGCGGCGTTGCGCGACGTGCCCGAGGCTCTCCGCGCGGCGCGATTCGTGTGCGTCGTGGCGGCGGTCTTTCCCGATGGACGCGTCGCGACCGCGGAAGGCGTGTGCCACGGGCGCATCGCCGCGGTGCCGGCCGGTCGTGCCGGCTTCGGGTACGACCCCGTCTTCGTGCCTGAGGGGTTCGACCGCACGCTCGCCGAAGTGGGCGCCGAGGCGAAGCAGCGCCTCAGCCACCGAGCGCGGGCGGTGCGCTCCCTCGGCGAGCGCCTCCAGCACGGACCGGCCGGGGTATGAACGTTGCGCAGGGCTACGGCTCCATGTTAGGGAACGCCCGGCGGGGCGTAGCGCAGCCTGGTAGCGCACCTGCCTTGGGAGCAGGTGGTCGGCCGTTCAAATCGGCTCGCCCCGACCATCGACGGACGCCCGCGCCAGTAGCTCAGTTGGATAGAGCAACGGCCTTCTAAGCCGTGGGTCAGGGGTTCGAATCCCTTCTGGCGCGCCTGCCGCGGCGGGAAAGAGAGGACGATCGAAGCGACGAAGCGAAGGGCGGTGAGTGTAGCTCAGTTGGCAGAGCACCGGGTTGTGGCCCCGGGGGTCGAGGGTTCAAATCCCTTCACTCACCCCATGTTCCATCTGATACCCGGCGGGCCCGAGCACGTCGGTGCCCGCTCTCTTGGGCCGCTAGCTCAGTCGGTAGAGCAGCTGACTCTTAATCAGCGGGTCCGGAGTTCGAATCTCCGGCGGCCCATCTCCCAACGCGTCGCCGAGACGCTCGCCGGCGTGATGCGCCATGACGCGCCGCGACTTT
>VBLD01000242.1:15568-16149 GCA_005879205.1 Deltaproteobacteria bacterium
TTGGTTCCAAGGGTACGGTCGCCAGCCATGCGGCTCAACGGAGAGGACAAGGACCGGGGCGGAACGCGTCGTGGCTACGTCGAGATGGACGGCGTCATCCTGCGCCGCGAGGGTCTGGACCTGTTCTGCCGCATCGCGGACAAGGAGTTCTGGGTGACCGGCGGACAGGTCTTCAACACCGACCTCGCGAGCAAGACGGGCCCGGCGAAGGTCGTCATCCCGCTCTGGCTCGCGCGCCATCAGAAGCTCGTCTGACCGCCTCGTCCTGACCATCTCTGTGCGACCCCGGCGGGGGTTTGACACCCGCGTCGGGCCGAGACGCTGAGGCGTCCCGCAGGCCACGCGACACGGGAGCCGCAGCCGGTGGCAGACGCGACTCCCTCGCGAAGGCGCCTGCTTCGGCCCATGCCTGCGAGCAGCGATGGCATGCACGCTGCTTTCGGTCCGGGGCTGCGGGAGGACAGCGTGAGAACGGGTCTCGCATTGATCGCGGCAGCGTGGCTCGCCGCCTCGACGTACCCCGCCGGAGCCAAGGGCGGCCCGCATGGCGGCGGAGCAGGGCGGCAGGGGAAGGACGCCGG
>VBLD01000243.1:0-2350 GCA_005879205.1 Deltaproteobacteria bacterium
TCCACGAGGACCTCGACGTCGCCAACCATGGGCTGGTGCCCGTTCGCTTCAACCTCGAGATCGCTCTCCGTTCGGACTTTGCCGATCTGTTCGAGGTCAAGCTTCGTCGCCTCGTCCGCCGGGGGCGCATCGTGACGCGGTGGCATCCCTGGCGCGCGGAGCTCGAGACCTCGTACACCAATCGCGACTTTCGCCGGCGGCTCGTCTACCAGCTCCTGAACAGCGGCTCCTCTCCCGGCTACGCGAACGGCCGGGTCACGTTCGAGCTCGAGCTCGCCCCCGGGGCGACGTGGCACACCTGTTGCGACTACCTGCTCGACCGAGGCGAGGCGGTACGCGCACCGCGAGGCTTCTACCACGACGGCGGCGCATCGGAGAACGAGCTGCACGACCGCTGGCTCGAGGTGGCGACCAAGCTGACGAGTGCGAACGAGGACATCTACCGGGTCTTCCGCCAGTCGGTCGGGGACATGGGCGCGCTGCGTCTGTACGACCACGACTTCGGCCCCGACGTCTGGCTCCCGGCCGCCGGTGTGCCGTGGTTCGTCGCGCTCTTCGGCCGCGACGCGCTCGTCGCCAGCCTGCAGAACATGATCGTTCATCCCGCGCTCGCCCGGGGCACGCTCAAGAAGCTCGCCGAGCTGCAGGCGACCGAGCTCGACGACTTCCGCGATGCCGAGCCCGGCAAGATCCCCCACGAGGTGCGCTGCGGCGAGCTCGCCCACTTCCGCCTGATCCCGCACACGCCGTACTACGGTACCGCCGACGCCACGCCGCTCTATCTGATCGCGCTGCACGAGGCGTGGAAGTGGCTCGGCGACGATGCGCTCCTCCACGAGCACCGGGAGACGGCGCTGCGCTGTCTCGAGTGGATCGACCGCTACGGCGACCTCGACGGGGACGGCTTCCAGGAGTACCGGACGCGCTCGCCCAAGGGATACGAGAACATGGGCTGGAAGGACGCGATCGACGCGGTCGTCTACCCCGACGGCCGCCAGGTCCGGCAGCCGAAGGCGCTCTGCGAGCTCCAGGGCTACGTCTTCGACGCCTGGCTGCGCATGGCGGAGGTGTTCGACGCCCTCGACGACCCCGGGCGCGCCGCCGGCCTGCGCGACAAGGCCCGAGCGCTGCGCGCCGCCTTCGAGGCGAGGTTCTGGTGCGAGGATCTCGGCTTCTACGCCTTCGCGCTCGATCCCGAGAAGCAGCCCGTTCGCACCATCGCGTCCAATGCCGGCCACTGCCTGTGGAGCGGCATCGCGAGCCCGGAGCACGGCGCGCGGGTCGTCGCCCGCTTCTTCGAGCCCGATCTCTGGAGCGGGTGGGGCATCCGGACGCTCTCGAGCCACAACCCCGCGTACAACCCGTTCTCCTACCAGCGCGGATCGGTCTGGCCGCACGACAACGGCCTCATCGCGCTCGGCTTCAAGCGCTACGGCTTTGCCGCGGAGGCGGCCCGCGTCGCCCGCGACATCTCGGAGGCGGCGAGCTACTTCGTCAGCTACCGCTTGCCGGAGCTCTATGCCGGCTCGGAGCGCCGCCCCGGCACCTTCCCGGTCCTGTACCCGCAGGCGAACGTGCCACAGGCCTGGGCCGCGGGCAGCGTCTTCCACCTGCTGCAGGCGATCCTCGGCCTCCGCGCCGACGCCCCGCAGGGCCGGCTGTACGTCGACCCCGCGCTGCCCCGCTGGCTCCCCGACGTGACCCTCCATGGCCTGACGGTCGGCCGGGCGCGGCTGGACCTCCGGTGCTGGCGGGAAGGGGATCGAAGCCGGTGGACGGTGGAAGTACGGGAAGGCACGATCGCCGTCAGGGAAGAGGCGTGGCGTCCGTGGAACCTCGACTAGGAGGGAGGGAAGGCAGCTACTCGGAGGTCTATCCCGCCGTCTCGCAGGACGCCGACGGCATGCGACGGCTCTTCCGGCAGTTCTCGGCGCCGGGCGGGATCCCGAGTCACGTGAGGGTGACGACCCCGGGCTCGATCCACGAGGGCGGCGAGCTCGGCTACGTGCTGCTGCACGCGTTCGTGATCGACGAGCAGCCCCAACTCCAGTGGCTCGACATGGAGGCCGCCCGGAGGCACTGTGCGCGCGGTGCGTCTGTGTGCTCATGGGCGAGCAACGACGATGGGCGGGAGCCCGACGTGACGCTGCGTCCTGACGTCATGAGCGCGGCAGCATCGAACGAGAGGAGGCGAGGATGCAGGTCGGCATGATCGGTCTCGGGCGCATGGGCGCCAACATGGTGCGGCGCTGGATGCGCGGCGGCCACCAGTGCGTCGTGCACGACGTCTCGGGGGATGCGGTGCAGGCGCTCGCGCGGGAAGGTGCCACCGGCGCCGCGTCGCTAGACG
>VBLD01000243.1:2485-7794 GCA_005879205.1 Deltaproteobacteria bacterium
TACCAGGACGACATCGAGCGGGCGAAGCGGCTTGCGGCGCGGGGCCTGCACTACGTCGACTGCGGCACGAGCGGGGGCGTGTGGGGCCTCGAGCGCGGCTACTGCCTCATGATCGGCGGCGAGCGCGAGATCGTGCGGCGGCTCGATCCGCTGTTCGCGACGCTCGCCCCGGGCGCCGGCTCGCTGCCCCGCACCCCGGGCCGCGAGAAGCGGGCGGGCACGGCCGAGCAGGGCTACCTGCACTGCGGCCCCAACGGCGCGGGCCACTTCGTGAAGATGGTCCACAACGGCATCGAGTACGGGCTCATGGCCGCGTACGCCGAGGGCTTGAACATCCTGCGCCACGCCGACGTCGGCAAGCGCTCCCGCGCCGCCGACGCCGAGACGACGCCGCTCCGCAACCCCGAGTACTACCGGTACGACCTCGACCTCGCCGACATCGCCGAGGTCTGGCGCCGGGGCAGCGTGATTGCGTCGTGGCTGCTCGACCTCCTGGCCAGCGACCCGACGCTCGAGCGCTTCCCCGGGCGGGTGTCGGACTCGGGCGAGGGGCGCTGGACGCTCGACGCGGCGATCGACGAGGCCGTCCCCGCCCACGTGCTGGCGGCCGCGCTGTTCGAGCGCTTCGCCTCGCGGGGCGAGGCGGACTTCCAGGACCGCCTGCTGTCGGCGATGCGTTACGAGTTCGGCGGGCACCTCGCGCCAGGAGCGGGCAGATGAGCGCGCCGCGCTCCGATGCCCTGGTCTTCTTCGGGGCGAGCGGCGACCTCGTCTACAAGAAGATCTTTCCCGCGCTCTACGCCCTGGCGCGGCGCGGGCGTCTCGACCTGCCCGTCATCGGCGTCGCCCGCTCGGACTGGACGCTCGAGCAGTTCCGGGCGCGCGCGCGGGAGAGCATAGAGCGGCACGGGCGCCTCGACGACGCGGCGTTCGCCCGGCTCTCCGAGCGCCTGCGTTACGTCCAGGGCGAGTACGGCGATCCCGCCACGTTCGAGACGCTGCGCAAGGCGCTCGGCAGCGCGACCCGGCCGCTCTACTATCTCGCCATCCCTCCCAGCCTGTTCGCGAGCGTCGTCGAGGGGCTCGGGCGCTCGAGCGGCGCGCAGAACGCGCGCGTCGTCGTCGAGAAGCCCTTCGGCCGTGACCTCTCCTCGGCGCAGGAGCTGAACGCCACGCTGCATCGGGTCTTCGACGAATCGGCGATCTTCCGCATCGACCACTACCTCGGAAAGGAGCCGGTGCAGAATATTCTCCTCTTCCGATTCGCGAACGCGTTCCTCGAGCCGATCTGGAACCGCCGCTACGTCGCGAGCGTGCAGATCACGATGGCGGAGAGCTTCGACGTCCAGGGTCGCGGCCGCTTCTACGAAGAAGCCGGCGCGATCCGCGACGTGATCCAGAATCACATGCTGCAGGTCGTGGGCTTCCTCGCCATGGAGCCACCGGCGACCACGTATCACGAGTCGATCCGCGACGAGCAGGTGAAGGTCTTCCGGACGATCCGGCCGCTGAGACCGGAGGATCTGGTTCGCGGCCAATATCGCGGCTACCGGAAGGAGGTGGGCGTGGCGCCGGACTCGACGGTCGAGACCTGCGCGGCCGTCCGGCTCCACATCGACTCCTGGCGGTGGGACGGCGTGCCCTTCTTCATCCGGGCGGGCAAGTGTCTCGCGACCACCACCACCGAGGTGCTGGTCACGCTCTGCCGGCCGCCGCTCAGCAAGCTGTGCCCGGGCGAGACCAACTACTTCCGCTTCCGCCTGAGCCCGGACGTGACGATCGCCGTCGGGGCGCGCGTGAAGCGGCCCGGGGAGGAGATGGACACCGAGCCGACCGAGCTCCGCGTGGTCCACCATCCGGACGGGGAGGAGATGGACGCCTACGAGCGGCTGATCGGCGACGCGATGGAGGGCGACGCGACGCTCTTCGCGCGGGAGGACGCCGTCGAGGCGGCCTGGGCGATCGTCCAGCCGATCCTCGGCTCGCGGACGCCGGTGCACGAGTACGAGTGCGGCAGCTGGGGTCCGCGGGAGGCCGACGCGCTCACGGCCGGGGTCGGTGGATGGCACACCCCGGCGGCCGGCTGATGCCAGCGCAGAGCCCGATCGTCTTCCTCCTCGACGTCGACAACACGCTCCTCGACAATGACCGCGTCGCCGGCGACCTGAAGCGTTACCTCACGCGCGAGGTCGGCGCGGAGCGGCAGGAGCGGTACTGGGCGATCTTCGAGGCGCTCCGCACCGAGCTCGGCTATGCCGACTACCTGGGCGCGCTCCAGCGGTATCGCGTCGAGCACCCGCGCGATCCGCACCTCCTGGCGGTGTCCTCGTTCCTCGTGAACTATCCGTTCGCCAACCGCCTCTATCCGGAGTCGCTGGACGTCCTCGAGCACCTCGCCGCCTGGGGCCCGACGGTCATCCTGTCCGACGGCGACGTGGTCTTCCAGCCGCGCAAGATCGAGCGCTCGGGGCTGTTCGACGCGGTCGAAGGCCGCGTCCTGATCTACATCCACAAGGAGCGGGAGCTGGACGACGTCGAGCAGCGCTACCCCGCCGAGCACTACGTGCTGGTCGACGACAAGATCCGCATCCTGACCGCCGTCAGGAACGTCTGGGGCGAGCGGCTGACCACCGTCTTTCCCCGGCAGGGACACTACGCCCGCGCCGCCGACGTGGCCACGTATCCGCCGGCGGACATCACCATCGAGCGAATCGGCGAGCTCTTGCGCTACGACCGATCCGCGTTCGGGAGGAAGAGAGCATGAAGGCGACGGGCCCCGCCGCTGCACCGGCCGCGCCGCGGACTGCACCCCTTCGCCTACGAAATATTGCAAGCGAGACAGCGAATGCGCTATGCGCACCGCGTGCGCCTGCTCGCCCTCGCGCTGCTCCTCGTGGCTGGAAGTGAGGTCTCGGCAGCGGAGCTGCCCGCGCTCGCCGAAGGATCGTGGGAGTACCACGGAAGAGTCACGGCGACGGCCTGCGTCGGCAGCCGATGCGCGACGCGCCGCCAGCCCGTGGACGGCTCGTTCTTCGTCACGAACGACGG
Organism: Deltaproteobacteria bacterium; assembly: GCA_005879205.1. Taxonomy (GTDB): domain Bacteria; phylum Desulfobacterota; class Binatia; order DP-6; family DP-6; genus DP-3. Next base: position 5,534 of record VBLD01000243.1, read on the forward strand.
GGATTCGGGCGGTCCTCCCGTCATCCCCGTCTGCCCCGACGTGTCGGTGCCGGATCTCACGGGGTTCGCCACGTGGCAGCCAGCCCGGCGCGGCTGGCTCCGCCTGCACCTCATCGAGCGCGAGCCCTTCGTCCAATTCCTCCGCGACTGCACGGGGTACGAGTCGCTCCGGCTCCAGGGGCTGAGCGCTCGCATCCGGGTGCAGTCCGGAGGTGAAGGGTTCGACCTGCGCGAGAGCCTTCGCTTCTCGGTCGTCGTGCAGGGCCAGTTCGTTCAGGCGGTCGGCGCGGCGCGTCTCCGAGCCACCCGGGTGGCCGACGGAGGATTCGTGCCGGCCTTGCGTTCCCGGGAGGGCGACGGGCGAAGCGCGCCGGAGCGTGCGATCGACGCGATCATCGGCGACCGCTGATTGCCTGACTCGGAGGATCCGCTCGAGCACTAGCAGGGGCAGCTCGGGCCAGAGGGGAGCTGGAGGTTTGGCGGCGCGGGTCTGATAGCGAGGGTTTACACTAGATTTTGGCGCCTTCACGGGCCGAGACGCCCGACCCGTTTGTCTTGACAGCGCCTTTCCCCGGGGCGTATTCGGCAGTCGCGGATCAGATGCTGCGCGAGCCCCACGTCGAGGAGAAGTCGACCGCGATCGATCACGCGCACCGCGATCTCGGGATGACTCACGATGAGCTGGCTGCGCTGCTGCAGATCAGCCGGGCGATCAGCTTGCACCGCGATCGCGAGGCGCTCTGCGCGGCGGTTGCCGGCGCGATCGAGGGGCTACTGCCGGCCGATCAGCTGATGGTTCTCGTCTCCGGCTCGCAGGATGCCGCGGTCAGCATCTACGACGTGCACGGCGCCGAGAAGGTGTACGCGAGCCAAGAGATCCCTGATGACTCGGTGGCGGCGTGGGTGGTGAGCAACCGTCGGCCGATGGTGATCTCCTCGCCCGCGCAGATCCGCGAACGCTTCCCGGCCACCCACCGGCATCTCGTCGGAGCGGGCATGCAGTCGGCCGTCGTGCTGCCGCTCCTCGTGCGGGACCACTGCTTCGGGGCCCTCGGCTTCCTTGCGCGCGCCGAAGGAGCCTGGGACAACCATCCGCGGCGGCTGCTGGACGAGATCGCGGCCTCGGTGGCCGCCGCCCTCGACCACTGCCTCGGCTACGAGCAGCTGCAGCGTCTGGGCCGGGAGCTCACGGCCCTGCTCGACGTCAACGTCTCGGTCGGGCGCCACCTGGAACGCGACGAGCTGTTCGGCGCCCTGGCCGTGTGCCTGCGGGATCTGCTGCCCACCGAGCGCTTCGGGATCGAGCTCCCCATCGAGGGCGACAGGCTGCAGGGGCACCTCCTGACGCCGCGCAGCGGGATGACGGAGCCGACGCGACCCACGGTGTTGCCGGCCCCGGGGACCGCGTGCAACTGGGTCCTGCAGAACCGTCAGTGGATGGTCGCTTCCTGCCGCGACGAGCTGCGCGAACGCTTCCCCATCACCTTCGAGGTCATGCAGCAGGAGAACATGCAGTCGTTGTGCGCGCTGCCGCTGGTGACCGGCGAGCGCTGTCGCGGGGTCCTGTTCTTCATGGCAGCGGCCGCAGGGGCCTACGGGCACCTGCCCCGGAGCTTTCTCGAGCAGGTGGCGGGCGCGGTAGCGGTGGCCCTGGACGATTGCCTCGCGCACGAGGAGGTCCGCCGGCTTCGCGATCGGCTGGCGGCAGAGAACGTGTACCTGCAGGAGGAGATCCTGCGGGACCACAACTTCGCCGATATCGTCGGCCAGAGTCCGGCGCTGCGGCGGACGCTGTCGCAGGTCGAGTCGGTGGCGCCGACGAGCTCGACGGTGTTGATCTTGGGCGAGACGGGGACCGGCAAGGAGCTGATCGCGCGGGCGATCCACGACCGGAGCCCACGGCGAGAGCGGCCCCTGGTCAAGGTGAACTGCTCGGCGATCGCGGCGGGGTTGGTGGAGAGCGAGCTGTTCGGCCACGTCAAAGGGTCGTTCACCGGCGCAGTGACGAGCCGCATCGGTCGTTTCGAGCTGGCGGACGGGGGGACGATCTTCCTGGACGAGATCGGGGAGCTGCCGCCGGAGACTCAGATGAAGCTGCTGCGGGTGCTGCAGGAACGGGAGTTCGAGCCCGTCGGCAGCAACCAGACGAGGCCGGTGGACGTTCGGGTGATCGCGGCGACCAACCGCAACCTCGAAACGGCGGTGGCCGAGGGTATGTTCCGACAAGACCTGTACTATCGGCTCAACGTCTTTCCGGTACG
>VBLD01000076.1:0-21751 GCA_005879205.1 Deltaproteobacteria bacterium
GTGATGGCTCTCTCGCGCGAGCGGCTGAACGTCGGGCAGCTCGCGGCGCGCTTTCCGCTCTCGCGCCCCGCGATGTCGCACCATCTGAAGGTCCTGGCCGACGCCGGACTCCTAGTCCGCGAGCGGCAGGGGCGCGAGCGCGTCTATCGGCTCGACGTCAAGCGGTGCCGGAGCGCCGTCGACCATCTGCGGAAATTCGTTCTCGACTGCTGCGCCGGGTCGGCCTGTTGCTGACCGGCGCCAACCAATGGAGGTGACAGCATGGCCCAGAACACGTTCCACATCGCGCTCCAGGTGAAGGACCTCGACGCCGCCATCGCCCGCTACCGGAAGCTCCTCGGCATCGAGCCGGCCAAGGTCCGCCACGACTACGCCAAGTTCGAGCTCGCCGACCCGCCCGTCATCCTCTCGCTCAACCCGGGCGGCGAGCCGGGCACCGTCGCCCACCTGGGCATCCGCTACCCGGGCACGGCCGACGTCGCCACCGAGATGGTGCGCGTCAAGGCCGAGGGCGTCGAAGTCCTCCAGCAGACGGGGACCACCTGCTGCTACGCCAAGGCCGACAAGTTCTGGGCGGTCGACGCCGACGGCATGCGCTGGGAGATGTACGCCGTCACGGCCGACGCCGAGGCGGAGACGGCCGCCGACTCGGACGTCCAGGCGCTCGCCGCGCGGTAGCGGCTCCGGAGCAAGCCGGCGCCCCAGATGACGGGGCTGTCCGAATCCATCGGCGCGGGTCTAAGTTCCGCTGCCCTTCGGCGCGCTTTGCCGCCCGCGATGTCCGAATTGTGGGTGCTTGATCGCCCATATCTCGGGTGATAATCGCCCGAAGCCTGAGCGATCGTCACGCTACTACCGCCGTTCGCCGAGTCTCGGGCAAAGCGGCTGATCAAGACCCCGAAGCTCTACGCGCTGGACACGGGGCTCGCGCTGCACCTGGCGGGTGTGGAAGACGAGGACGCCCTCAGTCGCCAGCCGGGCGCCGGCGCATGGCTGGAAAACGTGGTCCTGAACGACCTGCTCGCATGGCGAGAGACCGAGGTGAAGAAGCCGGGAGTCTTCTACCGCCGCAGCGCAGGCGGAGAGGAGGTCGACTTCGTCGTCGAGCGACGCGGCCGCCTCCTCCCCATCGAGGTGAAGGCGGCGCGAAGCGTCCGCACGGCAGACGCCCGGGCGCTCGACGCCTTCTGCCAGGAGTTCGGGCGCCGGTCGCCCTTCGGCCTCTTGCTGTACGACGGCCGCGACATCCTGCAGCTCACCAGGACGACGCTCGCGGCGCCACTCGGCGCCGTGTTGTGACGTATGCAACGCGGGCGCACCTCCGCCATCTGCGAGCGGCCGGCGTTGTGGACGCACGCGAAGAGCACCGTGGTCACGCCGGATGCCGTGCGAGGTAGCGACGCGTGTACGAGCAGGTCGGCACCACGCGCAGCCCCTCGGCCCGCGCGTGGTCGAGGGCCGCGCGGGTGAGCTCCGCGGCGAGGTTGCCGCCGCGCAGGGCGGGAGGGGTATAGGTATGCAGCACGTCGAGGATGTCCTCCCGCCGCTCGTAGACGAGGAACGCCTCGGCATCGCGAACGCGGATCGAGAACCGTCCGGGACGGTGCTCCACCCAGCGGGCGACGTGCTCCGCCACGTAATAGGCGTGGATGGTGCCGAGGAACCGCCCGACGTCCCGCTCGATCGCCGCCTTGCCCTCGGCCGAGAGGTAGAGCCGGCGCTCGAGGTCTTCGGCGGAGGCGAAGTGGATCTCCGCGAAGCCGTCGTAGGGCGGTGCGTCGGCCCCGAGGCGCTCGTCGACGACGCTCGTCACGTAGCGGCTCATGCCGTGGTGCTCGAGCGCGAGCGGCACGTGGCGCTCGAGCCAGTGGCGGAGGAAGTCCCCCCGGGTCTGCCCCGGAGCACGGGCGAGCGCCACCACGAGCTTCACGCCCGGCGTCTGGCCGAGCGACGGCGCCTCGGCGGGCGCCCGCTGGACGTGCTCCGTGGTCGCATAGGCGTCGGCGCCGCCGAGGAAGCGGGCCACGTCGTCGGCGATCGCGCGCTCGCCGATCTGGGAGTCGTAGAGTCGCTCGCGGTAGTCGGCGAGCGAGTCGAACCAGAGCGTGCCGATCGAGTCGAGCAGCGGGGCGGGCCCGCGCGTGCCCTCGACGACGTTCACGACGTAGCGCCGGAGCGTCGGGTGGTGGGCGAGCGCCAGCGGCACGTGTCCGGCGATGAGCCGCTCGACGTACTGCTCGTGCGTCAGATCCGCACGGCGGCGGCAGAGGAAGAAGAGCTTCGTCATGTCGCTGGATGCGCCTCGAAGAAGCGCCAGATGCGGTCGGTGGCGCCGACCGGCCAGCGATGCGCCTGCGGTCCCTCACAGTAGACGAGGTCGGCGGCGCACCCGGTGTAGTGCTCGCAGCCGCCGTCCGCCGCCGCCGGCCCGCAGCCGCCGGCCCGCGCCCACCAGGCGCGGGCTCCGGCGATGAGGTCGGCCGACACCACGCGGTCGGCGCGGCCGTAGAGCAGGAGCACCGGCATGGGCCGAGCCGGCCTGCACGAGCCGAGGTCGAGGGCGCCCGCGACGGGGGCGATCGCGTCGATTCGATCGGCGAGCGCGCAGCCGAGCAGATTCGCGAAGAAGCCGCCGTTGGACATCCCGGTCGCGAAGACGCGCCGCCGGTCGACGCAGCGCTCCTGCTCGAGGCGGTCGAGGAGCGCGCGCACGAAGTCGACGTCGCGCGTCTCGGCGGGCCGCATGTCCCAGCCGCGCCCGGTCGTGCCGAGCAGCGCCACGCCCTCGTGCCCCTCGGGATGCACGGCGATGAAGCGCTCGCGCTGCGCGAGCCGGCCCCAGCCCGTCCACCAGCGGAGTCCCCGCGCGCTGGCACGAAAGCCGTGGAAGGCGAGCACCACCGGCAGCGGCCCGTCGGCGGCGGGCGCGTCGAGCAGGTAGCCGCGCTCTTCGCCTCCCACCGCGACGGTGCGCCGCACGCCGCGAACCGTCCCCGGTCGGCGGCCGCCACAGCCGGCGCTCGGCTGCGGCGGGACCTCCTTCGCTGCCGCCAGCGCCGCCCGCTCCGCGCCCACAGGCCGCGAGCCCGGCGACGATCACCACGAGCCGCAGGGCGGGCCGCGTCGCGCGCACGGGTCGACCGCGCCGTCGCGCGCTGCTCGGGCACCAAGGCGACGTACTGCTCGGTGGTCCGCTGCAGGCGGTCGCTGAGCACCCGGGTGAGGTTCAGGAACACCTTGGACGCGATGCGCGGGTAGCGGAGCTGGATGCGGCGGAGGAAGCGCTCGTCGACCGCGAGGACCTCCAGGTCGCCGGCGGCGACCACGTCGGCGCTCCGCTCGGCGTGGCGCACGAGGCCCATCTCGCCGAACACGTCGCCCCGCCGGTGCTCGGCCACCCGCCGCCGCTCCTGGTCGCTGCCTGCCCACACCTCGGCGCGGCCACGGATGATGACGAACATCTCGTCGCCCAGCTCGCCGCGGCGGATGACCGTCTCGCCGGGCGCGAAGCGCCGGAGCTCGCCCATCAGGACGACGATGCGCGCCTGCGCCGGACGGAGACCGGCGAAGAGCGGGATCGTCCGGGCCGGCTGCTGGCCGAGCTTCACCCCGACGAGGTCCCAGAGCGTGATCACCTTGGTGGTGGCGAGGAGCGCCGGGAGGAGCACGAGGTTCGCCCCGAGCGAGGCGGCCATGGTGAAGCCGGTCAGGATGCCGAAGTTCTGGATCGGCACGAAGCTCGAGAAGGCGAAGGTGAGGAAGCCGAGGAAGAGCGCCACCGTGGTGTACACGATCGGCACGCCGACGGTCCGGAGCGTCCGGACCAGCGCCGCCACCTGGTCGGTCTCGCCGCGCAGCTCCTGGTTCAACCGCGCCATGTAGTGGATGGTCGAGTCGACCGCGATGCCGAGCGCGATCGCCGCGATCAGGCTCGTGCCGAGGTTCAGCAGGATGCCGAGCCACCCCATCACGCCGAAGAACAGCACGATCGGCACGACGTTCGGCAGGATGGCGAAGAAGCCGATGCGCGCCGACAGGAACATCAGCGCCAGCACGACGAAGATGATGCCGAGCGCGAGCGACAGGCTCTTGATCTGCCCGGCCACGATGTCCGACGTCGTCCCCGAGAGCAGCACGAGGTTGCCGGTGGCGTGCACGCGGAGCTCGGCCGGGAAGTGCGCCGCCACCCAGTCGTGGATGCGCGCGAGCGTCTGCTCGATGCGGCGCGAGCCGGAGAGGTTGGTGCGGACGAGGACGTTGGTCTCGCCGAAGTCCTCGGTGACGACGCTCTTGAAGGTGGCCGGGCTGGTCGCGATCATGCTGAGCACGGGATCGAGGTTCTTCGGCTCCTCGAGAAACGACCTCGGCTTGGGCGCCGCGATGATGTTGCCGTCCTCGTCGATCACCAGGTCGCCCGAGCCGCTGCGGTTGAGCCCGCTCTCCAGGAGCTCCATGTAGTCGACCAGCGAGATCGACGACGTGATGCCCGGAAGCGCGCTGAGGAAGCGCTGCAGCTCCTTGATCTCCTTCAGCACCTCCCAGCGCTTGAGGAAGCCCGGACTGGGCCCCTCGATCACGATGTAGAAGGGGTTGCTGCCGACGATCTCGCGGTTGATCGTCTCGGCTTCGACCCGCACCTCGGACTTCGGGTCGAAGTAGTAGAGGAAGTCGGAGTCGACGCGGATCGCGAGCGCGCCGAGGAGGCCGACGACGCACAATCCCGCCGCGCCGGCGAGGATCTTGGCGCGCGAGGCGTAGGCGTGCTGCCCGAGGCGAGTGAGGGCGCGGGAGAGCCGCGGCGAGATCTTTCCCGAGCGCGCGGTCCGCGGCTCGGTGCCGAGGAGCTGGAGGGCCGCGGGCAGGAAGCCGAGCGACGTGCAGGTGAGACACGCGATGCCCACCACCGCGAACAGCCCGAGATCGCGGATCGCGGTGATCCGGTTCACCCCGAGCGACCCGAAGCCGATCGCGGTCACCACCGCCGAGATGAGGAGCGGGAGCCAGACCCGCATGAAGGCGCGCACGACCAGCTCCTCGCGCGGCGCCCGCAGATCCACCTGCTCGTAATAGCGCGCCATCACGTGGATGGCGTACGAGCTGCCGACCACGAGGAGCAGGGGCGGCAGGACGAACGTGCCGAGGGTGAGCGCCTTGCCGTCGAGGACGAGGGCGCCGAGGGTCCACACCAGCGCCATCACGACCGACACCACCGGCAGCACGACGCCGCGCACCGTCCAGAACGAGAGCCAGAGGACGACGAGGATGACGAGGAGCGCGATCGGCGTGAAGCGGAAGAGGTCGCGCCGCATGAGGTCGACGGCGGCCTGCTTCACGTGCGCCGCGCCGGTGTAGAAGAACCGCTCGGGCCCGCTCTCCGCCGCCAGCACCCGGCGGATATTGTCGTCGATACCGAGGTCGAGATACTCGGCGTCGGTCAGGTTCCGGAAGAAGACGTTGATCGCCGCGCCCTTGAAGTCGTCGGCGACCAGGTTCTTGCCGTAGAGCGGGGTGCTGCGGAGCTTGCGCTTGAGCTCCTCCACCTCGACAGGGGAGGGCGGAATGCTCGGCAGCAAGCGCGGCGGCTTGAAGACGTCCTCCGCCGGGTCGACCGCGTTGGCGATGCTGAGCACCCGCTCGACGCCCGAGACGTGGCCGAGCGCGTCGGTGACGCGGGCGATCTTCTCGACCGTCGCCGGCGCGAAGATGTCGTCCGCCCGGACGCCCACCACGCCGACGTCGTCGCTGCCGAAGGTGGCGCGTACCCGCGTGTAGTACTCGATCTCGGGGTCGCCCGCGGGGAGCACGCTCTCGAGCGAGCTCTCGATGCGGATGCGGAGCGCGAAGATGCCGAGCACCGCGGTGACGAGCAGGTTCGCCGCTACGAAGACGACCGGGTAGCGAACGAGCCACCGCGCGAAGCGGTTCATCCGGGCTGCGCTAGAAGGTGCCCTCGACCCCGGCGGTGGGAATGACGGTGCCGTTGCGGAGCCCGTCGTCGTTCAGGGCGAAGATGCCGTTGGCGAACACCATGATCTGGCGCCAGACCACGGCGCGCGCGCCGAACGAGAGGTCGAAGAAGTCCTTGCGGTCGAAGGAGACGCCGAGGAGCGGCCGCTCCTGCACGCCGGCCGCGGTGAGGTGCAGGAAGTTCGTGTCGCTCGCCGCCGCGCTCTCCTTGAACTGGCTGCGCCCGAGGAAGGCGAGCGACACGCCGATGCGCTTGGTGACGTCGACGTCGGCGCCGAGCCCGTAGCGCGCCTGGCTCCGCTCGACGTCGTCGGTGCGCAGGTCGATGCCGAGGTTGGCGTGCGGCTCGACTCGCGACCAGAGCACGGTCGACAGATAGAGGAACGGCGAGGCCTCGAAGTCGCCGGTGCCCTGGAAGTCGTCCTGGTTTCCCGACGGCAGGCGGAGCTGGAGGCCCGCGGCCGAGCGGAGTCCGCTCTGCTCCGCGAACTGGTACTTCGCGCGCAGCAGGATGTCCCCCACCCCGACCGCGTTGCCTCGCGTGATGCCGTTGCGCGGCGGCTCGGGGGCCGGGCTGAAGCTCCCGCCGGGTGGCGCCGTCTCGAGCACCTGGCTGTGGACGCCGGCGGCGAAGTCGGTGTCGATGACGGGGACGAGCAGGTTCACGTCCACGTTGTCGAGCACTCCGTAGGTGAGGCTGAGCGAGCCGATGTTGCTGTGGATCTTGAGGCCGTAGCGGAGCCGGTTGGCGGTCTGCCTGAGCAGGTTCCCCGCCGAGTCGAACTCCTGGATGACGATCCGGTCGGGCGCCTCCAGCCGTTTGATGCTGCGGCCGTCGAAGTCGTCGAACTGGACGTACTGATAGCTGACGTTCACGTTGAGCTTGCCGCGCCCGAGCGTGTCCGGCCGCTCGAGGAAGAGGGGTCCGAGGGTCTCGGACGTCCGCTCGAAGATCTCGAGCTGCGGGTTGTAGCGGTAGGTGTAGCCCGCAGAGGCCGAGATGATCGGCAGGTTGCGGGCCGCCGTGTCGGCGATGTTGTCGGCGAGGGCGTCGAAGGCCGAGCCCCCGGCGATGCCCACCGTGAGCGAGCTGGCCCGCAGCTGGTCGCGGAGCGATGCTGCCGGTGCAGAGCAGGGGATCAGGACGAGGAAAACCAGCAGTCGCGCGGCTCTCACGGCACCTCCTCCCATTCGGCCGGTGCTCCGGCCCGACTCCGGAGCGGCTCAGCGGACGAACGACGCCCGGACCTTCTGAAGTCGTTTGAGCTCGGCTTTAAGTGTTTTCGAGCCCCGGAGCAAGGGCTGCGCTTCGCGCCCGGGCGCGGATGAGGTAGAACGGCCCGCCATGCGGGCCCAACGCTTCACCGTCCGGATCTGCGTCCTTTCCCTCGCGCTCGCGGCGCTGGCGAGCGCCGCGCTCTCGCCCGAGCTCGACCGCGCGCTCAAGGAGAGCAAGTACGTCTACGTGCAGAGCGAGCGGAAGTCCGGCGAGCTCGGGAAGCCCGCGGAGATCTGGTTCTTCTACGATGCGGGCACGGTGTACGTCGCCTCCCCACCCACCGCGTGGCGCGTGCGGCGCATCAAGGCGGGACGGCGAAAGGCGCGGATCGCGGTCGGCAAGCCCGACGGGCCCTCGTTCGCCGCGACCGGCCGGACGCTGCACGACGCCGCCATCGAGGAGCGACTCCTCGCCGCCTACGCGCGCAAATACCCCGACGGCTGGACGCGCTTCGAAGAGAAGTTTCGCACGGGCTTCAAGGACGGGAGCCGGATCCTCATCGCGTACATGCCTGCGACCTGACGCGGCCGATGTTCGACGCGAAGGAGCTGCGCCGGGTGATGGGCCTCTTCGCCACCGGCGTGACCGTCATCACCACCCGCGATGCCGGCGGCCGGGTGTACGGGCTCACCGCCAACGCGGTCACGTCGCTCTCCCTGGTGCCGCCGCTGCTCCTCATCTGTATCGACAAGCAGGCCGAGAGCCACCCGCACTTCCTCGATTCGAAGTGCTTCATCGTGAACATCCTGGCCGAGGACCAGGAAGCGCTCTCGACGCGCTTTGCCAAGTCCGGCGGCGACAAGTTCACCGGCGTCGCCCACCACCTCGGTCGTCTGGACACCCCGGTGCTCGACGGGACGCTCGGCCACGTCGAGTGTCGCATCGTCGAGACGCACGAGGGCGGGGACCACGTGATCCACGTCGGTGCCGTCGAGCACGCCGAGCTGCGCGGCGGCGCTCCGCTCATCTTCTTCCAGGGCAAGTACCACCAGCTCAGATCTCGTTGACGCCGTCGCGCCGGGCTGGGTCCCGACCCGCCGGTAGCCGCGGATCCGTACGGCATCGGGGTGCTTGCGCCCCGCGAGTCACTCCGGTTAAGGAGCCGTCAGCTAATTTGCTGTTCACGGAGGTCCCCCCATGCGCCGCACGACACGCATGACCGCGCTGGTCCTCGGCCTCGCCCTCGCCGTCCCGGCGTGGGCGCAGACCGCCGTCGAGCTGAAGAAGGAGCTGCTGCCGAAGATCAAGAAGGCCCAGGCCGACGGCAAGGACCTCGGCGTCGCCGCCAAGGAGTACGAGGAGGGCGACAAGGCCATGAAGGACGGGCTGCAGGAGGAGGCCGTCGACCACTTCAAAAAGGCGAAGGCGGCCATGCCCGCCGACGCGAAGTAGCCCCGTGCACCTCGGCATCCTGATGTTCGTGACCGAGCGTGCGCTCCCGGTCACGGATCTGGCGCGCGCCTGCGAGGCGCGCGGCATCGAGTCGCTCTGGGTGCCCGAGCATCCGATCGTCCCCGCCGAGTACGAGACCCGCTATCCGCTCGCGGAGGACGGGAAGCTCCCGCGGCCCTACACCGAGCTGCCGGATTGCTTCGCCACGCTCGCCGCGGCCGCCGCGGTCACACGGGAGCTGCGGGTGGCGACCGGCGTCTGCCTGGTCCCCGAGCGCGACCCGCTGCTCACCGCACACCAGGTGGCCACGCTCGACCTGCTCTCCGGCGGCCGCTTCCTGTTCGGCGTGGGCGCCGGCTGGCTCCGGGAGGAGATGGATCTCTTGACGCCGCATTTCCCGCATCGCTTTGCGTTCCTGCGCGAGGCGATCATGGCCATGCGCAAGCTCTGGACCGAGGAGCGCCCATCTTTCGAGGGCCGATGGGTCCGCTTCCCCCCGGTCGTGTGCAAGCCGAAGCCCGTGCAGAAGCCGCATCCACCCGTCATCCTCGGCGGCATGGGGCCGAACGCCCGCAAGCGTGTGGCGGCCTGGGGCGACGGCTGGCTCCCCATCGGCCTGCCGCCCGACGCGGTGGCCGAGGCGCGCCTCGAGATCAGCCGCCGGGCGCTCGAGCACGATCGCGACCCCGAGAAGCTCTCGCTCACCGTGATGATCGGCGCCCCGCCCGGGATGGAGACACCGAGCCTCGACATGCTCCCCGACCGGGACACGCTCGCCCGCTACCGCGACGCGGGCGCCGACCGCGTCGTCGTGTCGCTGCCCACCGTCGGCCCCGACGACGCGTACCGCCACCTCGACCGCCTCGCGTCCGCCGCGCCGTAGCGCGTGCCGGCCCGCATGCCGCGCGCAGCGCGACCCTGACGGCGGACGACGCCGCTCAGCGCCGGCGCGCGCCGGCCTTCGCAGCCCGGCGGGGCGCGGCGCCGATCTTCTTGATGATCTTCATCGCCTCGGCAGCCGCCGCCTCGTTCTCGAAGCCGAGCGCTGCGGCGAACCTCCTCCCGATCACCTGCGCCATGACGAACGCGATGTTGATGCCGGCGTCGGCGAGCGCCCGGGCCATGTGGGCGCCCCAGCCGGGCCGGTTGTCGCCCTCGACCAGCAGGCATGGAATGTCCGACGCGGCGAGCCCGCCCTGCCCGGCCGCCTCCGTCGCCCGTCGCCCGCTGACCGGGTACAGCTCGACCGCGGAGTGCTCGGGAGCCGTCGGGAAGCGATAGCCCATGACGACGCGGAGGTCGGCGCCCGCGGCGGCGAGCGGTTCGAGGACGCGGGCCAGAACGCCGGCCTGGTTCTGCACGTCGGCGCGCCAGAGAGTGATGCGCTTCACGCTGAGCGGCATGGCAACCTCCTTCGAATGATCACTTCCTTACCTCACCTCTACGAGCCGCTGGAAGGTGGGTCGCATCGACGCAGCGCTCGCCAGGGCGGGCGCGCGCGTGGAGGACACAGCACGGCTCGCGCCCTGTTTGCTGCGCGCCGGAGCGCTGCTGCAGGGACGCCCAGCGCACCTGCGACGAGTGACTCTGACGGAACGACACGCGGGTGACGGACCTCACGTGTCCACGGCCCGCCGGCCGTCGGCGCGCCGCCGGGCACCGGCGTTGCTAAGTCGGTCGTGCGAAGCGTTTCGACCGAAGGCCCGGTGGAGGACCGAGGAGCGAGCCTCCTGGAGGTCCTCATATCAGCCGCGCTGTTCAGCGTCGTACTCGGCATCGCGGTCCCGAACCTCCGCGCCCTCTCGGCGCCCTGGGCGCTCTCCGGCGCGACCAACCAGATCGTCGCCGACCTGCAGGTCGCCCGGCAGCGGGCCATCGCCCGCAACGCCCGCTTTCGCGTCACGTTCACCGCGCCGCGCAGCTACGTCCTCGAGGTCGCGACGTCGCCCAACACCTTCGTCGCCGACACCGCGGTACAGAAGCTGCCCACCGCGGCGACCATCGGCGCGAATCCCGGCACTCCGATCTTCGACACGCGCGGCATGCTCGCCGCGGGCGTGACTCTCTCGGTGACGGTTCCGAACGCCGGAACCCGGACGGTGACCATCAATGTACTCGGGAAGACGACCGTCAGCTGATCGGCGGCGGACGCGCTCGCGGGGCTTCTCGCTCCTCGATGCGCTCGCCGGGGTCACCTTCATCGCGGTGGCCATCCTCGGACTCTCCGCGGCCTCCGTGGCCCTCACGCGCAACTCCAAGGGCGCGGACTCGACGAGCGCGGCCACCGCGCTCGCGCAGCAGAAGCTCGAGCAGCTGCGCAGCATGCCGCTCAACGCCACGCAGCTCGACCCTGGCATCTACTACGACGCGGGGAACAAGCTGAAGGCCGACGGGACGTCGGGCGGCATCTTCGATCGGAGCTGGCTGGTATCGCTGAAGGACACCCCGCGGCCCGGCCTCAAGACGGTGACCGTGACCGTGGCGTGGACCGACTCGCGCTCACACTCGACGCAGGTCGCCAGCTTCGTGCGCTGCAACGCGGTACCCTGCCAATGACGCCCACACGACGCCCCCAGAGCTCCGGCTTCTCGACCGCCGAGGTGCTCGTCGGCACCGTGCTGTCGCTCCTGGCCGTCGGCACGCTCTACTCGTTCTTCCAGGCGCAGCAGAAGGCGCAGGCGACGCAGAGCACCTACTCGAAGAGCCAGACCATCACCCGCACGGTCATCGACCTGATGACCCGCGAGCTCCGCATGGCGACCTACGACCCGGCCACGCCCGGGGCACTCACCACCTCGGCTCCGCCGAACTGCCCGGGCGTGAAGCAGGGCCTCGTCGAGGCGACGCCGAGCAAGATCCATTTCAAGCAGGACCTGAACGGTGACGCCCTCCTCACGGGTTCGGGCGAGGACGTGGTCTACGACGTCCTCGGGACCCAGATCCGCCGCAGCGACGGCTCGGCGCTGCCCGTGCCGATCGTCGACAACGTCCCCGCGGGCGGTCTCAACTTCAAGTACTTCGACGCCTCGAATCCGCCGAACGAGCTTGTCCCGGCCGGCTCGCCCCCGCAGCTGACCGCGTCGCAGCGCGACTGCGTCACCAAGGTGCGGGTCACGATCACGGCCAACCTGCCGAACCCCAATCCGCGAGTGAGCACGCCCGTCGCCTCCGTCGCCGAGTGCGAGGTCGCGATCCGCAACCGCTCGCTCATGAACTTCTAGTCTCCGGGAGGACCCGCACATGCCACGCACGCCGAAGCGACGGGAACGGGGCATGGTCCTCGTGATGGCGCTCTTCACGATGGCGGCGCTCCTCGTCGCCGTGACGGGCGCCCTCCTCGTCGGCAGCTCCGACATCCGCGCCACGCGCAACTACCGCGGCGCGGCGCAGGTCCACTTCGCGGCCGAGTCGGCCATCCTCGACGCCCTGCAGACCGTGAACGGCCCGGGGGTGGTCAACTTCCAGAACGAGATCGTGAACAACTGGACGACCCTCTGGGGAGCGAGCTCGCGGAACTTCGGTCCGTTCTCCGGCTTCACCTACAACGTGAACGTGTACTCCGGCACGACCCCCGCCAACGACGGCCGCTTCGTCGCGACCGCGACCGGGATCGAGGGCGTCAAGAACGTCGTGGTCGCGAACGTCACACGCTCCAACGTCCCGTCCACGGCGCCCGGCGCGATCTACCTCGTGAACGACGCGCCCACCGACTCGACCTTCAACGGCAACGCGTTCACGGTCGACGGCAACGACCACAGGTTCGCGGGGGGCATGGGTACCGCCCCGCCCGTCCCCGGCATCTCGACCCGCAACGCGACGAACACGACCGAGACGATCACCAGCCTGACCGCTACGCAGGACGACAACGTCACGGGTCTCGGCTTCTCGATGGGGCCACCGATCGTGCCGAGCGTGTGGACGTCGCCGGTGGCGCCGAGCATCGCTCAGCTGAACCAGATCATCACCGACATCCTCGCCCGCCGGGGTAACCCGCCGAATCCGCCCGACGACAACACCAGCAACATCAACGCCAACCAGGTCTACGGCACACCCGCCAACCCCCAGATCACGCACCTGACCGCGAACAACGTCCATATGAACGGCAACGCCAGCGGGTGCGGGATCATGGTCGTCGAGGGCGACCTCACGATCAACGGGGACTTCGACTTCGTCGGCCTCATGATCGTGCGCGGCCAGACGACCTTCTCCACCAGCATCACCGGCAATGCCACCATCTACGGGTCGCTCTGGACGGAGGACCTCAACCTCACCGTGGGCGGCAGCGCGGTCGTCAACTACAGCTCGGACGCGCTCGCGCTCGCCAACCAGTCGACCGGCGGCGGGGCGTTGCCGGCGCTCATCAAGGTCACCTCGATCGCCGACTGTGCCGAGCTGCCCGGCGGCTCGGGCGGCTGCCCGTAGCGCTCCGGCTCAGGGCGCCTGGCGCTCGAGCTCCTGGATCACCGCGCGGCGCTTCTCCTGCGTGTGGCGGAAATCGCGGCTGAGGCGCTCGGTCGGCTCGCCGCGGTTCTGCGCCTCGAAGCGCTCCTGCTGCACGCGCAGCAGGTGCCGCTCGACGTGACGCTGGCGCGCCTCGAGCTCTTCGCGCGACTCCTGACGCCGCGGGGCCTGAGCCCTGGAGGGGCCGGACTCGGCGCGCCTGGGCGCGGGGGCCGAGCCGCCGCCCTCCACCTCCTGCAGACGTTGGATGCGCGTGCGAGGCACGCTCAGCTCCACGCCGTCGCGCATGAGGTGGACGCGGTCGCCCTCCTCCCAGTAGCTGTCGACCGTCATGCGGTCGCCGCTTCCGAAGTCGACGAGATAGGCGGCGCCGGCGGGGACACCCGAAAGGGTCAGCAGAGCAGCGGCAACGGTGAGGCGCATGTGTAGACTCCTTTGCAAATGACGTGTGCAATCGACATGCCCGCGCGGCGCCGCGGGCTTTCCGGTCGCGCATCGGGGACCCGCGACGACAACCCTGTGACCCCGTGACGCGAAAACACCGCTGACGGGAGCGCCAACCGGCAGAAATTTCCACTCGTCGGGCGGCACGAAGGTTGCGAGTGTGAGCGCGGCAAGAGGATGAGGAGGAGCGGCGGTGTATCGGGCCGGTGACTACGTCTACCCCGCAGACCTGCCGCGACGCGTGCTCTGTCGCGTCGCCACGGCGGACCGCGCGGTGACTCCCGCCGGGGAGTTCCAGATCCTCACGCTCGAGCCGCTCGAAGGCCCGTGGCAGTCGAGATTGGGTGGGCGGCTCGTCCGCTTCGACGAAGCGGTGCTGCCCGTCCTCAACGACGACGTGCGAGGGCCCGTGCGCTGAAACCAACGGCGTGATTGCCGCCGCCGGCCGGCCCGCGTTAGAGGCCCGGCATGCGAACCGCGCTCGTCCTGCTCGCCGCACTGCTCGCCACGCCTCCCGCCGTCGCCGACGAACGTCCGCCGCACGTCCGTTTCGGCATCCAGACCCCGAATCAGAACGTGTCGTGGAACGACCTCCTCGCCACCTGGAAGGAGGCCGACGCGCTCGGCTTCGACAGCGCCTGGATGTTCGACCACTTCATCCCGATCTTCGGGCACCAGGATGACGCGTGCCTCGAGGGCTGGACGGCGCTCGCGGCGCTCGCCGCAGCGACCGAGCGCATCCACGTGGGCGTGCTGGTGACCGGCAACACCTACCGGAACCCGGCGCTGCTCGCGAAGATGGCGACGACGGTCGACCAGGTGAGCCACGGCCGGCTCGTCCTCGGCATCGGCGCCGGCTGGTTCGAGCGCGACCACACCGCCTACGGATTTCCCTTCGGCACCGCCCACGAGCGCGCCCGCAAGCTCGAGGAGGCGCTCCAGGTGATCACCAAGCTCTGGAGCGAGGATCACCCGAGCTTCAGCGGGAGGTACTACAAGCTCGACCACGCACCCTTCGCCCCGCCGAACGTGCAGAAGCCCCATCCGCCGATCGTGATCGGCGGGCAGGGAGAGAAGTGGATCGTGCCGCTGGTGGCCCGCTATGCCGACGGCTGGAACGCCGTCGTCGGCGTCGGCCCCGACGGCATCCGGGAGCGACGGCAGATCATCGCCGACGAATGCCGAAATATCGGGCGGAGCCCGTGTCCCACGGAGGTCTCGGCGCTCGTGCCGCTCGTCGCCATCACCAACATCCCGCTGGCCGGTCCCGTGGTCCGCTTCGGGGCGCGCATTATCGCGGGGCGCAAGATCGCGCGGGACGTCATGGCCGACAGCCCGGGCGCCATCCGCGACCGGATCCAGAAATACGTCGACGCCGGGGTCACCGAGATCATCCTGTCCCTGCGTCCGCCCTTCGACCGCGGGCTGCTCCGGAAGTTCTCTCAAGACATCATGCCGGCTTTCCGGCAATGACGGCTAACCCGCGCCAGACGGCCACTTGAGCCAATTCGATGCTGAGGAAAATCGCAATTGACTCCCCCGGAGACCCCCGGTACATTCCGCCCCCCCAACCCCCGGGAAAGCCCGGAGGAGGAGCCACGGCGAAGGCGATCCCCCATGCGAATGATGCTTCCGGCCTGTCGCGACCGGCGTTCGGTCGACCACTTCCTCACCCGCTTCTTCCGGGAGTACCGGCTCGGGGATTTCCGTCGGGCCATCGGTAGGGTCTCCCGCTTCTACGGGCTGCGGCCGCCCCGGGTCGCCTGGTTCGAGTACCTCGACTGGGGCCGGACGGCCGGGAGAACCTACGAAAACGGGGCCGTCCACCTCGTCCATCCCGAGAACTGGAAGAACGGCCGCAAGTACAACTCGGAGCGGCAGTGGATCCACACCGTGTACCATGAGATGGGCCACTACGTGCTCTGGGCCGACGCAGAGCGTAAGGCGGACAACTTCGCCTATCGCTTCGTGCGCGGGGTCTCCGCCAACGGGCGCGACGCCGACGGTACGGCGCATGCCCCCGTGGCGGCGAGCCGGGCCCGTCGCAAGCGCCCGGGGCTCACCCGGCGACGTCTTCGCCGCCGTCCGCGCCGATCACGTTCCCGCTGATCCAGCGGGCTCCGGGCAACGACAGGACGGCGATCGCGCCGGCTACGTCGTCCGGGACGGTCAGGCGCCCACCGGGGTTCCGCCGGAGCGCCTCCTGGAACATGAACTCCGCGGCGGGGATCTTCCGGGCGGCCGGGGTATCCGTGACCCCCGCCCGGACGGCGTTGACCGAGATCCCGGCGCGCCCGAGCTCGAGGGCGAGCTGGCGCACATGCGACTCCAGGGCCGCCTTGGCGGCCGATACCGCCCCGTAAAACGGCATCACCCGGGTGCCGCCCGCGCTCGTCATCGCGAAGATGCGGCTTCCCTCCCCGAGCAGGCCCCGCGAGTAGAGCTCCTGTACCCAGTACACCAGGCTGTGCGCCATGACGTCGAGCGTCATCTCGAGCTGCGGCTTGGTCGTCTGCTGGCCCGGCGCGTCGGAGACGAGCGGCTTGAGGGTACCGAAGGCGAGCGAGTGCATGACGACGCGCAGCGGCCTGCCGGCGGCCAGCTCGCGGGCGCGATCGCAGACGTGCACCCGCTTCTCGTCGTCGGCGGCGTTGACGTTGAAGAAGTGGGCGGGTGAGCCGGCGGCACGGATGTCGGTCGCGACGGCGTCGGCGAGCGGGAGCGTTGCCTTGCGGTCGAGGTGGACGCCCAGGATGCCCATGCCGAGCCGGCCGAGCTCGCGCGCCGTCGCCGCACCGAAGCCGCTGGAGGCGCCGAGGATGAGGCCCCAGTCGCCGTCGAACGGCCGCCACGTACTCATGGCGGCCCCATATCGGAAGCTTGTCGGGGCGGCAACGCTCGGCTAGGTTCGGCGCATGGGCGGCAAGGGCGATCGGCCGACGGTCGAGAACCGGTGGTAGGTCGATCAGGGCAAGGATGCGACGGGCCGACCCCTGGAGCGCCCGCCGGCGCAGTTCGGCGGACGGTTCTTCCGGACCGGCGAAGGCTTCGAGCAGGAGCGGGCGCAGCGCCGGCTCACCGACTCGAACCTGAAGTGGCTCGAGGAGGCCAACCCGCCTGCCGACGGCTGGGCGGTCGTTCGCACGTTGCCCGGCGACCATTTCCCGGCCCCCCGCTTCGAGAAGATCCGGGCGTCGCTCCGGCTCCCGCCGGGCGGCCGCGGCGTCCTCATCGACTCGGGCAGCTCGGTGCGCGCCATCATCACCGGCCAGAAAACGGGGGAGCGTCTGGTGGAGGTCCGGCTCGGGGAGGAGTCGTCGTTCGACGCCTGGGTGCGGGGCGAGTGGGTCCGGGAGGCCCTGTTTCCGAGCTTCGGAGAGGCGCTTCGTCGCATCCCCGCGCTCGTCCGGGAGTACCTCGAGACGGACCGGGGCGCGACCTTCCTCTGATCCCACCCGGTCTTTACGGGGTTGGCGCGGGTAGGCTATGGACCCCGCCATGGCCACCACCGAGGACGAGCTAGCGAAAAAGCAGGTACAGGAAGCAGTCTGGACGTGGGCCGGCCGCGCCATCGTGGTCGCGGTCGTGTTCGGCTTCGGCTTCTTCGCGGCATGGCTGCTGTGGGGCGTCGGCCAGCGAGGCGCGCCGGCCCTGCGCGTGGCCAACGAGCAACTCGAGGCCCAGCTCCTCGACTTCAAGAACCGGCGGGTCGACGTCGAGGGGAAGCTGGTCGTGATCCAGGGTCGGCTCGACGAGTGCAACCGGTCGCTGGCCGCGAAGTCGGCGGCGCAGCCGCCGGCGGGACAGTAGTAGAGTCGCGGGGCGGGGAGGGAGCGCCGCTTCGGCTCCCGGTCCTCGGTCCACGCACGCCTCGGACGTGAGGCGTCCCCCCGAAGATGCAGGCGCGTGCGGGACCTGCGGAGGTCGCCGCAGCGGCGCTCCCTCCCCGCCCCGGGCCGCTTCAGATCACGCCGGCGGTGCGGAGGGCGTCGACTTGCGGCCGCTCTAGTCCGAGGAGGCCCTCGTACACCTCGGTGTTGTGCTCGCCTAGATCCGGGCCGGGGCGGTGGACGGTGCCGGGTGTGCCCGAGAGCTTCGGGACGACGCCGGGGATGAGGAGCTCGCCGAGCTTCGGGTGGGGGAGGCGGACCAGCATGTCGCGGGCGAGGAGCTGGGGATGAGCGACGAGCTGGTCGACGCCGTAGACCGGCGCGCACGGCACGTGGGCTCCCTCGGGGCCGAGCGCGTCCATCACCTCGGCGACCGACTGCCCTGCGACCCAATGGCCGACCAGGTCGTTCACCTCGGCGCTGTGCTCGAGGCGGGCGGCGGCGCCGCGGAAGCGCGGGTCTTCGCCGAGCTCGGGCCGTCCGATGGCGGTTGCCAGGCGGCGGAAGATGCGATTGGTGGCGACCGCGATCACGACCCAGCCGTCGCGCGCACGGTAGGCGTCGTACGGGGCAGTGGCGAGATGGCGGTTCCCGACGCGGCCGGGACGGCGTCCCGTCGCGGCGTGGATGGTCGGCCAGTTGTCGAGCAGCGAGAACATCGCGTCCTGGCTCGAGACGTCGACCGCCTGCCCCGTCCCCGTGCGGCTGCGGGCCGCGAGCGCCGCGAGGATGCCGATGGCGCCGTAGAGGCCGGCGACGAAGTCGCCGAGCGAGCCGCCGCCGCGCGTCGGCGGGGTGTCCGGAAAGCCGGTGATCGACATGAAGCCGCCCGCCGCCTGCGCCACGATGTCGTAGGAGGGCCTGGAGGACCACGGCCCCGTTTGCCCGAAGCCGGAGAGGCTCGCCACGATCAGCCGGGGATGCTCGCGGCAGAGGTCGTCCGGCGCGAGCCCCCAGGATGCGAGCGTCCCACCGGCGAAGTTCTCGGCCAGCACGTCGACGTGCGCGAGCAGGCGGCGCAGGAGCTGCCGCCCCTCGTCGTGGCGGACGTCGAGCGTGATGCCTTTCTTGTTGCGGTTGAGCGCGAGGAAGGCCACCGGCACGCCGTCGGCCGACGGATAGCCGTAGCGTCCTTCGTCGCCGCCCCGCGGCGCTTCCACCTTGATCACCTCGGCGCCGAGATCGGCGAGGATCGCGGTGCAGAAGGGCCCCGCGAGAAAGCGGGTCAGGTCGAGGACCCGGACGCCGGCGAGCGCGGTCACAGGTAGGGGACGAAGTTCTTGAGCGCCGAGAGCAATGCCTCCAGGTCCGCGTACTCCTGGAGGTCGGCGTAGAGCGCGGCCCAGGTCGCCCGGACGCGCGGCGTGTCCTGCTCGTCGGCCGGAGCGGCGAGTGCCCGCTCGAGCTGCTTCAGGAGCGGCTGGGTCTGGAGCTTCGTCTCGACGGGGATCTCCTCCGAGATCGCGATCAACAGGCGGCTCCGTTCGATCAACCGCCCGATGATGTACTCGTCGCTCCGCTCGACCATGCGCTAGCCGGGCTTCTCCTGCTCCTTCAGCTGCCGCTTCCAGTCGAGCATGCGGGCCTTGGCGCTCTCGGCCTCCGCCTCCGGGATCATGCCTGCCGCCTGGTAGAACCGGGACAGGCTGGTGTGCGCGAGCGTGTCCTCGGGCACGAGCTCGACCAGGCGCTTGCCCGCTTCGATCGCCTGATCGTGCTGCTTGAGCTCGCTGTAGGCCATGGCGAGCCCGTGCCAGGCGTCGGAGTAGTTCGGGTCGACGGCGATCGCGGCCCGATAGATGCCGATCGCCTCTTCGAGCTTGCCGTCGGCGAAGAGATCGATCGCACGGTCGTACAGCTCTTCCTTGCTGGCCATTCAGCGATGCGTAGCGCATTCTCGCTCCTCGCGGCAAGCGCCGTACCCTCGCCGCGCGTGGGCAGCGCCGTTTCGTTGGCAGCCGAGCTCGTGGCGGCGATCGCGACCCGAGCGTCGTTCGAGTTCGAGGCGTGGGCGCAGCGTATC
This sequence comes from Deltaproteobacteria bacterium, assembly GCA_005879205.1. Taxonomy (GTDB): domain Bacteria; phylum Desulfobacterota; class Binatia; order DP-6; family DP-6; genus DP-3. The sequence goes on from VBLD01000076.1 coordinate 19,457, forward strand.
TTCCGTCATCAGTTCGAGCGGAACGCGCCATACCGCGCCTTCTGCGAGCGACGCGGCGTGCGCCCGGAGACCGTCGCGCGCTGGGAGGACGTGCCGCCCGTTCCGGCGGCCGCCTTCCGCCGCGCCGAGCTGGCCTGCGGACCGCCCGAAGCCATCTTCCTGACCAGCGGCACGACGGATGGGGCGGCACGCGGCCGCCACCTCGTCCCTCATCTCGCCGTCTACCGCGCGAGCGCCCTCGGCGCGTTCGAGCACTTCATGCTCCCCGACGGCGCGCACCTCACCCACCTGTTCCTCGTCCCGTCGCCGGAGCTCAGGCCGGACTCCTCGCTCGCACGCATGTGCGCGTGGGTGGGCGAGGCTTTCGGCCGGGACGTCGAGTGGCTCGTCGGCGGCGACGGCCTCGACGTGGAGCGGCTCCTCGCTCGTCTCGCGGACGCCGAGCGGTGCGGGGATGCGTTGCTCCTCGCCGGCGTGACGTCGGCTTTCGTGCAGCTCTTCGACGTCTGCGCCGCGCGCCGGCTCGCCTTTCGCCTCGGTCCCGGCAGTCGCGTGATGGACACGGGGGGCACGAAGGGACCCGAGCGCCGGCTCTCGCGGGCGGGCTTCCTGCGCGCCTGCTGGACCGTGCTCGGCGTCGCCGGCTACTGCTGCGTGAACGAGTACGGCATGACGGAGCTGTGCTCGCAGCGCTACGACAGCGTGCTGCGCGACCGCTTCGACGGTCGCGGGCTCGAGCCGCGGCGACTCCTCGGGCCGCCGTGGCTCAGGACACGCATCCTCGATCCCGACACGCTGGAACCCGTCCGGCCGGGCGAAATCGGCCTGCTCTGCCACCACGACCTCGCCAACGTCGGTTCAGTGTCGGTGGTCCTCACCGAGGACCTCGGGCGAGCCGTCGCGCCGGACGGCATCGAGGTCACGGGACGGGCCGCGGGTGCGGCGCCCCGCGGCTGCGGTCTGCTCCTCGCGGAGCTCGGGCTCTCGTGAGCGGCTGGTGCGAGACGCCGGCCGAGCTCGCCGAGCTCGTCGGTGGCGCGGTCCGTGCGCGCGACAGGCTCGGCGCCCGAACGCTCGGCGACGCTGCCGAGGCGCTCGGCGCGGCCGCGGTGCGCTGGGGGACGGATGCGCAACTCCTCGCCGACCTGCCCGCCGTGGCGCGCCTCTCGCCGCCGCTCGTCGCGGCGGCGGTGCGCATCGCCGCCGCCGCCATCGACACGCGCGCCATGCGCGCGCTCGTCGAGCACGAGTTCGGCGCGGGCGCTGCCGGCCGCCCCGCGCCCCGGGGGCCTTCTCTGATCGGCCACGTCCTCGCCGGCAACGTCCCGGCGCTCGGGGTCCCGGCCATCGCGCTCGGCTGCCTGGTGGGCGCGGCAGTCGTCGTCAAGTCGGGGCACGACGATCCGCTCTCGGCACCGGCCTTTCACCGCGCCCTCGAAGCCGTCGACCCCCTGCTCGCGGCGGCGGTCGTGACGGCCTACTGGCCCGGCGGGGAGCGATCCTGGGAGGAGGCGGCCTTCGCGCGCGCCGACCTCGTGGTGGCGAGCGGCACGGACGAGACGGTCGCGGCGCTGGCGGGGCGCCTCGGCGCGCGGCTTCTCGCGCACGGCGACCGGGTGAGCGTCGCCGCGGTGAGCCGCGAAGGGCTCGGACGCGACGAGCCGCTCCTCGAGCGCCTCGCGCTCGACATCGCGCTGCACGACCAGCGCGGCTGTCTCTCGCCACGGGCGGTGTACGTCGAGGCCGACGGCTCCCCCTCGCCGCAGGCGTTCGCCGAGCGGCTGGCCGCGGCGCTCGACGCCGTGGCGCGCGAGTTGCCCCCGGGGCCTGCGGGCGTCGAGGAGCGCGCCGCCCTTCGCCTGCTGGCGGACGAAGCGGAGTGGGAGCCCGGCAGCCGGGTGTTGAACGGCGCGGGCGGGCTCGTCGTCTACGACCCGCGTCCGGCGTTCCGCCCGACGACGGGCCGACGGACGATCCGGGTCCATGCCGTGAACAACCTCGCCGCGCTGCCGCTGATCCTCGCGCCGGGTCGGGTCGAGTGCGTCGGATTGGCGGCGTCGGGCCCCGAGGTGGCGGCTCTCGTGCCGGCGCTGCGTGCGCTCGGCGTTGCCCGTGTCTGTCCGATCGGCCGCATGCAGCAGCCGGCGCTCGCATGGCCGCGGGGCCAGCGGCTGCCCCTCGGCTCTCTGCTCGGGCGCCCGGGTCCGGACGTGCTCGAGGTGGAGGGATGAGCGGCGACGATCTGCGCACCCTCTTCCTTCGCCACCTCTGCCAGACGTCGGCCGCGCCTCTCGG
>VBLD01000076.1:21830-22253 GCA_005879205.1 Deltaproteobacteria bacterium
GGCGGCGGTACGCGCCCAGGTCGAGCGCCACCTGCACGTGATGGTGTACGGGGAGTTCATCGAGGAGGCACAGGTTCGCCTCGCCGCGCGCCTCGCCGGCCTCCTGCCGCCGCCGCTCGACGTCGTGTACTTCACGTCGAGCGGCGCGGAGGCGATCGAGGGAGCCCTCAAGACGGCGCGCAAGCACACCCGCCGCAGCGGGCTCGTCGCCTTCGAGGGAGGCTTCCACGGCGATACCCTGGGCGCGCTCTCCGTGGGCGGGAATCCGCGCTATCGCGCCCCTTTCGAACCGCTGCTCGCCGACGTCCGCTGGCTCCCCTTCGACGACGAAGGGGCACTCGCCGCCATCGACCGGCGAACCGCCGCGGTGATCGTCGAGCCGATCCAGGCCGAGGGCGGCGTGCGCATCCCGGGCGCCGGCTT
>VBLD01000077.1:0-3160 GCA_005879205.1 Deltaproteobacteria bacterium
ACGCCACTTGGTTCGCGCTCTCGATCCGGCCGAGAACGCTCGTCCCGAGCGCGTTCCGATTCGACCGCGACAAGCACGGCTGCGAACAGATGCTCTTGGCATCGAGCTTGTCCATCGCAGCGCCGTACTTCTCGAGCGCCGACTTGTGCTTGGCGGGGTCGGACTCCTCACACACCTCTTCCTGGAACAGCCTCCCCGCGAACATGGCGTCGGCCTGCTTCTGGTGGCAGAGGATCACGCCCGCCGCGAGCTTGCCGAGCTCACGCCCGACGGTGTCGGCGCACTTCAGCTTCAGCTTGCCAGTGAGCCCCGCCGGGTCGAGCGTCCCGGCGTCGTCGCCGCTCGCGTCGATGCTGGCGCCGCCGTCGCAGTAGATCTGCCCGTTGAGCGCGTCGAGCGAGCCCGTATTCGACCTGTCGGCGAACAGGACCGCTTCCTGGGCAGCCGCCGCCGTGAGCTGCTGCGAGCTGCAGAGCTTCTTTCCGGCCGGCCCGATCTTCGCGAGCGCCGCCTCGAACTTCTCCTTGGCCGACTTGCCGCCGTTCGGCCCCTCCTCGCAGAGCTCCTCGGAACACCGCCCCGGCCTGCTTCTGATGGCACACGATCACGGCGCGGATCGCCTTGCCGAAGGCCTTCCCGATCGAGTCGCCGCACTTGAGGTGATTCTTCGAGTCCGGAATGCAGCCGGTGTCGTCGCCGCCGAACTGGACGCCCGGTGTCGTGGTCGTGGTGGTGGAGGTGGAGGTCGTCGTGGTGGTGGTCGCGATCGTCGTCGTAGTCGTCGCCACCGTCGTGGTGGTGGTCGCGATGGTCGTGGTCGTCGTGGCGATCGTCGTCGTCGTGGTCGCGATTGTCGTGGTCGTCGTGGTCGTCGTCGCGACCGTGGTCGTGGTGGTCGCGATCGTCGTGGTCGTCGTGGCGATCGTGGTCGTGGTGGTCGCGATCGTCGTGGTGGTCGTGCCTCCCCCGAGAGTCGTCGTGGTCGTCGCCACCGTCGTGGTGGTCGTCGCGATCGTCGTCGTGGTCGTGCCTCCACCGAGAGTCGTCGTGGTCGTCGCCAGCGTCGTGGTCGTCGTCGGGCGCGTGGTGGTCGTCGTCGGGCGTAGCGTGGTCGACGTGGTGGTGGTCGTGCAGCCGACGATCGGCGTGTTGGTGCAGCCGGTCGAAGGCGAGCACGTGTCCGTCGTGCACGGGTTGCTGTCGTTGCAGTTCGGCGCGCGACAGGTGGCGTCGCAGCAGGCGTTCGGGGTCCCGGTGTCACACGACTCCGGGAACTCGGTGACGTTGTTGCCGCACACCGGGCACAGCGTGAGACAGTTCGACTGACCCGGGGCGGTGCACGGCGGCAGGAACGTCTCGTCGCTCGGAGCGAGCGGTGGCGAGAACGTACCGGTGGTGGGCGGCGTCGACCCGGTCGGCAGGATGAGGAAGTTCCGGCTGCTCGCGTTTCCGCCCGTGGTCTTGATCTGTGCACCGCTGTCCACGACGAACGACTTTCGCACCGTGAACGTGTTGTGCGCCGCCTGGTCGCCCATCGTGTTGACGATGCCCGTCGAGGCGATGTGTACCGTGCAGCCGTCGAGCTCGGCGATACCGTTGGCGTTCAGTATCGTCGACTGGCCGTTGGCGTGCACGTTGCCGTTGAGTGTGAGGTTGCCCGCCAGGTGGGGCGACCCGGCGATCAGGGTGATGTTTCCGCCCGAGCTGTTGGTGACGTTGCCGCCGTCGGCGCTGACGACTCCCGTGGAGGTGACGGTGAGGTTCAACCCAGCCTCGAGGTCGGCGCACCCGCCGGAATTCGATCCCGCGGTGGAGACGTCGACCAGCGCGTTCACACTGATGGAGCCGTCCGCGAGCGCCGTCACCCCGCCGCCGTTCCCCGTGGTGAGGTTCGTCACGCCGCGCTTGGACGACACCGCGGCGTTGATCGCGATGTTCCCGGACGAGCAGAGGCTGATGCAGCCGCCGTCACCCACGCCGTCCGCGTGAACCGCCCCGTTGAAGGTGAGCGATGCCCCCGTGGTGTCGAGCTCCATCAGGCCGCCACCACCACCGCCCCCGCATGCATCCACCGTCTGCGAGAACGTCGTGGGACCCGCGGCGCAGAGGCAGACCGAGCCGCCCGCGCCGTCGTTGGTCGTGCCGGTCGAGCCGGACGTGCCCGGGCCCGTCACCGTGACCGGGACGGCAATCGTGACCGCCGCGGTGTCGGGCGCGTCCTGCGTGATGCTCACCGAACCGCCGCAGCTCCCACCCGCGCCGTCGGCCGACAGCGTGCCGCCCGCGCTGGCGCCACCGATGTTGACGACCCCGTTCTCCGCCTCGAGCGTGATCGCCCCGCCCGCACCGCCCGGGTCGCCGGTGATCGCCGCGCTGTGGCCGAGGGCGCTGATCGGTCCCGTCTTCCCGGCCGAGCCATCGATCTTCCCGCCGGCGAGCACGTCGATGCTGCCGCCTGATCCCGCATCACCGAAGCCGTCGGCGTCGAGGAAGATGGCCTTCGGCGACTGACCGAGGATCGTGTCGCCGTCCGAATCGATGCTGATCGACCCGCCACCGTTGGTGCCGCCCCGGACGTCAAGAGCGTTCTCGAGGTCGATCTTCCCCGACCCCGAGGCGCCGTACGCCGTGAGCGAGATGTTCCCGCCGAGCCCGGAGCCCGAGGTGATGGCGGCCGCGCTCAGGCCGCCGCTCGTTCCGCCGAGCAGCGTGATGTTCCCCGACGCCACGAGGGACGCGTCCGGCGCCCGGCGGCCCGCAGTGATGCCGATCGAGCCTCCCGCGGTGGTGCTCGTGCCCCCTTCGGCCGTGATCGCCTTCGAGATGGTCACGTCGCCGTCGGAGTTGACGTTGATCGACCCGCCGGGCACCCCGACCACGCTCACCGGGTCGGCGCCGCTGTTGACGACGAATCCGCCGGTGCCGAGGGTGAGGATGATGACGCCGCCCGGCGCCGAGTTGCCGCCGGCGGCCGTGAGCCGTCCACCGGTGTTGAGGGTCAGCTTGTGGGCGCGGATCTCGAACGTGTTCGAGCCGCCGACGAAGCCCCCGCTCTGCAGCGTCACGTCGCGCGTCCCGAAGTCGAACGTGCAGGTGGCGCCGAGAGTCGGCGGGGTCACCGTCGCGGTCCGGCTGATCGTGCAGGCGCTCGCCGTGCACG
>VBLD01000077.1:3200-15965 GCA_005879205.1 Deltaproteobacteria bacterium
CGTGCAGACCGCAGCCGCCTGTCGCGCCGGCGCGCCGAGCACGCCGAGCAGCACGAAAAGCGCCGCAGCGGCCCCCCGTCTCACCGGCACTCCCCCATCATGCCGATGCGGCACTGAATGAGCGGCGCCATGTTGGTCATCATCTCCGACGGCCGCCCGTAGGCATCCATCACGCCCAGGTTGTCCACGCCGCGGTTCCCGCCGCTGTCGACGACACCCTTCCCCATGACCCAGATACCGAGCCCGCGGTTCCCGGTGGCGCTGCTGTTCCCAACCGTGATCCCCGGCCCCATGGCGAAGAGGCCGTTGCGGAGGTTCGCGTCGGCCTGCACGCCCGAGAACAGCGTGTGGGCGACGGTGGCCATGATGCCGTGCATGCGGTTGCCGTTCGCCGTCGCGCCGACGATCTGATGCATGCCGCCCTGTACCCAGAATCCGACGCCGCGGTTGCCGATCGCCTCGTTGCCGAAACCGCCGCCCACGTGCGTTCCCATGCCGAGGAGCCTGAAGCCGTCCCGGCCGTTCTCCGACGCGCGGTTCCCGTCGAGCGCATAGTTGCTGCCGGCGAACGAGAAGCCGTCACGACCGTTGCCTTCCGCCACCGAGCCGACGACGGTGAACCCGTCACCCTGCGCGACGGCGAACCAGCCGGACGTTCACCGCGCTGCGGAGCGCCTGCATCCCATGAGCGAGCACACCGACCGAGAACTGCTGGATGGCACCCGGCCCCACGAGGGTGAGGCTGCCGCGCACGACGTGAACGCCGACGCCCTGGCCGCTGCCGGCGATCGTCCTGCCGCCGAGGTCCAGCGTCACCGGGCCGGAGGCGGCGACCAGGAGGCCGTCGGCGGCGCATGGCTTCGTCGTCACCTCGTCCGCTGCGCCGAGCACGTGCGACGAGACGAGGAGGTCGCCGCACGCGCACGGCACGCGCTTGCCGCGTCCGTCGACGTCGTCGCCGCACGAGCGGATGGCGCGCGCCGGTCCGGCGATGGCGAGCAGCAGCGTCAACCCGACGACACCGCGGATGAGCATGATCAGGGGCACTCCCTACAACATTGAGGGGCCGTCTGCCTACCCCCTTTGCGGAGATCCCGCACCGTACCTTCGGGCGGGAGGCGCGGACGGATGGGCACCGCCGTGATTAGCGACCGGCCCCCGACCCGGCGATGGGCTCGGACGCGCTCCGCGAGCTCCATTGCACTCGGCCCGGTGCGCGCGAGCTTGGTATGGCTCTCGCAACGCAATTGACCCGGCTCCATGCTGCACATTATCGTCCCGACGCGCGACGATGGCACGGACGACGGCATCCGGCGCGGTCGAGGCCATCCAGCGGCAGGTCCGCCGGGTCCGGCGCCGCCAGAGGCTCCACGAGCTGCAGCGCGTTTTCTATCTCCTGAGCGGGCTCGGGACGGGAGCGGCGGCGGTGCTCGTGCTCCTCGCCCTCGGCGCTTCGCCTCCCGTCTTCGCCCGCGCGCTCCCGGCGGTGGCGGGCGTGGCGCTCGGCGCGGCGCTCGTCGTGGTGCGCGACGCGCGCCGTCGCTGGACCCCGGCTGCCGACCTGGCGCACTGGATCGACCGCCGGAGCGGCCTCACCGGCCGCCTCGCCACGCTCGTGGAGCTCGGCCGGCGCGGGGATGCGAATGCACCCCTGCTGCCGCTGCTGGTCGAGCAGAACGTGACGCGCCTCGAGCGTTGGCGCGCCGACCGCATGGTAGCGCACCGCGTCCCGCGTGCGGCCCTGGCGACGGCCGCGAGCGGGGCCGCACTCCTCGGGCTCGTCGTCGCCCTCGCGCCGCGCCTGCGGCCGCCTGCGCCGGAGGTGGTCGTGGGCGAGGTTCCCGGCTTGCCGCTCGAGGGCGTCGAGGTCACGGGCGATCGGCTGGCCGTCGCGCCCGTCGACCCCGAGGACGACGGCTCGACGTCGCGCCCGGCGGTGGACGAGACGTCCGCCGTGGCGCAGCTCCAGGAGCGCATCCGCCGCGAGCTCCTGGGCGAGCGGACGCGCGCGGCGTCTGTCGCATGGACGCAAGCGCGCGACGGGGCGGACCCCGAGGGCGGCGGGGAGGCCGCGGACGAGGTCGGCCTCGAGCCGGCACCGCCCCCGGCGGGCCGCGCGAGCCCCGAAGGTCGAACCGGCGCGGACGAACGGCACGTCGCCACCGAGACACGCAGCGTCGAGGACGACGCCCGCGGCCTCCTCGAGCAACCCCGGGACGGCGACGACGAGAGCGCGGCCGCAGGCGGCGCCGCCGCAGGTGCCGGGAACCAGCCGGACCCGCATCTCTTCGGTCCGCCGAGCAGCGGTGCCGCGGGGACCGAGCGGTTCGCGCTTTCCCTCGCCGCGCGTATCCATGCGGGGCGCGGGGGATCGGGCGAGGCGGCCGCACCGCCGCCACCCTCCCCGGCCGAGCCTCGCGCCGACCTCGCCCCGGGGCAGCGCGCGGAGGCAGCCGTCGCGAGAACGCCGGTGCCGCTCGCCTACGAGGCGCTGGTGCGGCGACTCTTCGCCCGCGAGGGTCGCGAGTGAACGCCGCCGTCGCCGCCGACGCCATCCGCGACTTCCAGGACACGTTCGCGGCCGTGCGGCGCGAGATCGGCAAGGTGGTGGTCGGCCACGAGCGGGCCATCGAGATCATCCTGACCGCCTTCTTCGGCGGCGGCCACGTGCTCATCGAGGGCGTGCCGGGCATCGGGAAGACGCTGATCGTCCGCTCGCTCGCCGAGGCCCTCAACCTGAGCTTCAGCCGCGTCCAGTTCACCGTCGACCTGATGCCGGCCGACATCACCGGCACCCGCATCATCAGCGAGGGAGCCGACGGCCGTCGCGAGTTCGTCTTCGTCCCGGGCCCCGTGTTCGCGCACATACTCCTGGCCGACGAGATCAACCGGGCGACGCCGAAGACGCAGTCGGCGTTGCTCGAGGCCATGGCCGAGCAGCAGGTGACGGTGGCGGGCAAGACCTACCCGCTCGCGCCGCCCTTCTTCGTGCTGGCCACCCTCAACCCGATCGAGATGGAGGGCACCTACCAGTTGCCCGAGGCCCAGCTCGACCGCTTCCTCTTCAAGGTCCTGCTCGACTACCCGACCGAGCCCGAGCTCGAGCGCATCCTCGCGACGACGACCGGCGCCGAGGTGTCCACGGTGACCCCGGTCCTGCCGCGCGAGACGGCCGCGGCGCGCGTCGAGCGCCTGAAGCAGCTCGTGAGGCAGGTGCTGGTCGCGCCGCACATCGAGCGCTACGTGGCCGCCCTGGTGCGACTCACGGCGACCGAGGAGACCGCGTCGCGCTACGTCACCTACGGCTCGAGCCCGCGCGGCGGGCAGGCGCTGATCCTCGGCGCCAAGGTGCTGGCGCTTCTCGACGGTCGCCCGCACGTCGCCGCCGAGGACGTCGAGCGGGTGGCGCCGGCCGCGCTCCGACATCGCCTGGTGCTCAGCTTCGCGGCCGGCGCAGCCGGCATCGACGCGGAGCAGATCGTCGCGCACGTGCTGGCCTCGGCACGCCGCCTGCGACCATGAGCCTCCTGCGCGGCCGCGCGGCGTCGCCCCCGCCGGCGCTGCCGGAGTCGTCGCTGGCGACGACGCTCTCTTCGTTCCGCGGCCTCGTGCTCCGCGTCCGGGGCGCGATGGGCGACCGGCTCGGCGAGCGGCGCTTTCCCGGCCGCCCCCAGCCCGCGGGCATCGAGCTCGAGTCCCACGCCTCATACGCCCCGGGCGACGACCTCCGCCACCTCGACTGGAACGCCGTCGGCCGGCTCGATGCGCTGCTCGTGCGCCGCTTCACCGCCGAGCGCGAGGTGCTCGTGCATCTGCTCGTCGATTGCAGCGCCTCGATGGCGGTCCCGGTACGCGACGGGAAGCTCGCGGCGGCGCGCGAGCTGGCCCTGGCGCTCGCGTCGATCGCGCTCGCTGGCAACGACGCCGTGCGGGTCACGCTGCTCCGCGGCGACGCCGCCCCGCACGAGACGCCGGTCCATCGCCACGGGGGGCGCCAGGGACAGCCGGGATCGAGCGCCGGGCGGCTGGCGGAGATGCTCGGCAGCGCCGCGGCGCGCGGCGCGCTCGACCTCGGAGCGGCGCTCGAGGACCACGCCAGAAGGCACCCGCGACCGGGCGCCGCCCTCGTCATCTCCGACTTCATGACCGACCCGACCGACCTCGAGCGCGGCGTGCTGGCGCTCCGGTCGCGCGGCTACGGCGTCGTCCTGCTCCACGTGATCGGCGCCGGCGAGCTCGAGCCGGCGCGGGAGTTCCGCCACGGCGTCCTGCGCGACGTCGAGTCGGGCGGGACCCACCCGATCGCGCTCACGCGGAGCGCGCTCGAGCGCTACGGCGCGCTGCTCGCCGGCCACCTGGCGGCGCTCGAAGCCGTCGCCACGCGCGCGGAGGCGACCTACGCGCGCATGAGCACGGCCTCGAACGTCGGAGAGTTCGTCACCGGCGAGCTCGGGCGCGTCGGCGTCGTCCGACGACGATGACCTTCGGCATCCTCGACCCCGCCGGCGCGCTCGGCCTGGCTGCGGTTGCCGTCCTCGTCGCCCTCCATCTCTACGACCGCCGGCGCCGGGTGATCCCGGTCGCCACGCTCTTTCTCTGGAAGCGGATTCCGGCGAGCCCGCTCGACCGCCGCCGCTTCCGTCCCGACCTGCTCTTCCTCGCCCAGCTCCTCCTCCTCCTCGCGCTGGTCGGGGGCAGCCTCCGTCCCTACGTGCAGCGCGCCGCCGCGCGAGCGCCGGCTGGCCACCTCGTCCTCGTCCTCGACGTCTCCGCGAGCATGCAGGTGCGCGAGGCCGGGGAGACGCGCTTCGACACCGCCCGCGGGCGCGCGCGCGCCCTGGTCGAGGCCCTCGCTGCCGGCGACGATGCGATGCTGGTCACGGCCGCCGACCGGACCCACGTGGTCCTCGGCTGGACCGCCGACCACGACCGCGTGCGCGAGCGCCTCGACGCGCTGGCACCGCTCGACACACCCACCCGGCTCGGCCCCGCGCTCGAGCTCGCGCTCGGCGAGGCTCGCGCCACGCCCGGCACCCGCGTCGCCGTCTTCACCGACCTGCCGCGCGACGCGACCGGCATTCCGGCCGACGGGCTCGCCGCCGTCGACTGGGTGCAGATCGGGCGGACCGACGACAACCTGGCGATCGCCGGCGTGGTCGTCGACCAGCCGCCGTTCGGCCCGCTCGCGGACGTCGCCGTGACGGTGCTGGTCAAGAACTACGGGCACACGTCGCGCAGCGCGGTCCTCGAGGCGAGCGTCGAGGGGGAGCCGTGGATGCGGCGGCCGCTCGTGCTGGGCGCACGCGCGAGCGAGCCCGTGCTGCTCACCGGGCCGCGGCGCTCCGGCGTGGTCGCACTGCGGCTCGTCGCGGACGATGCGCTCCCGGTCGACAACCGGGCCCTCGCCTGGATCGCCCCGGCCGACCCCCTCGACCTGCTCGTCGTGACCGACTCGCGCGAGGTCGGCGCGGCCTTCGAGCAGATCGGCCGCGCGATCGAAGGAGGCCGCGTCGAGGTGGTGAACCGGGCACGCTACGAGGAGGAGCCGCTCGCCGGCCGGCGGGCCGCGGTCTTCGACGGCTTCGCGCCGCCGTCGGCGATGAATGCCCTCTACGTGGCGCCGCCGTCGGACAGCCGCATCTGCCCGGGCGGTGGTATCGCCGACCGGGCGGCCGTGGTCGACTGGGAGGTCGATCATCCCGCGGTGGGCGGGCTCCAGGGGCTCCAGGGGCTCGGTCTGGCGCGCGTCCGGAGGCTCGCCACGCCCGCCTGGGGCGCATCCGTGGTGCTGGCGGCCGCGCGCGACGGCGACTTCCCGCTGCTCGTCCTCGGCGAGGTGGGGGGGCGCCGCGTCGCGTGCCTCGGTGCCACGCTCGGCCCGTCGCTCGCCTCCTCCGACGGGCTGCCGCTCCTCCTCCTGACGCTCGGGACGCTGCGCTGGCTTTCCGGGTACGACGAGGCGCGCGTCCTCACGGTCGAGACAGGCGTGCCGACCGCTGCCGACTTTCCTGCCGTCGTGCCGGCGGTGGGCCTCCGCGTCGCCGGCGATCCGCCCGTCGTCGTGGCGGAGCGCGCCGGCCTCCATCGACTGGGTGACGCGATCGTGCTCGCGAACCTCTTCGACGACCGCGAATCCGACGTCGGCCGCGAGGGCGACCGGACGTGGCCGGCGAGCACGCGGCCGCCCGTGCCGTCCGACACCGCGGGGCGACACGAGGTGGACTGGTGGCTGTACCTCGCCGCGGCCGCGCTCCTCGGGCTCGAGTGGGTCGTCTGGCTCCGCCGGGAACCCGCATGACGTTGCCGTTCGACCTCGGCACCCTGCGGCTCGCCTGCCCCACGGCGCTTCTCGCGCTCCTCGTCGTACCGCTCTTCCTCCTCGCCGCGGCGACGGCGCGCCGGCGTCTGCCCGCCACGCTCTGCCGCTCGGCGGCGGCGCTCAGCGTGGTGCTCCTGCTCGCCGGTCCGCGTCTCGAGACTCCCCGGCCGGAACGGGGCGCCTGCGTGATAGCCGCGATCGACGTCTCGGCGAGCGTGCAGGATGCCGCCGTCGAGAGCGCCCGCGGCTTCCTCGCCCGGCTCCTGCCGAGGCTCGGTCCGGACGACGCGGTGGGCTCCGTCGCCTTCGCCGCCGGGGCACGCGTGGTGGCGCATCCGGCCGCGGGCCGCCCCTCGCTCGCGGCCCTCCTGCCGGCCCGCGACGACGCCGATCCCGACGGCGACGACACCGACCTCGGCGCCGCCCTGCTGGCGGCGGGTCCGCTCTGTCCGGCGGGGAAGCAGGCCACGCTCGTCCTCTTCACCGACGGCAACGAGACCCGGGGGAGCCTCCTCGCCGAGATCGCGCTCGGCGAGCCATCGCTGCCCATCTTCGCGGTGGTGCCGTCCGCCGCGATGCTGCCGGTGGCGACGGTCCGTCGCGTGCTCGCGCCGGCGTTCGCGCCCGAGCTGAGCGTCCTGCCACTCTCGATCGTGGTCGAGAGCCGCGCGCCGACGCCGCTCCCCGCGGTGCTCGAGATCCGGGCCGACGAGGAGCAGGCGGCCCCGGTACCCATCGAGCTGGCGCCGGGCACGAGTCTCGTCGAGCTGCCCTACCGCTTCCGCGCCGAGGGGGAGTTCCTCCTCCGCGCGAGGCTGCTCCTGCCATCCGACCAGCGCCGCGCACCGTCCCCGGCCGGCGTGCCGATCAGCGTGACGCCGCCGGCGCGGGTGCTGCTGGTCAGCGAGCTCGCACGGCCGGTGGTGGGGGCGGCGCTCACCCGCCGCGGCGCGGACGTCGACGTCGTCCGGCCTGCGGCCCTCTCGCCCTACCTCGCGGGGCTCGCCGACTACCACGCCGTCATCCTCGACGACGTCGGCCGCGCCGGCCTCGGTGACGCGCGGCTCGAGCGCCTGCGAGCCTACGTGGCCCGCGGCGGGGCGCTGATCGCAACCGGCGGAGAACAGCTGTTCGGCGATCCCGCCTTCGTCACGAGCCCGCTCGCTCGCATGCTGCCCGTGACCGTGGAGCCGCCCTCCGCCGAGCCGAAGACGCGCGAGCCGATCGCGCTCTACCTGCTGATCGACCGCTCCAACAGCATGGGCTACTCGAGCAGCAACCCGGTGGTGCAGTTCGGCGAGAAGATGGAGTACGCCAAGCGCGCCGCGATCGCCGTTCTGGAGCAGCTCGGGCCGTCGGACATGGTGGGCGCGATTGCCTTCGACTCCCAGCCCTACGAGCTCGGGCGGCTGCGCCCGGTGGCCGAGAGCCGCGGCGCGCTGCGCGCCGCGATCGAGCGCCTCCAGTACGGCGGCGGCACCGACTTCAAGGACGCACTCGACATCGCGCGCCGGAGCCTCGTCGACTCGGGGCGGCGGGTCCGCCACGTGATCCTGCTCACCGACGGCGACACCAACCGCCACCCCGAGGATCACGTCGAGCTGATCGCGGCGCTCGCCCGCGCCGAGATCACCGTCACGACCATCCGGATCGGCTCCGACACCGTCAACCTGGAGCTCCTGAAGACGATCTCGCGCGCGACGGGCGGGGAGTTTCACCACGTCGAGCACGTGGAGGCGCTGCCACAGCTCATGCTGCGCGACGCCCGCCGGCTGATCGACCCGACGGCGGGGATCGAGGACGCGCCGGCTCGCATCGGCGTCCCGGGCGCGATGCTCGCCGGGCTGGCCGAGCAGGAGCTGCCGCCCGTCGCCCGCTGGACGCCGACGCACACCAAGCCGGGTGCGGAGCTCCGGCTCTTCGTCGAGGCGGGCGAACGCCGCGACCCGCTGCTCGCCACCTGGCAGTACGAGCTCGGCCGGACGGCGGCGATTCCCGTCGACTTCGAGGCCGGCGCCCGGGCGTGGCCCGCGTGGCGTGGCTTCGCCAAGCTCTGGTCGCAGCTCCTGCTCTGGGCCATTCCGCCCGCTCGCCCCTCGGACCGGCGTCTCGAGGCGCGCCGGCTCGACGACGGCGCGCTCATCCGCCTCGAGACGGGCGCCGACACCGCGGGCCCCTTCGCGCTCCGTCTCGCCGGTGCGGGCGAGGTGCCGCTGCATCCGGTCGGACGGCGCGCCTTCGCCGCCGTCGTCCCGGGGCTCGCGCCGGGGGTGCACATCTGCCGGCTCGTCTCGGCGGCCGGCGAGGAGCCGCTGCGTCTCCTCGTCCCCGCCCGCTCTCCGAGTGGGCACGAGCTCCGGGCCCGCGGGCCGAACCTCGCGCTCCTCGCCCGGGCCGCGGCGTTGACCGGCGGTCGCGTCGATCCGCGCCCGGCCGAGGTCGTCGCCGCGCGCCCCGGCGTCGGCCGGCGCAGCGTACCGCTCGCAGGCCTGCTCGTCCCGCTCGCGCTCGCGCTGGTGCTGGCCGACGTCGCGATCCGACGCCTGGCCCGCTGACGCTCAGGGCCCGAGCTCGGGGCGCGCGCCGGGACGCCGGCCGAGCACGATCTCCAGATTGCGGCGCACCGCCTCCGAGCCGGGGATCGCGGAGTTCTTCAGGACCAGGGACACGTCGTCCCAGACGAAACCGTTCCGGAACGCGTCGAGGTAGACGAGCACCGCCGCGGCGGCGACCGCGAGTAGATGCCAGCGCGCCGGGCTACCGCTCCGCGGGCGTCGCCGGCCCCGGCGCAGCCCGCGCGGCGGGTGCCGCCTGCTGGCGCAGGTAGGCCTCGATGAACACGTCGATGTCGCCGTCGAGGACGGCGTCGGCGTTGCCGACCTCGGTGCTCGTGCGGTGGTCCTTCACCATGCGGTAGGGCTGGAGCACGTAGGAGCGGATCTGGTGGCCGAAGCCGATCTCCTTCTTGCCCTTGGTGAGCTCGGACATCTTCTCCTGCTGGCGCTGCTTCTCGAGCTCGTAGAGGCGGGCCTTCAGGACCTTCATCGCCGTCGACTTGTTCTTGTGCTGCGAGCGCTCATTCTGGCAGGCGACGACGATGCCGCTCGGCAGGTGCGTCAGGCGGACCGCCGAGTCGGGCTTGTTGACGTGCTGTCCGCCCGCGCCGCTCGAGCGGTAGGTGTCGACCCGGAGGTCCTCGTCGCGCACCTCGATCTGGATCTCCTCCTCGATGTCGGGGAAGACGAACACCGAGGCGAACGAGGTGTGGCGGCGGGCGTTGGCGTCGAAGGGCGAGATGCGGACGAGCCGGTGAATGCCCGCCTCGGCCTTCAGGTAGCCGTACGCGTACGCCCCCTCGACCGTGAAGGTGGCGCTCTTCAGGCCCGCCCCCTCCCCGGGCTGGAACTCGACCAGCTCGGCACGGAAGCCGCGGCGCTCGCACCAGCGGAGGTACATGCGCAGCAGCATCTCCGCCCAGTCCTGTGCCTCGAGTCCCCCGGCGCCCGGGTGGATCTCGACGATGGCGTTGCCGCCGTCGTGCTCGCCACCGAGCAGCCGCCGGAGCTCGAGCTCGGCGAGCCCATGCTCCACCTCCTCGACCTTCGCCGCCAGCTCGGCGAGCGCTTCCGGAGCGCCCTCCTCGGCGAGCTCGAGGAAGACCTGGGCCTCGTCCGTCCCCTCGCGCTGCCGCCGCCAGCGCTCGATGGCGTCCCGTACGGTGGCGGTCTCGCGGCCGATGGCCTGCGCCTTCTCCGCGTCCTTCCAGAAGTCGGGGGCGGCCGCCTGCTCGCTCAGCTCGGCCGCGCGGCGCTCGAGGCCGGGCAGGTCAAAGATGCCTCCCGAGCTCGGTCGTGCGGTGGTCGAGCGCCCGCACGCGATCGCGGAGCGCCGCGAGGAGGAGGTCGTCGGTCATCGGGCGGTCGCGAGCCATGTGACACCTTACCGGAAGCGTCGGCGCACCGCGAGAGACGCGGCGGTGGCCTACTGAACGCCCAGGGTCGCGGCGCGCGCGAAGTGACGGTCGGCCTCGTCGGCCTTGCCGAGCCCGTCGCGATAGACGAAGCCGAGCAGCTGCTCGATCGAGCCGTCGGCCGGATGGGCAGCCGCGAGCCGCTCGAGCTCGGTCGCCGCGTCGCGGTCGCGACCGAGCTCGTGGGCGACCCGCACGAAGGGAAGGGCGAGGAGGTTGTCGTAGCGCGGGGGCAAGGTCGGCTGATCCGGCCCGGCGGGCGCCGTCTCGAGGCCGCTCGCGAGCTCGTCGAAGGCGCGCGCCGGATCGCCGCCGTCGTAGTAGGAGCGCGCGGCGATGTGGAACTCGTCGGGGCGATAGCGCTGCAGGCGTTCCGCCGACGGCAGAAGGTGGGCAGACAAGATCCCGAGCGCGATCGCCGCGAGGACGGCCGGGACGGCGGCTCGCCAGCGGCGCGCGGCGAGCTCGCGTGCGAGCCAGTCGACGGCCACGGCAGCGTAGAGGATCAGCACGGCGGTCATGGCCAAGCGGTAGCGTCCGACGATCGTGCCGTACATCAGGCCGCCCACCGCCGCGAGCAGAAAGTACCAGAGGAGGCGGTGGCGGCCGGCGTTCCGTCGGTCGAGCCAGAGCCCGAGCACGCCGAGCGCCAGCACCAGGTCGTAGCGGAGCGAGAAGCGCAGCAGCGGCGAGCGGTCGACGAAGTAGTACCAGTTGACGTCGTCCATCCCCTCGTAGCGCGCGAAGACCGCCCGCAGCTTGAACCACTCGTTGGCGACGAGTCGCCGCCACTCCCCGCCGTACGTCGCCAGCGTCGAGCGGACGGCGCGTCCGAGGTGGCCGTCGGCCTGCTCGAGGACCGTGCGGGTGGCAGCCGGGATCTTGAGGCCGACGAGGCCGCTGTCGACGGCGTTGCCGTCGAGGAAGATCTCGATGGCGCGCGTGGAGAACGAGAGCGGCGGCGCCCCGACCGCCACGTTGCGGGCGACGAGCGGCGCGAACCCGGCGGCGCAGCCGGCCACCAACGCGAGCGCGACGCGCCCGAGAAGCCGCGGCTGGGCGCGAAACCGCTGGACCATCCAGAGCGCGACGAAGGGGCCGAAGAGGAGCGCCGACTCGCGGGCCAGCACGGCGAGCGTGAACAGCATCCCCGCGACGAGCCAGCGCGCCACCGAGTCGCCCGAGCGGACGAGGCACCAGAGGAGAAGGAGCGAGGTGGTGACGGCGAGCGAGTCGCGCAGGAGGAACGGCTCGTGCAAGAGAAACGGGCCGTAGAGCGCCGCCCCGACCGCGGCGATCGCGGGTACCGCGCCTCCGAAGAGACGCGCGGCGAGCAGGAAGACGAGCGCCACGCTGGCGACCCCGAGGAGCGCCTGGCAGAGGCCGACGCTCCAGAACCCGTCGCCCGCCACCAGCCGCATGCCGGCGAGCGTGTAAGGGTAGAGCGGCGCCTGATAGAAGATGTGCTGCCCGCCCCACCAGCGCTGCCAGGTGTCGAGCGGCGCCATGCTCTGCATCCAGTCGGTGTACTCGTACACCGTGTCGCGTCCGAGGACGTCGCCGGCGAGGATGCGGCCCGACCACGTCCAGTTGAACGCCATGTCGGACTCCTGCCACGCGCGCTGGAAGTCGGCGATCGGCAGGCGGGACATGAGGGCGAGGTTCGCGACGCGCACGGCGGCGGCGAGCGCGAGGATGGCGAAGAGAGTGCGGAGAGCGCCGATGCGAGGCGCCTTTGCCCCCGCACAACCCGAAGGGGAGTCGCCGGAAGCGATCACAGCTGCGGAAACGTACCTCGCTGCGCGTGCCAGAACGCGATCACGACGAGCCGCCGCGTGCGTGCATCGACCTGGTAGTAGAGGTGATACTGGATGCGTGGCAAGAGGACTCGCCGGACCCGGCGCAGCCTCCGGCTGGACGTCTTCGCGCCGATGGCCGGTTGAAGCGCAACTATCTCGAGTGCGCGCGCCAGCTCTTCACTAACTCTGCCTGCGGTGCGGCCGGGCGATTCTCCCTCCACCAGCGCGCGGCCTCCTCTCTACTTGGCGAAACGACCGACGCGTGAACTCGATCCGCAGCGACCGGCGTGTCATCCCCTCCGGCGCAACGAAGCGAGTACCTCCTCGGCGGGGACGACGTCACCCCGGTCGGCTTCCTCCAATGCCTCGGTGAGGAGCAGCTCTTCAGCGGCCGTGACCTCGAACGTGTCGGCATCTCCCACGACGATAGTAACCAGCGCCCCTTCGGGAAGTCCGGGGGCCTCCGGCACGACTTTCCCTTCCACGACTCGTCCGGTGACGACCTTCATACGACTACTCTAATGCACGACGGCCAGCACTGGGAAGCGACCCGTCGTTCGCCGCCGCCCCTTAGTTAGTCGGCCCGCGCCGTGAACCGCGTCGTGTTGTTGACCAGTAGTGTGCTGTATAGCGCATCCCAGCAGAGGCCGGCTGTTCAGGAGCTGCACGCGAACAGG
>VBLD01000199.1 GCA_005879205.1 Deltaproteobacteria bacterium
CGACCCGGGCCTTGAGCCCGACCCACGTCCAGAAGCCGACCTTGATCGCGTACTCGCAGCCCCGGCGCTGGAGCAGGCGCAGGCGTAACTCAGCGTGTCTACCCGGGCGGGGGCAAGACCAAACCGCGCGCCTCCTCGGGGAAGCGCCTCGGGCCCCTGCTACTTGCGTCGTGGCCTCGCTGACCGCAGGCGCCGGGGCTAACCGGGAGCGCGTAAGACGCCTGCAGCCATGTACCAGCTGGACACCTCGCTTCCGTTTCTCTAGCGTGCCCGTTCATGGAGCCCACGCCCGAGGAGCTTCGTGAGTGGCAGGCCGAGTTCGAGGCGGCTGCGCGTCGCCCGCTGCGGACGCGTCTGCGCTATGCCTTCATCTCCACTTACAAGCCGGTACTCGACGACGCGCGCTATCGTGCGTTCGACTCGATGGCGGCGTACCGGGCGTGGTGCGAGGCGCATCTGCCGAGCTGGCTCGGGTATGGGCGCGAAGTTTGACTACGCGCAGGCGGAGGAGATCCGCGACGCCTTCGCCCGCCACTGCGTGCGGTACCTCTTCCTCGGGAAGTCGGGCGCGATTCTCCTCGGCTTCCCGGATACGACGCAGGATGCAGACCTATTCGTCGAGAAGAGCGCCGTCAACGGGCGGGCCATCGTGGCGGCACTCCGAGAGCTGGGATTCGCATTGACGCACGCGGACGCGGCCGACATCGAGCGTGGGAAGGACTTCGTCCAGCTCAAGAACGGCCCCTTCGACGTGGACCTGGTCTTTGCTCCGGACGGCATCGAGACGTTCGCGGATGCCTGGAGGCGCCATGTCGATGTCGAGGGGTTCCCCGTGTGCCACTTGGACGACATCATCGCGAGCAAAGCCGCGGCGAACCGGGTCAGGGACCGGGAGACATTGCCCCGCCTACGTGCCTTTCGCGAATACTGGCTGCAGCGCGGCCGTTGAGCTACCCATCGCACGGTGTTGCACCGTGACTGGGCAGCTCACGCGCTCCGCTTGCGCCGCGACGTCACGGCGGAGCGACCACCCCCGTGACCGCCCTCGTCGAACAGCGCCAGCAGCCGCCGCGCCGAGCTGAACACGGTCCGCGATACGCATCACATGGTGCTCCGTGCGCTCTACGTTGCCGCGCAGGCGGCGGTGGATCTTGCCATGCACCTCGGTGCGGACGCCGGGCTGGCCCCGCCAGCCACCTACCAGGAGGCCTTCCGCAGGCTTGCCGACGGCGGGCTGCTCGAACGTGACCTGTCCGAACGCCTCGCCGCCTGGACTGGTTTCCGCAACGTGCTCGCGCATTGCTACGCCACCGTGAACTAGGACCGGGCCTACGACGCGCTCGGTGAACTCGCCGATCTCGAGCAATTCGCCGCCCTCGTTGCGGCACGGATCGATGCGACCCGGTGATGCTCGGAGTCGCCGGACCCTCGGACAGCTCCGGCGGGCGTAAAGGAGCATCGGCGTGCGTGGTGGCGGGCGGTCGAGGAGCCCGCCGCCACGGCCGTTAGATCTCGACATCGAGGATGAGGACGGGGAGACGGTCGAGCCGAAGCGCGAAGGACACGAGATGGATGGTCCGACGCGTCCGGCCGCGACGGCGAGCGCCACTTAGCCCTCGGGGAGCGAACATGTTCAACGTTTCGCTGCGGGGGGCTCTCGCCCCCCGCAGCCTGGTGAACTCACTGCGTGACGGGATCGACCGTCACGACCGCGAGCTTGACGGTTAAGACCGACGTGGAACCTGCGTTGCCGTCGATCCGCTGGCAGTGGAACGTGGCGGCCACGGGAACGCTGAAGCTGTGGGCAACCATGAACGACGCCGCCGCAGCGCCGGGAGTGTTCCCTGTCCCGTTTGGAACGGAGATCGCGGTCATGTCGGAGTCGAGAACATTGTTACCCGCATCGATCATATAGAGGCTGCACCGCACGGAGTGAGGCTTCCCGTTACCGTTCGAGAACAACATCTTGCCGTTGATCACGTAGGTCCCGGCATCGAACGCGTAGCTCCCTACCGTCACGTCTGACCCGTCGTTCGGGATGGTAGGCGCGCCGCTGGGCAGCGTCAGGGTCTCCACATGGACGACGCTGGGGTTTCCCTTCTCGCCCTTGTCGCCCTTATCACCCTTGTCGCCCTTCGGCCCCTGCGGTCCGGAGTCCCCCTTCGGGCCTTGCGGACCACGGCAGTCCAGCACCGTGCACGCGCCGTCATGATCGGCGTCCTCTTCAGGATCACACTGGCCGTTGCCGTTCTTGTCCCAACAGCGCGCACCGTTGAGTCCGGGATCGCCCTTGGATCCGCGATCGCCCTTGGGACCAGGGGCACCCACAGGTCCTGAAGGGCCCGCGGGACCCGGATCACCTTTGTCACCCTTGTCACCCTTTGGACCCTGAGGTCCGGCGGGGCCGGGCTTGCCTGGAAGACCCGCGGGAGCCGCAGGCCCTACGTCTCCCTTGTCACCTATGGGACCTCGTGGACCTCGCGAAGCCGGCACTCCCAATAGGCAAGGGTCACCCGGCAGTCCGGGTACGCACTCCGGTCCCGGGGGGCCCGGGGGTCCCGGCGGCCCCTGCGGTCCCGGTGGTCCTTGCGGTCCTGGCACCCCCTGCGCTCCGGGCGATCCCTGCGTTCCCGACGCGTCCTGCGTTCCCTGCGGGTCCTGCGGTCCCTGCTGCTGAGACAGGTCGACCTGCTGTTCGCCCTTCTTGCAGGCGCTCCTGAGGAATACCTGGCCGCTGGAGTTGCGGCAGAAGATCGGCTGGGACTTGTGGTGGGCCCGCGCGGTTCCACTCAGCGTGAGTAGGAGCGCGGTCGATCCCGCTACGACGAGTCCCCTCGTCCTGCGTGCGTTTGCCATGCTCATTCTCCGTTTCGTTCGGCGCCCGAGCCAGCTGCACTGCCGACTCGTCGGCGCTCTGCGCATGCGGGCGCTCTGCGCATGCGGCAACGCAACTTCCGTACCGCGTTCCATGCCGCGTGACGGAGCGGTCGCCACGCTGCGTGCGGCCGGATCGCTCGGCGACGCGGCGAACCCGTGGCCGAATCAGCGGTTAACGGCTACCAAGCTTGCAAGCGCCGCCGCCGACGCTGTGCGCGCTGCATGGCGACGTGTGAGGGAAAGAGGGCGCTCGCTGCTGACGACTCCGAGGCGTCCTCCTTGTCTGACTCACAAGCACCATCGCCTGCAACTTCGCGCGCTTGCACGGCACGGCACGATCGCACGAGGGTGACGTAGGGTGGCCTACGTACTGCGGCTTGGCGGCTCCTGGTAGGTTGCACAATTCCCGCCACACCTCAGCCTTGCTCTGCCCAAACACTTGCCGGCGGAATCCCATCGCGCTCAGGATCGAAGTAGGCATTGCCGTGCGATGAGGGCTTTAGCTTCCCGTCCCCGCGCGTATCGCACGGGGAGTATATCCTCCTTTGCCTATGGGCTGGGGCGCCACGGGAATGGCCAGCATGCGCGTGGTCGGCACCTTCATGCGCCGCAGGACGAAGAAGGCGAGCACGGCTGCGATCAGATCGAAGGCTACGGCGACTCCGAAGACGCCTGCCCAGCCGATCTTCGGGAGGGTGAACGTAGCGGCGAAGGGACTCCAAACCTTGGGAACCACCGTGAGGACGATGCCGTACGTGATCAGAGCGCCGGCCACCGCGAGCAGGAGGCTCTTCGTCCTTCGGCCCAGCTCCAGGCGGAGCACCGTGGGAGCGAGGAAGAGCACGAACATCGCCAGGACGCCGCCCAGCACGAGCAGAATGTCCGCGCGGAAGTCGAAGGCCTTGCCCGCTGCCAGCGCGGACCCGATCGGCACGAAGACGGACGCCGTACCCTTGGCCGTGTAGAGGAACCCATAGTTCGCCGTGGCGTGCTTGCGGCCAAAGAAGTCCCCGCAGAGAGCCGGGAACAGCGAAAAGATCTCGCCCCAACCGAAGAAGGTGAAGGCGCTGAAGACGACGAAGAGCAACGGGTGATGGGCGAATTGAATGAGCACGAGAATGGCCAGTGCTTCCAGGCCGAACGCCAGCGTCATCGTCTTCTCACGGCCTATGTGGTCGGAGACCCAACCCCACCAAGGGCGGCAGAGACCGTTGACCACGCGGTCCGCCGAGAGCGCGAACTGCAGCGCCGGCAACGTGATCCACAAGAAGCGGACGGGGACCTTGTCCACCTTGAAGTCGACAGCCATGGGGTTGAGCTGAGCGACGGCCATCAGGCCGCCCGTCGCGACCAGCGTCATCATCAGGTACATCAGCCAGAACTGCGGCGTGGCCCCCATCTCGGCGGAAGTGAAGTCCACGGCGCCCTGACGCCTCTTCACCTCTTCGCCACGCGCTCCCTTCGCCCAGGCCCCTGCCATCCACCCGGCGGGCGGGGCCTTGAGAAACAAGGCTGCCACCACGACGACGGCTCCCTGAATGATCCCCCACTTGATGAAGGCCGCCTGGTAACCGGCCGTGCTGATCATGTTGGCAATCGGTGAAACGGTGAGAGCGGAACCGGCGCCGAACCCTGCGGCTGTCAGTCCCGCGGCGAGCCCGCGGTGGTCGGGGAACCATTTCACGGCGCTACCGATCGCCGTCCCATAGACGACGCCGGCGCCTAGCCCGGCAAGCGCGTAGGACAGATAGAGAGCGGTCAGGGACTCGGCCCTCCCGCTCTCGACCCAGCCGAGCCCCGCCAGGGCGCCCCCAAGCATCACCAGGAGCCGCGGGCCGAACTTGTCCACCAGCCAACCCTCGAAGGGGACCAGCCAGGTCTCCAGGAGGACGAAGATGGTGAAAGTGACCTGGATGAGGGGTTGTTCCTGCCTGAGGTGCTCCTGGAGCGGTGGTACGAAAAGCGTCCAGCCGTACTGGAAATTCGCTACCGCCACCATGCTGATCACGCTGGCCGTCAGGATGAGCCAGCGGTTGAAGGGACGCGGTTCCGGCGATGTTACGCTTGCGCTCGCTACGGCCATGGTGAACCTCCCGTCGCTTCGGGGACACCAGCCCAAGCCTCGGGGATCAACGGCCGCCCCACCAGTCCCTCAAGCGGCTGTTTTCTCGGCGTGGACCTCTTTTCGGAGCGGGATCACACCCGGAATCAGCCATCTCTCCCACATCTCGTCCACTTTACCTTGGAAATACTCGATATCCTCCTCTGTGAAATGCGCGAATCTCCCTTGCTTGAGCAGGTACTCGCGGACCGGGAGCCGACCGGACTGGCCTTCGGCGATCTGCTTCGTCTTCCCGTACAGCTTGACCACCCCCGTTTCGACCTCGTAGAGGGGCCAGATCCCGGTCGCTACCGCCAACTCGCCCAACTCGTGCGAGAGGATGGGATCATAGTCCCAACCCTTCGGGCACGGGTCGAGCGAGTGGATGAATGTCGGCCCACCAATGGACAGCGCCTTGCGCACGCAATTCATGCCCTGCAAACCGTAAGACATGCACATGGTGGCGACGTACCGGCACGTCGGATGACCGGCTGCCAGCATGCCGGCCATGTTCTTCTTCCAACGATGGTGCATGATGCGCTTCATCTTACCGGGGGGGCTGAACGTGGTGTGCGCGCCGTAGGGGGTACTGCCGGAAAGCTGAATGTCGGTGTTGGCGTAAGACTCGTTGTCGTACATCAGGATGAGCAGGTTGTAGTCGGGATGAGTCAGGGCCGCGGAGATGGCCGACAGACCCATGTCGGCGCCACCGCCGTCGCCGCAGAACGCGATCACATTGATGGGCTCGCTCTTCATTTTCCCCTTGCGCATCTGCGCCTTCAGCCCCGCCGCCGACCCCATCGCCGCCGAGCCGCTGCTGCCCAGCTGGGTGTGCATCCACGGGATGACCCAGGATGTGCTGTAGTACGTCGTGTTCGCCACGTACATGCACCCGGTGCTTCCCAGCACGATCGTTCGGGGACCCGCGGCCTTGGCCATCATCTTCATGACCAGAGCCGACTCGCAGCCCTGACACGTCCGGTGGCCCGACGTGAAGAATTCCTCGAGGGGGAGCTTCTTCACCCCTTTGAATGGATCGAGCTTTGGGATCGGCGGCGTCTCTACAGTCCCGATTGCTGTCATCTTACTTCTCCCGTACCGACTTGTTATTCGCGAAGTCCGATCCACTGCGTCGGCGGTTGTGGGTGTCCTTCGGCAGCGTCATAAATGATTTGGCTCATCCTCCGCACATCGGGCACTGTGACCTCGCGCCCCCCCAGCCCGCAGATGAATCCAAGGACAGGCGGGTGTTTGGTGGCTGGATACATGGCCGCCCGAACTTCCGTCGCCAGCACGCCGCCGAGGTAGGGCGAGCCGAGCGAAAAGTCGCGGTCGATGACCCCGACCGCGGAGAAGCGTCCGAGCGTCTTGGCCAGCTCCTCGGCCGCGAACGGGCGGAACCAACGCACGCGTACGAAGCCGACCCTCTTGCCTTCCCGTCGCATCTGTCGGATGGCGACCTTCACCGGCGTCGAGAGCGTCCCCATACCCACGAGCACGACATCCGCATCCTGTGTCTCATACTCCTCGAAGAATGGGTTCCCGTAGCTTCGGTCGAAGATCTTGTCGAATTCGGCGTAAGCCTCGCGGATGACGGTGTAGGAGCGCTCCATTCCCGCCGCCGTTTGCCGGCGGATCTCCATGAGCCAGTCCTCGTTGGCCTGTGGTGCGACCGTAATGGGATTGTCGGGATGCAGGAGGAGATCGCCGCGATTGTAGGGCGGGAGAAAGGCCGCGACTTTGTCCTGCGACGGGATTCTGACCAGCGCCTGCGAGTGCGTCAGGAAGGCCCCATCGCAGCTGATGGCGCACGGCAGAAAGACCCGCCGGTCCTCCGCAACCCGATATGCAATGAGCGCCGTGTCCAGTGCCTCCTGCGCGCTGTCCACCCAGACCAGTTGCCAACCCAGGTCGCGTACGGCGAGTGCGTCGTTATGCTCGACGCCGAAGGCTCCCGGGTCATCCAGCGCCCGATTGCCCACCATGACCACCATGGGGATGCGCAACGCGGGCGTCACGGTGAGCGCCTCGAACGCGTACATCCAGCCCACGCCACTGCTGCCGCTGAACACCCGAGCCCCGACTGCCGAAGCATGTTTGACGATTTCAAACTGCGAATGCTCGCTCTCGGCCACGATGTACTCGCAGTCGAATTCGCCGTTCGCCACAAGTTTGGCCACGTATTGCATCACGGTATCGTACGGCCGAATTGGATACGCCGTTATCACGTCGACGTCGGCCAGCTTGCAGGCCACGGCGATGGCCTCGCTCCCCGTAATGAGGGCCGTCTTCTCGGTCTGTTGGTCGAGAGCCGCTACCGCGTGCGCCATCGGGACTCTCCCTAACCTTCTCGAGCGATTTTCAGCATCTCGGGGGTCTGCTCTTCATACTGCCCACGGTATCGAAACCCGTGGGATCGCTCCGGGCGATGCTCGATCTTTCCCTTCAGCCACTCCTGGTAGGCTCCCTTGTCCTTCTTCCACATCTCCCACTGACTCGCGTTATCGCGGAACTCCACCTCGTTGACCATCGTGACGCAGTTGTCCACGGGACACACCGCTTCGCACACGCCGCAGCCGCAACAGGCCTCCATATTCGCGTCGTACAGGCCATCGGGAGTCACATCGAAACAG
>VBLD01000200.1:0-8849 GCA_005879205.1 Deltaproteobacteria bacterium
CACGCATCGCCCCGCTTGCCGAAGATGACCATGGAAGCGCCCCGGCGCCCGGCGACCCCGAACTCGGCGCTGCCGACGGCGCGCTGGACCTCGGTCCCGTCGGCCAGGTCGAAGGTCTCGACGCGAAGAGGGCGGATGCCGAGCCGCCGGAGCATGGTCGCCGGCACGACCGACCAGGAAGCCCCTGAGTCGACGAGCATCTTGACGGCCTCGGAACGGCTCGGGTGACGCGGGTTGGACACGTCGACCATCAGCTCGGTGGCCCCCATGGGTCGGCACTTCTGCCGGCGACGCCATCCCACGGGGATCATCATGCCGCCATCCCTAATTCCGGAACATTGGGTATGCAATTGGTACCTGCGCGTCGAGGTGCCGCCGCCCTTGACGGAAACGACCGCAGCGTGCGCAACTGCCCGTCGAGCCGATGATCCATCTGACCATCGTCGGGGTACCCGGCTCTCCGTACAGCCGGAAGCTGCGCGCCGTGCTGCGCTACCGGCGTATTCCCCATGCGTGGGTGCTCCCGGGCTCTCCCGAGAGCCGCGGGCTTCCGGAGCCGCGCGTCGCCCTCCTCCCGCGTCTCATCCTGCCCGGCGACGACGGCGCGCTCGAGGCGCGCGTCGACTCGACGCCGCTGATCCGCGTCCTCGAGGGCTCGCACCGCGGCCGTTCCGTCGTTCCCCCCGATCCGGCGATGGCGTTCCTGGACGCCCTCCTCGAGGACTACGCCGACGAGTGGCTGACGAAGCCGATGTTCCACTATCGCTGGGCGTTCGCCCCGGACGCGGGGCGCGCCGCGGCGATCCTCCCCCGCTGGTTCCGCACCAACATGCCCGAAGACCACGCGGTCTCGCTCGGCAAGGACTTCTCGGAGCGACAGATCGCTCGGCTCGCCGTGGTGGGCTCGAACGAGACGACCGCCCCGGTCATCGAGGAGAGCTACCGGCGTCTCCTCGCGCTGCTCGACGCCCACCTGACCCGCTGGCGTTTCGTGATGGGCGGCCGGCCCGGCGCATCGGACTTCGCCCTGTACGGGCAGCTCACCCAGCTCGCCCTCTTCGACCCGACGCCGGCGGACATCGCGCTCCGCGTGGCGCCGCGTGTCGTTGCCTGGGTGGACCTGGTCGAGGACCTCTCGGGCCTCGAGCCGGCCGACGCGGACTGGCTCTCCAGCGAGGACGTCCCGGACACGTTGCGCGCGCTGCTGGCGGAAGTCGGCCGCGTGTACGTGCCGTTCCTCCTCGCCAACGCCGAAGCGCTCGAGCGGGGCGCAGACCGCGTCGAATACCGTATCGACGGACGTTCGTGGTTGCAGCGGCCGTTCCCGTACCAGCGGAAGTGCTTGCAGTGGCTGCGCGAGGGCCGGGCCGCGCTCGCCGCGGACGCTCGGCGCACCGTCGACGCCCTGCTGGCGGAAACGGGCTGCGCGCGCCTCTTCTGAGGAGCGTCTCGATGCGACCGAACGCCTACCGCGTCCACGGCATGATGCAGTCATACTTCACCCGCAAGATGACCGGCTATCTCGACTACAAGGGCATTCCCTGGCTGTTCCGCCGCTTTCCCGGCGTGAGCCCGGAGACCATGGCGGCGGGCTTTCCGGGTGGCGTGCCGGTGGTGCAGACGCCCGCGGGCGAGTTCATGTGGGACTCGACGGCCATGATCCACCACCTGGAGCTCCGCCATCCCGAGCCGTCGGTCCTCCCGGCAGACCCGGTGCAGCGTTTCCTCTGCTACGTGCTCGAGGACGCCGCCGACGAGTGGCTCTACCGGCCCGCCGTCGGGAGCCGCTGGTACTTCCCCGAGAACCACACCGTCGGCGGCTTCGAGCTCGCGCGCGACATCGCCGTCCAGATGCCGGTGGCGTGCGATCAGGCGTACGCCGGCGTCGGCGCGCACGTGCGGGGCAGCTGTCCACCCCTCGGGGTGACCGCCGACACCATCCAGCACTGGGTCGACGACGTCCTCCGGCCGTGGTTTCGCGTTCTCGGAGCGCATCTCGCTCGCGGTCCCTTCCTCTTCGGAGGACGCCCGTCGATCGCCGACTTCGCGCTCTTCGGCGGCAACGCGGCGCACTTCGTCAACGACCCGCTCTGCCGCCGCTGGGTGGAGGCGGACGGCCCCGCCGTCGTGCAGCACACGCACCGCCTGCTGGAGCCCGAGGATCAGGAGTTCGGAGCCTGGGACGACGCGACGGCCGTGCCGGACACGTTGGCCGCGATGCTCGCCGAGCTCGGGAAGCGTTACCTCCCCTGGGTCAGCCGCGCGTGCGTCGACGGGGTCGCCGACGTCGTCTTCGAGCACGGCGCGCGCGTCGCCGTACGTGCGACGGACTTTCTGCGCGACGCGCGCGCGACGCTCCTCGCCCGCTACGTCGAGAGTCGCAGCGCGCGGCTCGACACGGTCCTCGCCCGGGCGGGGATCCTGCCGTTCTTCGCGGACCACGTGGCGCTGGCGGGCTCGACCCCGGACTGCCGCGAGCCGCCGCGGCCGGCGCTGAACCGCCCGTTCCCTCCCGAGGACGCGTGAGGCGCATCGTCTGGGTCCTGCTCGCGCTCGCCGTCGGCGTCATCGTGGCGAGCGCGCTGGCGCTCCGCTCGCGAGCGGTCCAGGACGCACTGGTCAGCCGCATCGCCCGCCGGCGGATCGGACGGAACACGTCCGCCCTCCTCGCCCCCGACGCGCTCCGCGTTCTCCTCTGCGGGACGTCGTCGCCGATCCCGTCCCGCGAACGGGCGGAGGCCTGCACGGCCGTCTTCGCCGGCGGTCACCTGTGGATCGTCGACACGGGGCCGGGGAGCTGGCGGACCCTCGCGCTCCGCCGCGTGCGTGGCGAGGCCGTCGGGGCCGTCTTCCTCACGCACTTCCACTCCGACCACATCGGCGAGCTCGGGGAGTTCAACCTGCAGACCTGGGCGGCCGGCCGGCCGGGCCCGCTGCGCGTCTACGGACCCGCCGGTGTGACCGACGTCGTGCGCGGCTTCACCCAGGCATACGCCGACGACACCCGCTTCCGGATCGCGCACCACGGCGCCGCCCTGCTGCCCCCCGAACGTTCCACCATGGCCGCCATGCCCGTCGTGCTCGAGGGTGCCGATGCCGCCCGCATCCTCGACGAGGATGGGGTCGTCGTGACCGCGTTCGCGGTCGCGCACGATCCCGTGAAGCCCGCCTTCGGCTACCGGTTCGACTACGGCGGCCGGTCGGTCGTCGTGAGCGGCGACACGCGCCCGTGTCCGAATCTCGTGACCCAGGCGCGCGGCGCGGACGTCCTCGTGCACGAGGCGCAGGCGAACGCCCTGGTGCGCATCATGGAGGAGGCCGCGCGCGACACGGGCGAATCGCGGGTCGCGAAGATCCTCGGCGACATCCCGTCCTATCACTCGGATCCGGCCGACGTCGCCCGCGAGGCCGTGACGGCGGGCGTGCGGCTCCTGGTGCTCACCCACTTCACCCCGCCTCCGGACAACGAGGTCCTGAGGCGCATCTTCCGGCGCGACGTGGAGGCCGTGCCGCCGCACGGGCTGGTGCTCGGCGAGGACGGGACCCTCGTCGTCCTGCCGACGGGATCGGACGTGGTCCAGGTGAGCCGCCTCGACCCGTGAGCGAGCGTCGGCACGCCACCTTGTGTGCGACGGCCTCCCGGTGTAGCGGCCGACCGTGACGCTCGCCTTTTGGGACCATGCCGGGTGACCTCCGCCTCTTCTTCGTCGGAGTGACGGACGACGCCGAGCGGGAGTGGCGCGTGCTGGCGGACGTCGTCGCACCTCCCCTGGCCCGACAGCTCCAGGCGCAGGGCGTCCGGCTGACCACCGAGCGCGTCCGGCTCGATCGGACCTGCGACGTCGCGGCCCTGCGGCGCGTCGCGGACGGCGCAGTGTGGGTTGTGGTGCTCGGCATCGCCTATGGCCTGGAGGCCTCCATGGACCAGTGCCGGGCCGCCAGCGTCACCGCCGATCGCACGCCGAGCGTCCTCGACCTCGTGGTCCGTCACGTCGCGCTGGCACCGGGCAGACGGGACGTCACCGTGCACGTGCGCGAGCTGCCGCCGGGTGCACCCATGGACCGCCGCCTCCTCGCCCTGCGCGCGCACGCCGACCGGTGGGGCGACGGTGGTCGCGCCGAGCGTTACCGCATCCCGCCCGACCTGCCGCCGCCGGAGGCGATCCAGCAGTGGCTCGAGCAGCTGCGGCAGGCACTCACGCGCCTGCTCGCGGCGCGCGGGTTGCGAGTGGCCGAGGTGCCCGCCGAGGCCAACGTGGCGATCGGGCCGGCGGCCGCCGCTCCTTCCGTCGACGTCTCTCCGGCGCCTCCCCCGCCGCCGGCGCGGCGCGCCCCGATCGAGGAGCCGCCGTCGGCCAGCCCTCTTGTCGCAGCGACCGAGACGCCGACTGCGCCCGATGAGCCACGCGCCACGCCGGAGCCGCCGATCGACGAGAACGTGTCGGGCGTCGAGCCGTGGACGCCGGCGAAAGCCGAGCCCGCGCCGACCCTGCCCGCGCCACCGTCCGAGCCGCCACGCGCGATGCGGACGCCGGCGCCGTCATGGAGTCCCCCCGAGTCCCTACCCCGCCAGGCCAGGCCGAGCGCCGGCATGCGCGCGACGGGGACGCTGCTGCTGATCGCGAGCGTCCTCACGGCTGCGCTCTGGTTCGCGGCTGCCGGGAGCGGCACCCGGTGGCCCGCCGTCGCCGCGCTCACGCTCGGCGTGAGCGGATGGCTCGTCCTCGGGGCAGCCCGTCGTCGATGAGCGCTCAGAGGTTGTGAAGCACGAGCCACCAGTAGTCCGCGAGCGAGCCCATCCCGTAGACGGGCACCCACGTCGCCCACGCCGGGATGCGATCGGCAGGCGGCGGGCGAGCTCGAACGGGAGGCGCGAACGGCTCGGGCTCGAGCGGACGATGCTCTCATGAACTGATTGACACATGATTCATGAAAGCGCACATCAATCGACCATGCGACGGCCCGTCCAGGTGTACCTCGACGACGCCGACCTCACCCGCCTCGAGCGCTGGGTTCAAGAACGAGGCTGGACGAAATCGCGCGCCATTCGCCTCGCCGTCCGGGCGCTCACCCGGCCGACGACCGACGATCCCATCCTCGAGCTGAGCGGCATGTTCGACGGTCTCCCGCCCGATTTGAGCGAGCACTTCGATCACTATCTGAAAGAGACTTACGTGGCGGAACATGAGCCGACGTACCGCAGCCGGCGAGCGCGCGCCAAGTCGCGTCTTCGTCGATAGCAGCGCCTGGTTCGCCGTCGCGAGTGCGAGCGACGGAAGGCATGCAGAGGCAGAGCGGATGCTGCACGCGGCGGTTGCGCGGGGCACCGGTCTCATCACGACGAACCTCGTCCTCGCCGAGGTGCACCGATTGGCCCTTGTGCGCATGGGCATCCGGCCGGCAGTGGCGATGCTCGACCGCATCGAAGCGAGCCGCCTCGTCTCGCTCGTCCATGCCACCGCCGATCACCACCTGGTCGCCCGCCGCTGGCTGGCGAGGCTGGCGGATCAGCCCATCTCGTACGCCGATGCCGTGAGCTTCGCGGTCATGGAGGCGGCGCGCTGTCGGGTCGCGATGACGTTCGACCGGCACTTTGCGATCGCGGGCTTCCACATCTGGCGCCCGGATGACTGATCACCCGGGGGGACCGGGCCTTGCGTGAGGGTCGACGTCCGGGCGATGTAGGGAGTCGGAGGAGATGACGCCATGAAGGACTGCCGGAAGTTCTACATCAACGGATCGCCCGCGACCACCAGGTGATCAACCCGTCGACCGAGGAGCCGTGCGGGACGATCTCGCTCGGCACGAAGGCCGACGTCGACGACGCCGTCGCGGCGGCGAGGCGCGCGTTCACGACCTTCTCGCAAACGACGCGCGAAGACCGGCTGGCGCTCCTCCAGGCCATCATGGCGGCCTACCAGGCGCACCTCGACGAGATGGCCGAGACGATCTCGACCGAGATGGGGGCGCCGCTCTGGCTGTCCAAGGCAGCGCAGGCGATGGCCCCGCTCGGGCACCTCGGCACCATCATCCAGGTGCTCTCCGACTACGACTTCGAGACCGTGCAGGGCTCGACGCTCTTCCGTCGCGAGCCGATCGGCGTTTGCGGCCTGATCACGCCGTGGAACTGGCCGGTGAACCAGATCGCGTGCAAGGTGCTGCCGGCGATCGCGGCCGGTTGCACGATGGTGCTGAAGCCGACCGAGCTGGCACCGCTGAACGCGCACCTCTGGGCGCAGATCCTCCACGAGGCCGGCGTGCCGGCCGGGGTCTTCAACCTGGTCGACGGCGACGGCCCCACCGTCGGCACCGCCATGGCGACGCATCCGGACGTCGACATGATGTCGTTCACCGGCTCGACGCGCGCCGGCATCCAGGTGGCGATCAACGCCGCCCCGACCGTGAAGCGTGTCACCCAGGAGCTCGGCGGCAAATCGGCCAACATCGTCCTCGACGACGCCGACATCGAGGCGGTGGTTCGCGGCGGCGTGCAGAGCTGCTTCATGAACAGCGGCCAGTCGTGCAACGCCCCGACGCGCATGCTCGTGTCGCGCCGGAAGCACGACACGGCGCTCCAGGTCGCAAAGGCGGTCGCCGAGGCGATGAAGGTCGGCAACGCCATGGCCGACGGCACGATGATGGGCCCCCTCGCCAACAAGACCCAGTTCGAGAAGGTGAACCGCCTCATCCGGACCGGCATGGAGGAGGGCGCGACCCTCGCCGCCGGTGGTCCCGGCCGCCCCGAGGGAGTCGCGCGCGGCTACTTCGTGCAGCCGACGGTGTTCGGCGACGTCCGGAACGACATGACGATCGCGCGCGAGGAGATCTTCGGCCCGGTGCTGTCGATCCTGCCGTACGAGAGCGAGGAGCAGGCGGTGCAGGTCGCGAACGACACCCCCTACGGGCTCTCGGGCTACGTGTCCTCGGGGGACCTCGAGCACGCGCGCGCGGTGGCGCGACGGATCCGCGCGGGGAACGTGCACCTGAACGGCGCACACCCGGACTTCAACGCGGCCTTCGGCGGCTACAGGCAGTCGGGAAACGGACGGGAATGGGGGAAGATCGGGTTCGAGGAGTTCCTCGAGCTGAAGTGCGTGTACGGGTGGGAGGGGTGAGGCCGCGGTCGGCTTCGCACCGGGTGGGCCACGGACGAGAGGATCGGCCGGCTAGAGCTCGCCCGCAAGCCGGTCCGTCGTGTCCTTGATCGAGGCGGCACACCCGGCTGACAGCTTCGGCTTCTGCCCGCGGCTCGCCCGCAGCGCCGCGCTGCCCGCCCGCTCGAAGAGACGCTTTGCCTTCTTGCGGAGCACCCTCGCCTTCCCGGGATGACTGGTCTCTGCCTGCTCCAGCAGCTCCGGCGCGCGCTCGAGCTTGCGCCGGATCGCCTCGGGAATGGTGTCGGCCCCACACGCCGGTCCCTGTACCACCGCCTCCACGGAGCAGCGCGGCGTGGGACACGGACGGGTCGCGGTGGTGGTCCCGCCCGCCGGCACCGTGGGTGGCGTCGTGGACGTCGTGGAGACAAAGGCCGCCTGAATCGAGATGTCCGCGCAGTGATGGTAGAAGCAAGGGGCGGGGTGGCTGGACATGAACTCCAGAACTTGCAGCGTGCACCTGGTGCAGGTGACGTCGGCCGGCAGCCTGACCTTGAAGGTCTGAGGTCCCGCGAAAGCCTGCGTATGCGGCAGCACCTTGTCGGCCAGAATAGGAAACATCGGAGGATTCTGGATGGCCGCGCTGCCACACGGGTCGCCGCCGTTCGGCGTCACTGTTGGTTCCACCGGAAGCTCGCTCCGGTCGTTGACGGCCAGCGCGACACGGTAATGACCGGGATGAAAGATGACTTCGTCGATGGTCACCGAGATCGCCTGGCCAGGGTGAAACACCGTCACCTTGCCGGTCGGCGTCCCACCGCCTTCGTCACCGCACGGTCCGAGCTTCTCGGGAAGTCCCAAACTGTCTTGCGACATCCATGAATCCGGCGTGACCAGGATGAAGTGCGCGTGCGCCAACGGGGGGACGAACACGCCGGCTACGCCGAGGAGGAACACACCGCCGAGCGCCTGCCGCCGCGTCCTCCGTATCGCCTCGAGTCCAAGCATCGGGAAACGCTCCTACCCGTGAGCCCGTCTCATCGCCCGGGCAGACGGTGGAAAGAGCTACGCGCTTCCCAATGTACTCAGTCGGGGCTCCGATCACCAGGCCGCGAGAAGCGCCAGCGTGGCGGTGGCCGCATTGTCGGCCGCGAGCTGGTGGTAGACGACGAACTGGAGATAGGGAATCGGTGGAAGCATGAGGGGATCCCCTCTCCCATCCGACACGCCGCGGAAGGCGATGAACGGAATCCTCTTCTCGGTGGCGATGCGTGCGACGGCGGCCGTCTCCATGTCCTCGACGGCGGCGCTGCCGCCCGCGCCCGGAGCGAACGACTGGAAGAGCTCCAGAAAGAAGTTCGGGTCCACGAAGGGCGTGGGGTCCCCTCCGACGTCCGGCACCCCCGGCGGCGCGCCACACGCCGCACACCCGAGAAGATCGCCACCCGGGTCGATGCACGGAACCGCTCGACCTCCGTAGGGATCGGAGCTGTGCCCCTCGTCGCCGGGGTTCACCCGGAGCTCGGGATCGTCGACCCGTATCGGCGTGCTGGGTGTCAAACGCAGCCCCGTGCAGGCCTCATCCTCCACGGACAGATTCGGATCGAGGGCCACGTTTCCGGCGAGGCGCCGGGCAATCGAATACAGGCTACTGTTCACGCTGTACGGAGGATAAGGGGGTGCGGAGTGCTCCAGGTCGTCCGTCCAGTGATCGGGGACGACGACGTCTCCGATGTTGTAGGTGCTGCCGGCGAC
>VBLD01000200.1:9041-9436 GCA_005879205.1 Deltaproteobacteria bacterium
GAGTTTCGCGCCCTCCGCCGGGAACGCGGAGAGGACAAGGACCCCTGCGTTGCGAGGCCAGGCCGCGACGACGGCAGGAGGGCAAAGCGCCCCGGCCGCCACCGCGGCGGCCACCGCGAGGACGAGCCTGGCGACGGATCGCCCGGCCGGATCGCGCATGGGTGGCGGCTACATCGGTCGCCGACGTTCGACAAGACCCCATTTCACTCGCTGCCGAATCCCGTACAACTCATCCTTGAACTCACGTGTATGAGGACCTTCGCGTCGTCCGACATGTACGGGTCGGTGGCCGGGCAGCGCTCGGACTCGTGGCGGTGACGGACGATGAAGAGACCCATTGACCCCTCCGAGTCGGCAGACTACTGGCGACGTGCTCGCGCCATCGCGGCGCGATC
>VBLD01000160.1 GCA_005879205.1 Deltaproteobacteria bacterium
GGCCCGGACACCGCCGGGCTGCCGCGCACGAGGAACCGCCAGGGACGCGCCGCGTCCGCCCCCGCGTAGGCGATGCCGATCCGCGCCGTCCGGGCCAGCCGAGCGGCCGGCACGGGCGGCGCGTCGACGATGCGCAAGGGGCCGCGGACCAGATCGGCGCCGTTCTCGGCCCGCGTGATGCTGAGCGCCCGGCAGAGGGCACCCGGGCCGCAGCAGAGGCGCCACTCCGGCGCGTCGGGTAGCCCGCGCCGCCGCCGCATCAGCGCGATGCCCTCCAGCGGCTCGAGCGCGCGCAGCAGCACCGCCTCGGGCACGCCGGCCGGCTGGCAGATCGCGTTCATGCAGAAGTACATGCCGTAGATGAAGTAGACGTAGGCGTGTCCCGGAGGTCCATACATGACCTCGTTGCGCGGCGTGCGGCGGCCGCCCGAGCTGTGCGCCGCGCGGTCGGCCGGGCCGCGATACGCCTCGACCTCCACGATGCGGCCCGCCGTGCGGCCCTCGGGGCCGTCGTGCACCAGCGTCTTGCCGAGCAACGAGCGCGCGACCCGGAGCGTCGGCTGGAGGTACACGCCCCGTGGCAGGGCGCGCACGTTCACGCGCCTTTCAGCTTCTTCACTTCCTCGGTGAGCTCGGGCACCGCCTTGAACAGGTCGGCGACCAGCCCATAGTCGGCGATCTGGAAGATCGGCGCCTCCTCGTCCTTGTTGATCGCGACGATCACCTTCGAGTCCTTCATGCCGGCCAGGTGCTGGATGGCGCCCGAGATGCCCACGGCGATGTAGAGCGCGGGCGCGACGACCTTGCCGGTCTGGCCCACCTGGAGGTCGTTCGGCACGAACCCCGCGTCGACCGCGGCCCGGCTGGCGCCCATCGCCGCGCCGAGCGCGTCGCAGAGCGGCTCCAGGTAGATCGTGAAGTTCTCGCCGTTCTTGAGCCCGCGGCCGCCCGAGCAGACGATTCTCGCCTCGGTGAGGACCGGGCGGTCCGACTTGGTCTCGGCGAACTCGACGAACCTGGCCTGCGCATGCGCGGCGTCCGGCGTGATCGCGAGCTTCTCGACGGTGCCCTTCTGGCCGCCCTTGACCGCGGCGTCGAAGGCCGTCGTCCGCACCGACACGATGCGGGGTGAGCCGTCGATCCGCACCGTGGCGATCGCGTTGCCCGCGTACATCGGCCGCTTGAAGGTGTGGGCATCGACGATCGCCGTGACGTCGGAGGCCATGCCGGCGCCGAGCCGGGCGGCCACCCGCGGCAGGAGATCCTTGCCGACGGCGGTGGCGGCGCCGACGACCATCTCGACGTCTTTCCGCCCGACGATCTCGGCGACGGCGGCCGTGTAGGCGTCGGCCAGGTAGTGCTCGTAGGCGGCGCCCTCGACCGCGACCACGTCGACGCCGTACTCGGCGAGCTCGGCGGCGAGCCCGTCGATTCCCTTGCCGAGGACCGCGGCGAGGCACTTGCCGCCGACCAGCGTCGCGGCCTGCTTCCCCGCCTGCAGGCCGACGAGCGTGGTCTTCGGGAACTTGCCGTGCAGGTGCTCGGCGACGACCAGGACGTTGCCCATGCTCAGATCACCTTCGCTTCGTTGTGCAGCACCTGCACGAGCTCCTGCACGGAGGCGACCTTGCGCCCGCCCGTCCGCTTGGGCGGCGTCTCGAGCTTCACGATCTTCGTCCGCGGGGTGACGTCCGCGCCGAGGTCGGCGAGCGGGATCTCCTTGAGCTCCTTCTTGCGCGCCTTCATGATGCCCGGCAGCGACGCGTAGCGCGGCTCGTTCAGGCGGAGGTCGGCGGTCACGACGGCAGGCAGCGGGATGGCGAGCGTCTCGAGGCCGCCGTCCACCTCACGCGTCACCCGGGCCGACTTCTGATCGGCACCGAGCTCGACCTTCGAGGCGAAGGTGGCCTGCGGCCAGCCGAGCAGCTCGGCGAGCATCTGCCCGACGCAGTTCGAGTCGTCGTCGATCGCCTGCTTGCCGAGCAGGATCAGCTCGGGCTTCTCCGTGCCGACGAGCTTCTCGATGACGCGCGCCACGGCGAGCGGCTCGAGCGGCTGGTCGGCGAGCACGAGGATGGCGCGGTCGGCGCCCATGGCGAGACCCGTGCGGAGCTGCTCCTGCGCGGCCTTCTGGCCGATGGACAGCAGGACGACCTCGGTCCCGGCAGCCTTCTCCCTGACGCGCAGCGCCTCTTCGATCGCGATCTCGTCGAAGGGGTTCATCACCCACTTGACGTTGTCGGTCACGATCGAGGTGCCGTCGGGGGTGATCTTGATGACCGTCTCGGGATCCGGGACGCGCTTGACGGTGACGAGGATCTTCACGGCGGGCTCTCCTCCGGAGGACGGCTCTCAGCGCGGGTCGGGGTTCCTTACACAGCGCGGCAAGAGCAGTCAATCTGCGGCGCTGGCCCGGCGCCCGAGGTCGAAGCCGAGACGGCTCGACAGCTCGCGACCGGCCTTGACGACGAGCGGCGCGAGCTCCTTCTCGATGCGCTCCGGGGACAGCCGGTAGGCGGGCCCGACCACGGCGAGCGTGCCGACGACGGTGCGCGTGTAGTCCCGGACCGGCGCGGCGACCGCGCGTACGTCCTCGAGGTGCTCGCCGGTGTCCACGGCATAGCCGGCCGCGGCGACGCTGCGCAGCTGCTGGACGAGCGCCGGCCGGTCGGCGGTGCGCTCCGTGAACCGCGGCAGGCCGTCGGGCAGCAGGGTGCGGAGGGCATCGTCGGGCTCGAAGGCGAGGAGCGCCTTGCCGGCGGCGGTGCAGTGGAGGGGCAGTGCCTCGCCGAGCGGTGAGACGATGCGCACGGGGCGGTCGGCCTCGACGACCTCGATCGGTACGACGGCCTCGCGGCGGAGCACGGCGATGTAGGTCGTCTCGCGCACCTGGCGGACCAGGTCGGCGATGATCGGCCTCGCCTGGTGGAGGAGGCCCATGTGCTGCACGTAGCTCTGACCGAGCTGCAGGCAGCGGATGCCGAGGCGATAGTTCTCGGTCGCGCGGTTCTGCTCGATGTAGCCCCGGGACTCGAGCGTCGCCAGCAGGCGGAAGACGTTGTTCTTGTGCAGCTTGAGGCGCTTGGAGAGCTCGGTCACCCCGAGCTCGTCGGCCTCGCCGAAGAACTGCTCGAGGACGTCGAGCGAGTGCGAGACCGATTGGATGATGTAGTTGGATTTCTCGCGTCGCATGTCTTCACAAAACGCGGGTTTAGGCTATTCTGCACCTCCAGGGGAGTCAACGGGGCGACGGCATGGGCCCAAGACGGCGAAATCCTTGCGATTGTAGCCCCTTGCACGATCGAAGCGGCCCGGCTCCCGCCGCCCTAACGGCGTCTTCCGCCGGCCGCGATTGAAAAGACGGCGGGACGTTTCCTATATGGCGCTGATGGACACGATCGAGGTTCCGACCCCTGCGGGCTCGATGCCCGCCTTCCTGGCGCGACCCGCCGGCGACCGCCCGGCTCCAGCGGTGCTGGTCATCATGGAGGCGTTCGGCCTGAACGCGCACATCGAGGACGTCGCGCGCCGACTGGCTGCCGAGGGCTATGTGGCGCTCGCCCCCGACCTCTACTGGCGCGGGGGCAAGGGACGCGCCGTCGGCTACGACCAGCTCCCCGAGGCCATCGCCCTGATGCA
Source organism: Deltaproteobacteria bacterium (assembly GCA_005879205.1). GTDB lineage: Bacteria > Desulfobacterota > Binatia > DP-6 > DP-6 > DP-3. Next base: position 3,640 of record VBLD01000160.1, read on the forward strand.
GAGCCTCGAGGACGACGGCGTCGTGACCGACGTCGGTGGCGCGATCGCCTACCTCGAGCGCCAGCCGTTCGTGCGCGCCGACCGGATCGGCATCACGGGATTCTGCATGGGCGGCCGGGTGAGCTTCCTCGTCGCATGCGAGCTGCCCGACAAGATCAAGGCCGCGGCGCCGTTCTACGGGGGCGGCATCCCGATCGAGAAGACCGCCAGGCTGAAGGCGCCGCTGCTCGCCTTCTTCGGCGAGGACGACCCGTTCATCCCGCGCGACACCGTCGAGCGGCTGAAGGCCGAGCTCGCACGCCATCGCAAGCAGTCCGAGGTGATCGTCTACCCGAAGGCCCCGCACGGCTTCTTCTGTAACGAGCGCGGCTCGTACCGGCCCGACGCCGCGCGCGATGCCTGGGAGCGGCTGAGGACCTTCCTCGCCACCCACCTGCAACGCTGAGGGTGCGGTGCGCATCCTCCTGGTCGGCCAGGCGGCGTTTGCCGCCGACGTCCTGCAGCGCTTGGAGGCGGCGGGAGACGCCATTGCCGGCGTCGTCTGTCCGCCCGACACGGGGGGAAAGCCCGATCCGCTGAAGCAGGCGGCCGAGACGCGCGGCGTCCCGGTCCACCAGTTCCGGTCGCTGAAGACGCCCGAGGCTCGACGGGCCTTCGAGGCGGCACGGGCCGACCTCGCCGCGCTCGTCTACGCGACGCAGATCGTCCCCGAGACGCTGCTCCGCATCCCGCGGCTCAGCGCCATCTGCTTTCACCCCTCGCTGCTGCCGCGCTACCGCGGCGGGAGTGCAATCGCCTGGCAGCTGATCCGGGGCGAGACCAGGACAGGCGTCACCGTGTTCTGGCCCGACGCCGGCATCGACACCGGGCCCATCCTCCTGCAGCGCGACGCGCCCGTCGACCCCGACGACACGGCCGGGACGCTCTACTACCGGACGCTCTACCCGCTCGGCGTCCAGGCGGTCGTCGACGCGGTGGCGCTCATCCGCGAGGGGAGGGCGCCTCGCATCGCGCAGGACGAGTCCGAGGCGAGCTACGACCCGCTCTGCCGCGACGAGCACGCCGCCGTCGACTGGGGCCGTCCGGCGGCCGCGGTCCACGACCTGATCCGCGGCTGCGACCCGCGGACGGGCGCGTGCGCCTCTACGAGCCGAAACGGGTTCCGGGCACGGCGGGCGCGGCGCCGGGAACCGTGCTCGCGATCGGTCCCGAGGGCGCCGCCGTTGCCTGCGGCGACGGCGGCGCCGTTCGTTGGGCGCGCGGCCGCGACGGCGGCACGAAGGCCGCCGCCGCGGAGCTCGCACGCGCGATCGGGCTCGAGCCCGGCGCGCGGCTCGGGCCCTAGAAGAGGTTGCCCAGCCCGAAGTCGAACGGCTGCTTGCGGTCGCAGCCGAGGTTCACGTCGAGACGGCCGCGGAACTTGACGTTGACGGTGACCGCGAAGCCGAGCGGCTGCCCGCGGGCGATGGAGGCGGCGGCGATGAAGGAGCCGCCGTCGCGGTGGGCCTGGATGGTGCCGAGGACGAAGGGATACTCGGGGTCGGGGGCGATGGCGGTGGAGGCGTCGTGGATCGCGACGCTCGGGCAGACGGCCGTGCCGCCGGCGCCGCACTTCCAGGTGACGCGCTGCCCGGGCACGAAGCCGGGTAGCGTCGTGTCGATGCCGTTCTGATCGACGTCGACGACGTCCGTCG
>VBLD01000161.1 GCA_005879205.1 Deltaproteobacteria bacterium
CACGCTCGACGGTGTAAGGAGCTTGTCCAGTTCACTGAAGACGGTTCTCGCCGCCCCTCGTCGGAACATCTTCGGAACATCTTGTCCTTAGCAACCACCGTTCGGATATTCGCCAATTCAGTAATTGCAAATAGTTGCCGTCGTTAGCGCTCGGGAAAAAGCGGAGGTTTGGCGGAGAAGGGAAGGAGTCGAACCTTCCGTCCCCCACTAGGAGGGACAAGCCGGTTTTGAAGACCGGTGGGGCCACCGGGCCCCTTCCTTCTCCCCTGGCCGACGGGCGCACAACGTAGCGGCTCGTCCGGCGGTTGCAAAGCGACTCCCGGGCCGTGGACAGGGCCCGCGACACGACGCTACGGTGAGGTATGAGCGAGGACCGCATCGCCTACGAACGGCGCGGCGCCGCCGCGCTGCTCCGCATCACCCGTCCGGAGCGACGGAACGCCGTCGACGGGCCGACCGCCGACGCGCTCCATGCGGCGTTCGAGCGCTTCGTCGCGGACGAGGGGGCCCGCGTGCTGGTGTTGGCCGGCGACGCAACCGCCTTCTGCGCCGGCGCGGATCTGAAGGCGATGGAGACGCTCCGCGACCGGGACGAGGGACCGCTCGGCATCACGCGCCTGCACGCGCCGAAGCCGACCATCGCCGCGGTCACCGGCTTCTGCGTCGCGGGCGGGCTCGAGCTCGCTCTCTGGTGCGACCTCCGGGTGGCGGGCGAGACGGCTGTCTTCGGCTGCTTCGAGCGCCGCTGGGGCGTGCCCCTGGTCGACGGGGGTACGCAGCGCCTGCCGCGCGTCGTGGGACTCGGCCGGGCGCTCGAGATGATCCTCCTCGGCAGGGCGGTCGGGGCACGCGAGGCCCTCGGGTTCGGGCTGGTGAACGCCGTCGTGCCCGACGATCGCGCGCTCGCCACCGCCCTCGAGTGGGCGGAGCTGATCGCGAGCTTCCCGCAGGAGACGATGCTTGCGGACCGCGAGGCGGCGATCCGCGGCTGCGGGCTTCCGCTCGACGAGGGACTGGCGCTCGAGCGCCGGCTTGGCGGGGCGACGGTGGCCGTTGGTCGCGCGGGGGCGGCGAGGTTCGCCGCCGGGCAGGGCCGCGGCGGCACCGGCGTCCCTGGCATCGAGACACGGTAGTGTTCCCCGTCTCGCCCGAGAAGGCGCGCGTGCTCGCGGAGACGATGCGCCGGCTCGGCGTGCGCGAGGACGACCTCGACGAGCAATTCGTCCGCTCTGGGGGGGCGGGCGGGCAGAACGTCAACAAGGTGTCGACGTGTGTCGTGCTGCGGCACCGGCCGAGCGGCATCGTCGTCCGCTGCCAGCGCGAGCGTTCCCAGGCGCTGAACCGCTTCTTCGCACGCCGCCTCCTGCTCGAGAAGCTCGAGGCGCGCGAGCGTGGGGTGGCGGAGACGGCAGCGCGCGAGCGGGCACGCATCCGCCGCCAGAAGCGGCGACGGTCCCGGCGTGCGAAGGAGAAGGTGCTCGCTGGCAAGCGGGCGGTGAGCGAGAAGAAGGCCGCGCGGCGCTCGCCGGCGATCGAGGAGTGAGACGCGCATCGTCCGAACGCTGCGGTCGGACCTGCCGGTGGAGGACGCGATCGCCCTCCAGCAGGAGCTCGAGCCGCGCGTCGACACCAGGCCGTCCCTGCCGGCGCTCCGGCTGATCGGCGGCATCCACGTCGCCTACGCCGGCGACGATTTGATCGCGGCGGTCGTCGTGCTCGGCTTCCCCGCGCTCGACGTCGTCGCCGGCGCGACGGCCGCCGGGCGGACGACCTTTCCGTACGTGCCAGGCCTGCTCGCCTGGCGTGAGCTCCCGACGGTGCTGGCGGCGTGCGAACGGCTCCGTTCGCAGCCGGACGTCATCCTCTGCGACGCCCACGGCATCGCCCACCCGCGGCGGTTCGGTCTCGCCTCGCATCTCGGCTACTGTCTCGACGTGCCGTCGATCGGCTGCGCCCGGCGCCGGCTCGTCGGCGAGCACGAACCGGTCGCCGCGGCGCGCGGCAGCCGGGTGGGGCTGACGCATGCCGGCGCGCCTGTCGGGGCGGTCGTGCGCACGCGCGCCGGCGTGAAGCCCGTCTTCGTCTCGCCCGGGTTCGCGGTCTCCGTGTCCGACGCCGTCGACGTCGTGCTCGCGACGACGCTCCGGTATCGGATGCCGGAGCCGATCCGCCGGGCTCAGCTGCTGGCGAACGAGAAGAAGCGGCGTACCAGTGCGGCGAGCTCGGTCACGGTGAGCTGACCCGGCGCCGTCGGGTTGCCGACGTGGCCGTACGCGAGGAGCGAGCCGGCAGCGGGAAGGAGCACCCGCGCCAGGGCCCCCGCCGGGCCCATGGAGACCGTGACGACGCCGCGATGGCGGGCGGCGAGCGTGACCGCGAGCATCGTGCGGACGTCCTCGAGGTCGTGCGCCGTGGCGGCGAGCTTGGTCACGTCGGCGCCCATCGCCTCGGCACGGTCGACGAGCGGCAGCAGAGCGTCGACGGGCGGCGTCCCCTCCGTCGCGTGCGAGGAGAGAAGGACCGTACGGCCGGCGGCGTGCGCCTGCGCGACCAGCTCGCTCGCGAGGGCCGTCGAGGCGATCTCGACGTCGATCGCGTCGGCATGCACGAGCCCGGCGCGGTAGAGGTCGCGACGGACGGCGTCGGGAAGCGGGCGGCCACCCTCGGCCGCCGCCCGGACGGTCAGGATGACGGGACGTCCGGCGGTGCGCAGCCGCTCGAGGGCGGCGACGATGCTGGCGGGACGCGGGTCGTCGAAGAGGTCGGCGCGCAGCTCGACCAAGTCGGCGTCCGTCGCCGCGACGAGCGCGTCGAGCTCCCTCTCGCCCCCGGCTGCGACGATCCGGGGGAGGCTGGTGGAGAGCCGGACGGAGCCGATGGCGAGCTGGCGGGCCATGGCTCGCGGTATCGCTGCAACAGCCGAGAGCGTCAAGGACCGCGGCACGCGTCGGCGTCCGGCCGAAACGTACCGGTTGGCCTGGCGCCCAGCGCTGTAATAGTGTCTTGCGACCTGCATGGTCGGTGTGACCCGCATCGCCACGTACGTACCGCGCCGACGCCTCGACCGCAGCGTGATCGGGCAGACGTGGGGCGCACGCGTGGCAGCGGGGAAGCGGGCGGTCGCCGGGCTGGACGAGGACTCGCTCACCATGGCGGTCGACGCGGTGCTCGCGTGCCTCGACGGCGCCGACCCGGCCGGGCTCGACGCGCTCTACTTCGCGAGCACGACCTCGCCCTATCTCGAGAAGCAGGTGGCGAGTGTGGTGGCGACGGCAGCCGATCTGCCCCGGACGATCGCCACCGCCGACTTCGCGGGCTCGGTGCGGGCCGGCGTCGCCGCGCTCCGGACCGCGCTCGACGGCGTGCGCGCGGGCAGCGTGCGGAGCGCGCTCGTCGCGGCGGCGGACGCGCGGCTCACCGACCCGGCGTCGGAGCTCGAGCCGGTGCTCGGCGACGGCGCCGCGGCGGTCGTCGTCGGTACGGAGGGCGTGATCGCCGAGCTGGTGTCGTCGGCCTCGGTGGCCGAGGAATTCACCTATTTCTGGCGCACCGACGAGCAGCGCACCGTGCAGGTGGCCGAGCCGCGCTTCGGGGCGAGCTACGGCTATGCGCGCGACGTCGCCGAGGCGGTGAGCGCGGCGCTGCGCAAGGCGGAGGTGCCAGCGGCGAGCGTCGCGCGGCTCGCACTCGGCGCGCCCGACGAGCGGACGGCGGCCGAGGCCGCCAAGCGCGCCGGGTGCGATCCCGGCCGGCAGCTCGTCGCCGCGCTGGCCGCCGAGATCGGAGTCCTCGGGACGCCCGAGCCGCTGGCGCTGCTCGCCCGGGCGCTCGAGACCGCGTCGCCGGGCGACTTCCTGGTCGTCGCCGGCTACGGCGAGGGTGCCGACGCCCTCGTCTTCCGCGCGACGGACGCCCTACCCGGCGGGCGGCCGCGTCCGCTCGCCGATTGCCTCGCGCGTGGCCTCCCGGTGCCGTCGTACGGGCGCTTTCTCAGGGCGCGCGGGCTCGTCCCGGCCGAGACGGCAGGCGAGCCGGTGACCAGCATCATGGAGTGGAAGGAGCTGGCCCAGGACGTCCGTCTCCACGGCAGCCGGTGCGAGGTATGCGGGCTCGTGCAGTATCCGCAGACGCGCATCTGCCTCGCGTGTCAGGCGCGCGACCGGCTGGTCGCGCACAAGCTCGCGAAGCGCGGCACCGTCTTCACCTTCACCATCGACAACCTGGCGCCGGTGGCGGAGCATCCGCTGCCGATGGCGGTGATCGACCTCGAAGGCGGCGGCCGGCTCTACCTCCAGGTGACCGATGCGGCCGATGGCGAGGTGAAGGTCGGCGCGCCGGTGGAGCTCACGTTCCGGCGGCTGCACGAGGCCGGCGGCAACCGCAACTACTTCTGGAAGGCGCGCCCGACATGAAGGACCAGGTGGCGGTCATCGGCGTCGGCTGCACCAAGTTCGGGGACCGCTTCGAGCGGAGCTAC
>VBLD01000162.1:0-4730 GCA_005879205.1 Deltaproteobacteria bacterium
TAGGGCGGACCGAAGAGGGTCACCAGGTCGGCCGGAATCGCGTTGGCCTTCGCGATCCGCTTGTAGTCGCGGCAGCTCTGCCGGGTCACCAGCCGCTTCCGGGCGTCGACCCCGTAGAGGCCGAACTCCGGGAAGTAGCCGCTCGCCCACTCGAAGTTGTCCATCAGCGCCCAGTGGTAGTAGCCGCGCACGTCGGCCACCGAGTCGGCGATGGCTTGCTCGAGCACCTCGAGGTGATGCACCAGGTAGGCCGGACGTTGATTGTCGTCGGCGTCGGCGATGCCGTTCTCGGTGACGTAGACCGGCAGCCCGTAGGTGGCCACCTCGGCCAGCATCTCGCGGAGCCCGGTCGGGTAGATCTCCCAGCCGAAGTCCGAGCAGGTGGACGGGCAGGGCGTGCCGGGGGGGTTGCGGGGCGTCTGGTAGCTCGTCGTCGGGATGAAACCGAGGAGGGGGATCACCGGCGTGAGCGGCACACCCAGCCCCGTGACGACCGCGCGAAAGTAGTAGTTCACGCCCACGAAGTCCGCCTTGCCCACCAGCTCCGGATGGTGCTCGCCGGAGTCGATCGTGCCGTTGGCGTTCGCGTCGACGTCGCCGTGTATCGCCCCGTTCTGGAAGAGGAGGTTGAAGAGGTAGTCGGCGTGCTGCGTCCCCTGGACGTCCAGGGGGTTCATGGGGTCCTTCGGGTGGAAGGCCACCATGTTCTGGACGAGACCGACGCTGGCCGCGGTGCCGTCGCCGTCGGCGTCCACCGTGTCCCACTGCTTGAGGGCGTCGTAGGCCGCCGCGTTCGCCTGGACCTCGTTCTCCATCACCTGGATGGTCGCGGTGAACGAGAAGACGCCGGGAGGGAAGTTGGCGGCGAACAGCCCGGGGATGTTCACGTAGCCGCTCACCGCGACCACTTCCGGCTCGTTCAGCGGCGCCCAGACGTCGACCTGGTCGCCGAACTTCCAGCCGAGGTAGGCGGCGTACTTCGCGAACTCGGTCGCCGTGCCGGCGTCGAGCCAGCCGGCCGGACCGAAGCCGCTCGGGGGCGGGCCGTTCGGGTCGGTTCCCGTGAAGGCGTCGCGCGCCTTGATCGGGTCCTGGATCCAGAGCGGGAGGCTGAAATGGTTGACGGTGACGAACGGCGTCATGTGCGCGCGACGAATGGCTGCGAAGACCGCGCTGTAGTGCGTCACCTCGGCCTGGTTGGCGATCGCGTCGAGCTGCTGCAGCACGTGGAGCGTGATGCCGCCGGACGTATCGACGCCGGCCGTCGACATCGGGAAGATACGGCTCCACTCGATCCCGAGCCGGAGGGTGTTCGAGTGCAACCCCGTCCGCGCCCTGCGCGTCTGATTCCGGAACTTGTCGTAGAACGCGGGGCCGGTCTCGGGCAGGTCGCCGCTCACGCGGTGCTGCGAGATGTTGTCGGGGTCGTGCGCCCACACCCACCAGTCGCTGTTCGGGTCGTTGTAGCCCTGCTTGCCGCCCATGTCGGTCTGGAAGCCGGAGATCGCGGTCCCCCAGAGGAAGCCGGGCGGGAACGTGGCGCGAGCGGCCGGGGCGGAGCCGGCGAGCGTCGCGGCGAGCGCGAGGGCGGCGAGCGATTGGCGCATGAGGGTTTCTCCTAACACATCGACCGACACCCGCGCATGGAAAAAATGCGCGGCGCTAGCGTCCTCGAAAAGGCTGGTTCCCGTAGCGGTCGACGTGGACGACGTCGCCCACCGGGCGGCGCGTGGTCGGCCCGTAGCGGCCGCGCGGCCAGCCGAGGGGGATCACCGCGCAGGGTGCGACGTTCCACGGGAGCCCCAGCGCGCGACGCGCGAGGACGCTGCTCCAGAGGGGCAGGGTGATGAGCGCGGCGCCGAGGCCGGCGGCGCGCGCGGCGAGCAGCAGGTTCTGCACCGCGGGGTAGATCGACCCGTAGAAGCTGGTCGCCGCGATCGGCGGGAAGGCCGGACGGAACCCGCGCAGGCAGGCGACGATCACCACCGGGATGTCCTCGAAGTGGTCCGCCTGCCATTGGACGGCGTCGATCATGCGTTGCATCTTGGCGTCCCGGGCCGCGACCCGCCGCGCGATCCGCGAGTAGAGGGCGAAGGCCCTCCGGTTGAGCCGCCCGAGCCGTTGCTTCACGGCCCGGTCACGGAGGACGACGAACTCCCAGTTCTGCTGGTTGCTGCCGCTCGGGGCCTTGGTCGCGAGCTCGATGAGCCGCAGCACCAGCGCGTCGTCCACGGGGTCGGGCTTCAGTCGGCGGACGGCACGCTGCGTGCGCATCGCCTCCTCGAGGGGCATCGAGAGCGAGGAAGAGTCCACGGCCGCTCGGCTCGTCTCCGGCATGGGTGTCGCCTCCGGGCGGCGATAGAAGCACGCGCGTCCGGGCGAGCCAACAGGCCCGACGCGGCGGTCGGGAGGGGGTCAACGCATTGGGCAGAGATACCCGTGGTCTGACCTGTCGCCGGTTGGTAGAAGGCCGGCATGGCGCTCGAGCTCGGTCGGCGAGTCGCGGTCGTCGGCGTCGGCTGCACGCCTTTCGGGGAGCTCTACGAAAAGAGCGCGGAGGACCTCCTCTGCGACGCCGTCGACGAGGCGCTCGCCGACGCGGGCTGTGAGCGCGAGCGCATCGAGGCCGCATGGGTGGGCTCCGTCCTCTCGCCCTTCGGCGGCGACGCCCTCGCCGACGCGCTCAAGCTGTTCGGCCGCCCCATCACGCGCGTGCAGAACTATTGCGCGTCGGGCATGGACGCCTTCCGGAACGCGTGCCTCGCCGTCGCTGCCGGCATGCACGACGTCGTGCTGGCGGTCGGCTTCGAGAAGATGCGCGACGGGGGCTTCGCGCGGCCGAACCGCAGCCACCCCGTCGTCGACTTCGGTGAGCGCGCGCCCCACGTCTTCGCGCTCTCCGCCAACCGCTACTTCAACCGTTACGGCGCCGGGAAGAAGACGCTCGCGGCGGTCGCCGTGAAGAACCACCGTCACGGGCGGCTCAGTCCGAAAGCACACCTCCGGATGGACGTCTCGGAGGAGACCGTGCTCCAGGCGCCGATGGTCTACAGCCCGCTCGGCCTCTTCGACTGCTGCCCCACCACCGACGGGGCGGCGGCCGCCCTGATCTGCCGCGCCGACATCGCGCGCTCGTTCCGCGGCGCGCCCGTCCGGCCGCTCGGCATCGGGCTCGCCGTGGTGTCCGGCCAGCCGTACTACCGGCCGAGCTTCGGCTACGTCGGCTTCGAGGCGACGGTGCGGGCCGCCGAGCAGGCCTACGCGCAGGCGGGGATCGGCCCCGACGCCGTCGACTTCGCCGAGGTGCACGACTGCTTCACCATCACCGAGATCCTGACCTACGAGGATCTCGGCTTCTGCCGCCGCGGCGAGGGCGGCCGATTCGTCGAGGAGGGGCGTGCGTCGCTCGGCGGCGAGAAGCCGGTGAACCCGTCGGGCGGTCTCAAGTCGTACGGGCACCCGATCGGCGCCACCGGCGTGCGCATGATCTACGAGCTCGTGACGCAGCTCCGCGGCCAGGCGGGCGAGCGGCAGGTGCAGGGGGCCCGGGTCGGCCTCGCGCACAACCTGGGCGGCCCCGGGGCGGTGGCCTGCGTGTCGATCCTCGGTGGCTAAGCGACCCGAGACCGTGTCTCGGGTCGGGATCGGAAGCGAGCGTGCGGCGTTCGGTGGATGAGGGCCGAACGTCATGCCGCGGCCGGCGAAGCCGGCGCGGCACAACGTGACATCCTGGCGTAATCGGCTGGCGCCCGCCACAGGGCGCGGTCCATACCTGCCCGCTCACGTCATGGAAAGATTTGCCGCGCCGGCTTCGCCGGCCGCGGCATGACGTCTCGCCCTAATCCACCGCGCAGGATGCTCGCTGTCCGTCCCCGACCCGAGACGTAGTCTCGGGTCGGACTCTTACAGCGCCTTCGGCAGCTTCTCCACCGGCAGCGCCGCAAATCCGTCGTCTTCGATGCGGAGCGAGCGGTTCAGGCGTGCGCGGTAGTTCTCGAAGGCGGCCTGCGCCGTGATCTCGACGACCTCGCGCGGGCTGAAGTGCCGGCGGAGCTCGGCGAACTGCTCGTCGGAGACGTCGTTGGGCGAGATCGTCACCATCTCCGCGTAAGCGAGCGCCGCGCGCTCGCGCTCGGTGTAGGCGGGATGGCGCGCGTAGTCGGCCACCGCCTGGAGCTTGTCGTCGCTGATGCCTCGTTTCCTGCCGACGGCAGTATTGATGTCCTTTCAGAAGACGCAGCCGATGATCGACGCCACCCGGAGGTGGATGAGCGTGCGCAGCTCCGCACCGATCTGCCACCGGCCGGTGCCGAAGACCGCATTGGCGAGCGTCGTGCTCCCGACCAGGCGCGGGGCATGCGCGAGGATCCGGTAGGGGGTGAGCACGCGGCCGAACACGCGCCGGATGACCCAGAACCAGAAGCGCGTGCCGCGGGTGAGCGAGGCGTCCGGGACGGGGTCGAGGCGGGCCATGTCCCGGACGACTACTACTCCCGGAGAACTACGTCGAGCGCGAAGCGGACCCGCTTGAGTACCCGCCCGAGGGCGTTCTGGTGGATGTTCCGCCGGAGCGCCACCAGGACCTTCCGCTCGAGCGCATAGCGCGTGGGCGCCTCCCGCTTGATCGGCACGGGAGCGCCGCGCGCCGCCTCGAGCTGCGCCACGATCTTCTCGCGCGGGTAGCCGAGCGTCTCGAGATCTGCGGGGTCGAGCGCCTCGACGAGGCGGCT
>VBLD01000162.1:4852-5277 GCA_005879205.1 Deltaproteobacteria bacterium
GCCGCCTCGAAGGGGATGTCGAGGTGCTCGCAGATGCGACGGAAGTTGGCCTCGGGCTCGCGCACCAGCTCCTCGTACCGCACGTGCACGAAGGGGACCGGGCGCTCGCGCAGCATGCGCGCCAGCGCGGGCACGTAGCGAGCGAGGAGCGGGTTGTGGTCGAGCGCCACCTGGTAGTCGCCGTCGAAGAAGGACTCCACCCAGGAGCTGAGAACCGCGAGCGGGTGGCGTGTGAGGACGACGTACCTGGCCTCGGGATAGAGCTTCACGAGGAAGGGCAGCACGAGGGCGTAGGCGGGCGTCTTGTCGAGGAAGAAGCGCTTGCCCGGCGCCGTCGAGAGCATGCGCTCGTACATCGTGTCGGTGTAGGCGCGGAGCGCGTCCAAGTAGTCGGCTTCGCCGCGCGGCAGATCCGTGACGAACTC
>VBLD01000163.1 GCA_005879205.1 Deltaproteobacteria bacterium
CGGGTGCGCCAGGGGCTGCCCGACGCCGGGCCGGTGGAGGTGGGCTCCATGACCTTCCCGCCGCAGATCGACAAGGTCGAGCGCCACGTCAAGGACGCCGTCGCACGCGGCGCCCGCGTGCTCGCCGGCGGCCAGCGGCGCAGCGACCTGCCGGGTCTCTTCTTCGAGCCGACGGTGCTGGTCGACGTGACGCACGACATGGAGGTCATGCGCGAGGAGACCTTCGGGCCCGTGATCCCGATCATGCGCGTCGAGGACGAGGAGGAGGCGATCCGCCTCGCCAACGACTCGCGCTACGGCCTCGATGCCAGCGTCTGGACCAGGGACGCGGCGCGCGGCGCCCGCATCGCCCGTCGCATCCAGTCGGGGGCCGTCTGCGTGAACGACGTCATGGTGAACTTCGCCGTCACCGAGATCCCCATGGGCGGCGTCAAGGAGAGCGGCGTCGGCCACCGCCACGGCCCCGACGGCATCCGCAAGTACTGCGTCAAGCAGGCCGTCGTGATCGACCGCTTCGGGATGAAGAGCGAGATCAACTGGTGGCCGATCACGCCGGGGAAGGTGCGGCTCTTCCGCCGCGCGCTCGACCTCTTCGGCTCGGGGTGGCGGCGGAAGCTCCTCGGCGCGCCGGCGCGGACGTAGGACCTCAGCGGTACCTCGTCGTCTGCGGGTCAGGGTCGCCCATTGCCCGTCATCTACCGGAGGGGGACGCCTGACAGCCCTCGACGACGCTCGATGACGCCCAGAGGTTCGGCCCCTTCTTGCTGTAGTTCACATCGAGGAACCGGATCAGGGGCGCGAGGTACGTCCGGGTGGAAAATCCCCACACGTCGGCCGCCACGTCGATCCAGACTACAGCCTCGCGGCTGCCGAGCTCGCGAATGACGTCCGGCAGCGCGATCTCCGCCACCCACGGGTAGAGGAAGAGGTAGCGGGAGACGGGGGGCATCTCGCTGAAGAAGTACACCAACGGATCTGAAGGGTAGATGCCGAGCGCCACGTCGGAGCGGCCGCAGGCGATGCGTCGAGCGGCTTCGGCATTGAGCTCGAAGCGCTGAAAGTTCGCCTGGTAGGAGAGCTCGTGCCGCCGGGCGACGATGCGTCCCGCGCCGCGCAGCACGAGCCAGGCGAGCATGCCCGCGAGCAGCACGCGCGCCAGGCCGGTGGAGAGCCGGAGCCCGACCGCCGCGCGATGCGGCCGCGACAGCGACGGCTCAGGCCGCCCGGCCGTGACGAACCAGCAAGCCGCGAGGAGTCCCACCAGGACGAGCGGGGTTGCAGGGAACCGCTCCTCGCCTCCCGTTCCGAGCAGCGCGGCCACGAAGAGATAGACGAAGACGGCGGCCACAGGCCGGCGGCGGGCGAAAAGCGCGAGGCTCGTCAGGATCACGGCGAACCGCCAGCAGAAGCCGGTGAAGAGCCATCGATCCGGGGCCCATATGGTGAGGTCGTACATCGGGTCGAGGTTCCGCCAGCGCGGATCCAGGACATCCAGGCCGAGCAGCGCCTTCGATGCGATCAGGGTCACAGGAAACGGGTCAACCGGCCGGTAGCGCCGGTAGACTTCCGCGTTGAAGCGTACGACCCCATCGAGAAAATACGGCCACACGCCGGTGGCAACGAGCGTCGCGGCAGAGAGCAACAGGATCGTCGCGATGACGAGCGCGACGCTCGCCGCTCCCCGCGCTCCCCCTCGTGACGCAGCGAGCGCGAGCAGGCACACGCCGACCGGGTAGACGGCGAGCCCGTCTGACAGGATCGCGACCGCCCCCAGTATGCCGAGAAAGAACGCGCGCTTGCGGTCGTTGGCCCGGAAGCCCCCCGTGACGGCAAGCGTCGTCACGAAGATGCCGGCCAGGGCGGCGCCCTTGAAGACATGATAGCTGGCGAGGTTGCCGTAGTACGGGTTGGCGATCGCCTGCCAGACGAGCGCGGCGAGGCCGATCGGGACGTGGAGACCCGTCAGCGCCATGGCGAGCGCGAAGATCGTCGTCTCGAAGACGAGCACCGAGAGGCGAACGGCCAAGATCGACTTGCCGCAGAGCCAGATCACGGCCGCGACCCAGTAGTAAGGAAACGGGAGGTGGTGCGAGAACACATCGCGGTAGAGTGCGTGACCTCGCGCGATGAGCAGTCCGCCCGCGAGGTTGTCCGCTTCGTCGACGAAGTTCTTCCAATAGACCTGCGTCGCGCCGAGTGTGCCGGCGACGGCGAGGAGTGCCGCGCCCCACGCTGCAGCGCGTCCAGGACCGGCGCGGTCGCCCCCGTTCAATGCCCCGACGTCCTCCGTGCGCACGCGGACGGCCGGCTCAGGGTGTCAGCACCGCCTGCGTCTGCGTCACCTGCGCGACGCGCCGGCCGTCCCCGTCGGTCACGTCCGTTTGCACGACGATCACCCGCCGCCCGACGTGCAGCGGACGCGTGACGCCCTCCACGCGGCCGCCCCACACGGCGCGGAATACGTTCGTCTTGGACTCGATCGTCGTCGTCCCGGCGCAGGGCGAAAGGTTGAGGAACGCACAGATCGCGTCCAGCGTGTCGCCGAGCGCCATCAGCGCCGCGCCGTGGAGCACGCCGCCCGTCGTGCAGCGCTCGGGCGTCCAGCCGAGGCGGCCGCGCACCTCCTCGGGTGCGGCCGCCGTCACCTCGACACCGAGCGCGACGGCGAACGGCATCGACTGGGTGAGCGCCTGCGGATCGACCGGCATGCGCCGTCGCTACCACGAACGCGTCGCGGCGCGCTACGCGGGATGGAGGCAGCGCCGGCGGCGCATCGCGTCCGTCGTGCCGGGCGGCGGCGCCTGCGGGCGCACGGGTAGCCCGAACTCCCCCGCGCGCCGGAGCAGCAACGACGACGCCCGCTCGGCGAGCGCCGCGATCGTGGACGTTCCGAGATTGGGGTTCCGTCCACTTCGTTTGTACCCGCTACGCCCGGCGCGGACGGGGTGGAAGCCGCTGCGCAGCGAGCCCTGAGCGAGCGGCTATCCGAAGAGCGCGCGCTCGGCGGCCAACCGATTGGCCACGCGCGGGATCACCGCCGCCACGTCCTCACGCGCGTCCGCACAGTCTTGGGAATCGGCCGCGGCGAAGCCGAGTTTGATGGGCGATCCGGTCCGCAGCCGCGAGGCGACCCGCCTGCCGACGGGCCCGCCGCCTCGGCGCGGCGGTGGAACTCTGTTCGGTGTCACGGCCCCTATGGTTCTGCCTTGACGGGGAGCGCGGCTCGGTGCGAGCCTTCGGAGCTCAAATTCGGGCGCTTTCGGGGGGAGGCGTCCCACATCTCAGGAGGACGCCTCAATGAAGACGCTCGCAGCAGTTGTGATCGGGCTCGTCGTGCTTCCTGCTGCGGTTTGCGCTAACCACGTCGAGCCGGCGAAGGCGAACGGGGCCACATTCAGCTTGGTGACTGGGTTCTTTGAGTGTGGCTCGCCGAACACTGCGACGTCGAGCGGAGCCTCGGCCTGTGCTCCGCCCGTTTCGACGACCCCCTGCGGCTTCACGTCCGGTGGCGGATCGGGCAAGTTGACCTTTGCAAAGGTCGGGAGCGCCGCCAAAGGTACCCAGGACCTCAAAATCACCGCTGTCGTGAACGGGCTAAACGCGAATTGCGTAGGGGGGTTGAACGTTCGGCTGTCATATCGGGTGACTCTCGATGACTGCCCGGAAGGCTCTTGTACGGAGACCGATGTGAACGACTTCGATCTGGTCGGCGCGTCTTGTATCGTTACGAACGGCAAGTGCAAGATCAACACGACGCTAAACACGGCCGCTCCGGGGCTGATCCCCACGAACGGGAAGAACGCAGGCATTGAGATCTTTGGGTGCGGCTTGAAAGGGTTCGGCTTTGGAGCTTTTCCTGCTGAGCTTCAGTGCGGTGTGCTGCTGAAGTAGTGACGCGGGACAAGCGCGGCGTTAGGCTGCCGCGCTGCCGCCGTCCTGATCCGTGGATGACTAGGCCACGAGGTCCCGCCGGCAGCGGAATCGTTCTGGCTCGCGTCTTCCGCTGACTCCCGAGCAAGTGTGCGATTGGAGTCATCAGGACAGTTTGTCCTGATCCCTGGAACTTTAGGACACCTAATCAGAGCAGCGCCCGTCACGAGCTCGTCACCAACGACCGCCGAGGGCACCCCGAAAATGAGACGCCCTTCGGTGTCGTTTCCTGCTTCACCTACTAAGACAGCACGAAGTTCATGCGGGGCGCCGAAGTGCGCCTTCCGAACGATGCCCGCTCCTTGCGGGTGCCGGTCGCTCATCGGGATGGAGCAGCCCGAGGCGCCGCCACCCGACCGCGGCGAGCCAGGTCCGCGGCGGAACGACAGGCGGTCTTGCCGCCGTCCGCCGAACCGGACCGCGCCAGCCATCGAACCACACGGCCGACGAGCGCCAATCCAGACCGCGCGCGCCCGGCACGTGTTTTCGCCAGTT
>VBLD01000164.1 GCA_005879205.1 Deltaproteobacteria bacterium
CCCGGATGCCGCCGAGCAGCGACCAGCGGTTGTTGGACGCCCAGCCGCCGAGCACGACGCCGTAGACGCCGAGCGACGCCATCGCGAGCACGAACAGCAGTCCGACGTTCAGCTCCGCGCCCTGCAGGTTGATCATGCGCCCGCCTACCTCGAGCACGTCGCCGAACGGCACCACGGCGAAGGTGGCGAGCGCGGGCACGAGGCTCGCGCACGGCGCCACGAAGTGGAGCAGCCGGTCGGCCTCGGCCGGCGTGATGTCCTCCTTCAGGAGGAACTTGATCGGGTCGGCGACGAGTGTGTTCACGAGGCCGAGCCCCGCAAAGCCGAAGATTGCGGCCCGGTTGGCGCCGATACGGTTCTGGATGAGGGCGCTCACCTTGCGCTCGAAGAAGACGCCGAGGCCGATCACCTGGAGCGCGAGGAAGAGGGAGAAGAGGACCTTCGCGGCCGCGATGGCGACGTCGAGCGTCACGCTACCCGTTGGCCAGGCGCTCGATCAGGGCGAGCGCCCGCTCGACGGTCAGGTTCTCGTGGTACTCCGCGTTGTTCACCTGCAGCACGGGCGCCGTGTCGCACGAGGCGAGGCACTCGACCTCCTCGAGCGAGAAGCGCCCGTCGGTGGTCTTCTCGCCGTGCCGGATGCCGAGCCGCTGCTCGACGGCGGCCCGGACGTCGTCCGCCCCGCGCAGCGCGCACGGGAGGTTGCGGCACACCTGGAGGTGCCAGCGGCCCGGCGCCTGCTTCCAGTACATGGTGTAGAAGGACGCGGTGGCCGTCACCCACGCGAGCGGCAGCTCCATCAGCTCGGCCACGTACTCGAGCACCGGCAGGGGAAGCCATCCGAACTCGCGCTGGGCGAGCCAGAGCGTCGGCAGCAGGGCCGCGCGGCGCTCGGGGTAGCGCTGGAGGATCGCCCGGTACTCGGCCAGCGCGGCCTCGGAGAAGCGCGCGGTCTCAGCGGTCACACTCGCCCCCGATCATGTTGATCTGGCCGAAGGTGGTGATGATGTCCGCCAGCATGTGCCCGCGCAGCATCGCGCCGAGCGCGGCCATGCCGTAGAAGCACGGGGGCCGGACCCGGACGCGGTACGGCCGCCCGCTGCCGTCGCTCACCAGGTAGAAGCCGAGCTCGCCGTTCCCCCCCTCGGTGGCGACGTAGACCTCGCCCGCCGGCACCTTCTGGCCCTCCATCACCAGCTTGAAGTGGTTCATGAGCGCCTCGATCGTGGTGTAGACCTCCTGCTTCGGCGGCAGCACGAAGCGCGGGTCGTCGGCCAGGATCGGTCCGGGGGGAATCTGCGCGAGCGCCTGCTCGATGATGCGCATGCTCTGTTCCATCTCCGCGAACCGCACCATGAAGCGATCGTAGTTGTCGCCCGACGTCCCGGTCGGCACCTCGAAGTCCATCCGGTCGTAGACGAGGTACGGCTCCGCCTTGCGCACGTCGTACGACACGCCCGTCGCGCGCAGCAGCGGGCCCGTGAGGCCCCACGAGACCGCCTCGGCCTGCGCGAGCTTCCCGACCCCCACCATCCGGTCGACAAAGATGCGGTTGCGGGAGAGCAGCCGGTCGCAGTCGCCGAGCACGCGACGCACCTGCTTGAGCGCGAAACGGGTGCGCTCGGCCATGTCGGCCGGGAGGTCCTTCATGACCCCGCCGAGGCGGCAGTAGGTCACGGTGAGGCGCGCCCCGGTGATCGCCTCCACCAGGTCGTAGAGGAATTCGCGCGCCTCGAGCATGTAGAAGCCTGCCGAGATCGCGCCGATCTCGTTGGCCGCCATGCCGAGGCAGGTGAGGTGGTCGGTGAGACGGGAGATCTCGCCGCTGATGACGCGGATGTACTGGCAGCGCTCGGGGGCCGTGATGCCGGCGAGCTTCTCGACCGCGAGCGCGAAGCCCACGTTGTTGAGCAGCGGCGAGGCGTAGTTCAGCCGGTCGGCATACGGGAAGACGTGGTTCCACGTCGCCTGCTCGCACATCTTCTCGAAGCCGCGGTGGAGGTAGCCGATCTCGACGTCGACGTCGACGATCGTCTCGCCGTCGAGCCGGAGGTTGAACTTGATGGTGCCGTGCGACGCGGGATGCGACGGCCCCATCTGGAGCGCCATCACCTCCGACGCCGGCTCGGCCTCGACGAAGCGCTCCGGCGTGACCGCCCCTGGCGCCCGCGCCACGCTCATCCCCGGGGGAACCACGGCCGTTCGAGCGGGTCGCGCTCGGGCACGAGGGGCTGGCGCCGCATGAGCGGGTAGTCCTTGCGCAGCGGATGGCCCTCGAACTCCGGGTACATCAGGATGCGGCGCAGATCCGGGTGGCCGGCGAAGCGGATGCCGAACATGTCCGAGGCCTCGCGCTCCGCCCAGAGCGCGGCCTTCCAGACCGAGGACACGGAGGGCACGACCGGATCCTCCTCCGGGACGGCGGCCTTCACGCGCAGCCGGTGGTTCCGCTCCAGCGAGTAGAGCTGGTAGACCACCTCGAAACGGGGGACGCGACCCACGTAGTCCGCGGCGGTCAGGTCCGTGAGCATGTCGAAGCGCGTGTCGGGATGGTCGCGGAGCGCCGCGAGCGCGTCCTTGACGACGGCGCGGTCGACCCGGGCGATGGCCTGCTCGCGGACGAGCTCGCCGGCGTGGAGCGCTCCGGGCGGCAGGATCGAGGGCAGCCGATCAAGTAGCTCCGCCTGGGTCATCCAACGAATCGGCGCGCCGCGGGCGCCGTCAGTCCCACTCGAGCGCGCCCTTGCGCCACACGTAGACGAGCCCGAGCGCGAGCACGAGGATGAAGACACCCATCTCGACGAGGCCGAACACGCCGAGCGGGCGAAAGAGAACCGCCCACGGGTACATGAACACCACCTCGACGTCGAACACGATGAAGAGGATGGCCGTGAGGTAGAACTTCACCGAGAAACGGCCCCATGCGGGACCGCTCGGCGGATTCCCGCACTCGAAGGCGGTGGCCTTCACGGCCGAGGGACGGCGCGGGCCGAGGAACATGCCGGCGGCCACGAACACCGCCGCCACCAACGCCCCGATCCCGAACGCAATCAGCACGGGAACGTACTGGAACTTCATCGCCGAGCTCCAGGTCAGAAGGCCACCTAATGGCAATCCACCGGGGCTGTCAAGGCAAGCGCGCGTCTTTTGACTCCGCCGCAACGCTCTGGTAACCGCCTCTTCGAGCGATGTCGGAGCCGATCCCGCTCGAGGCGCTCGCGCAGGCGGTCCGAGCGGCGTTCGGCGCGACCGTCCGCATCGTCGCCGCCGAGCCGCTCGCGGGCGACGCTTCCACCCGGCGCTACGTGCGCCTGCGGCTCGCGGGCGCGGCCGAGCCGTCGACGGTGATCGCGATGCTGCTCGGCGCCGATCGCCTGCCGCTCGGCTCGGAGGAGATCGGCGGCGTGGTCGGGGGCGACGAGCTGCCGTTCGTCAACGTCGGCCGCTATCTCGAAAGCTCGGGCCTCCCCTCCCCCGCCATCCATCATCGGGCCGACACCTTCCTGCTCCTCGAGGACGTGGGCGACACGACGCTGTGGGCGGCCGCTTCTGCCGACGCCGCACGCGTGCCCGTCCTGTTCGGCGCCGCGGTCGACCTCCTGGTCGCGCTGCAGACCGCGGGCGCGCGGCGGCCCGCTCCCACCTGCTACGCGTTCCGCCAGCGGTTCGACGGCCGGCTCGCGCGCTGGGAACTCGAGCACTTCGTCGAGCACGGGATCGAGACCCGCCACGCGCGCCGGCTTCCCGCGGGCGAGCGCGCGGCGCTCCTCGCAGCGCTCGCGCCGCTCGCCGAGCCGTTCGAGCGCGCCACGCCCGTGCTCGCGCACCGCGACTTCCACGCCTGGAACCTGCACGTGCAGGACGGGCGGCTCCGCATCCTCGACTTCCAGGATGCGCTGCTCGCGCCCGACGCCTACGACCTGGCGTCCCTGCTGTGCGACCGCACCACCCCGGAGCTGATCCCGCCGGCGCTCGAGGCGTCGCTCATCGAGCGCTTCGCCCGCGCCCGGGCGCACGCCGGAGAGCCCGTCGAGGCGGGCTTCGCGGAACGCTACCGCCGATGCGCCCTCCAGCGAGCGCTCAAGGTGATCGGCCGCTTCTACTACCTCGAGCGGGTGAAGGGGAAAGCCGGCTACCTCGCCTACCTGCCGGCCGTCTACGGCGTCGCACGCCGGATGCTCCGGGCCGAGCCGGCGCTCGCACCGGCCGCCGCACAGCTGATCGCCTGGGTGCCGGAGCTCGGCGAAGAGCGGCCCGCGTGATCCGTCGTGCCATGGTGCTCGCGGCGGGGCGCGGCACGCGCCTCGCGCCGCTCACCGACACCACGCCGAAGCCGCTCCTGCCCGTCGCGGGGCGCCCGTTGATCGAGCACATCCTCGATTTTCTGCACGCCGGCGGCATCCGCGAGGTGGTGATCAACCTTCATCATCTGGGGCACACGATCGAGGAGCGGATCGGCGACGGTCACCGCTTCGGGCTCCGTGTCCAGTACTCGTGGGAGGATCCGATCCTCGACACGGGGGGCGGCATC
>VBLD01000165.1 GCA_005879205.1 Deltaproteobacteria bacterium
GCCAGGTCGTTGATCTTCTCGACCGGCTTCAGGAGGTTGGAGATGTAGCTCGCGAAGACCGTGAGGACGCCGACGGTCAAGCTCCCGCGCAGCACGAGGAGCGCGCCGCCGCCGATCACGACGGCGACGGCAAAGCCCTTGGCGATGTTCAGCGAGCGCTCCATGCCGACCTCGAGACGGGTCTCGTGCATGCCGGCTTCGAGGCTGCGGGCGTTGGTGGCGCCGAAGCGCTCGCGCGCGTGCTCCTCGGCCCCGAGCACCTGCACGGTGGGCAGGCCGCGCACGATCTCCTGCGCCAGCCCCGCGACCTCGCCCTCGTGATGCCGCTTTTCGCGCGAGGCCTCGTGCAGCTGGCGGCCGTTCCAGAGCGCCACCGCGATGAGGCCCGGGATGATCACCAGGCCGACCAGGCCGAGCCGGGGCTCGATCCAGAACATCACCGCGAGGGTGAGCGTTGCCGTCGTCGCGTAGCGGAAGATGAGCGGGACGGTCCTCATCTGCAGGCGGACGAAGACCTTCACGTCGTCGACCAGCCGCAGCACGAGCTCGCCGCTGCGGTGCGTCCCGCGGATGGTGGGCGGCAGCGCCTGCACGTGCATGAGCACGCGATCCCGCAGCTCGAGGTTGACCTGCTCGCCCACCCGCGCGTCGATGATCTTCTGCCAGGCGATCGCCGCCGCGCCGATCGCGGTGATGAGCACGTACCCCGCGGCGAGCGGGAGCACGAGCGCCTCCGGAGAGAGCCCGGGATCGAGCGCCCGCAGGAGCGGAGGAAGGGGCTTGTGGGCGATGGCGCTGTCGATCAGCAGCTTCAGCGGCCACGGGGTGAGGATGGCCGCCCCGGCGGCGACGATCTCCAGGACCGTCGACAGCACGAGCGCCCAGCGGTGCGTCCACAGATCCCCGCGGAAGGCGCGGCTCAGCCGCGACACGATCCCCCGCTTCATGCCGCCACCGCCGGCCGGAACAGCAGGGCGAGGCGCGCCGCCAGCCGCTCCCCGTCGAAGCGCGCGCGGACGGCGGCCTCCGCCTCCCGGCCGAGACGCTGCGCGAGGTCGGGATCGCGGTGCAGGCGCACCATGGCGTCGGCGAGCGCGGGGGCATCCTCGGGGGGGACGAGGAGCCCGTTGACGCCGTCGACGACCAGCTCGGGGATTCCGGAGACTCCGGTCGTGATCACCGGCAAGCCGCACGCCATCGCCTCGATGAGCACGTTCGGGATGCCGTCGCGGTCGCCGTCCTCCGCCACCCGGCAGGGCAGGCAGAAGACCGTGGCGCGGAGGTATTCGTCGAGCAGTGCCGCCTGCCCGAGCGGGCCTGCCAGCTCCACGGCGTCCGCGACGCCGCGCTCGTTGATCCGCCGCCGGACCGCCGGTTCGTGCGCCCCCTCGTCGCCGACGATGATCGCCTTCACGGCCACGCCCTGCGCGCGGACGAGCGCGCACGCCTCGACGAGGACGTCGAAGCCCTTCTTCGGCACCAGTCGGCCGACGCCGAGGGCTCGAATCGACGAGCCCGTCGCGGTCGGCGCCCCGGGTGCGGTCGCGAGCAGCCGCGCGAGGTCGGCGTTCAGCCCATGGTACACGCAGTGAACGGGGACTCCGGCGGCGATCGTCGCCAGGTACCGGCGGTTCGCCTCCGTGCAGGTCACGACGAAGCGTGCCGCCGCAATCTTCCGCCGAAGAAGGCCGCCGGGGTTGAGCGACGGCTGATAGAGGTCGCGGGCGTGGGCGGTGAACGAGAAAGGGATGCCGCTGATCATGGAGGCCAGCCAGGCCACCGTGGCGGTCCCGTGGCAGAAGTGCGCGTGCAGGTGGCGGACGTCGGTCGTCCGGCGCAGGCGGTCGGCCAGCGCGGTCGCCTGGAGGAACTCCTTCACGACCCGCGGCGGCCATGAGCCGTCGCGTCGCGCGCGTGCAGCCTGGGCGACGGTCGCTACCATCGCGCGCGCGAGGCCCCGCGGCCGCCACCAGGCGAGGCCGAGAAGCCCCGGCACGAATGCCGGCAGCGAGCGCGCGAGCCAGCGGAGGAACGGGGTGTGGGTGAACGAGGCCGTGGCCGGAAGGTAGTCGGGGCGGGCGGCGATGCGTGCGACGACCGGGTGAGGCGCGCGCCGATCGTCGAGCTTGAGGACGAAGAGTCGCAGGCGGAGGCCCTGGCGCTCGAGCCAGTGGATCTCGCTGGCGATGAACGTCTCCGATAGGCGCGGGAAGCCCGTCAGCAGGTACGCGATCGAGCCGGCCGCGCGGCTCGAGCCACCGGCGGGGTCAGCCATATGCGCGCTCGAGAACCCTGCCCAGACGTTCGGTGCAGCGTCCGAGCTCGAAGCGTCCCTCGACGTGGGCCCGTCCCTGCCGCCCGAGGCGCTCCCGCAGCTCCGGCCGCCGGGCGAGCATCTCGAGCGCGCCGGCGAGCGCCCCCGCATCGCCGGGCGGCACCAGGATGCCCGTGCGGCCCGGCAGGACGGCGCTCGCTACGGCGCCGACGTCGCTCGCCACCACGGCGCGCCCGCTGGCCAGCGCCTCGAGCACGACGTTGGGTAGCCCGTCGCGGTCGCCGCGGCGGTCGGTGACGGATGGCACCGCGACGACGTGCGCCCGCGCGTACTCCGCCGGCAGCTCGCCGTGCGTGCCCGGGCCGGCGAGCGTGACGCGCTCGCCCAGGTGCGCCGCCGCGATCGCCCGGGCGAGCTCCGGGCGCCGGGGGCCGTCGCCGACGATCCGCAGGCGGAAAGGGATCATCAGCCGCGCCGCCGCCTCGATCAGGATCTCGAAGCCCTTCTTCTCGACCAGGCGGCCCACGGCGAGCACGCGAAGCGGAGCGCGCCCCACCTCCGGCCGCGGCCGGAAGCGATGCGTGTCGACCCCGTGCGGCAGGAGGCGCGACGGCGCGCCCGCCCGAGCGAGCTCGGCGGCGACGTCGCCGTTGCACGCGATCACGCAGGCCGCCCGCCGCGCGCGTGCGGCGAGCACCGCTGGCGCGACTTTCCGGGCGTCGCGGGCATGCACGCTGAAGCCGAAGGGCACTCCCAGCCGACGCGCGGCGTGCGCCGCGACCGCCGCGGGGCGGTGCGCGAAGTAGCCGTGGACGCCCGCCACGCGCTGCGCGCCGAGGCGCGCGACCAGGCTCGCCGCCTGCGCGCTCGCACTCCCGCCGGGCAGCACCTCCACCCGGCGCAGGAGGCGCCTGCAGCCGGGGTGGAGCGGTCCGCCGTCACCCGGCTTGGTCGCGAAGACCGCGGCGAGCGTGCCGCGCGCGTCGAGCGCGAGCAGCTCGTTCAGCAGGAAGGTCTCCGACCGGCGCGGGAAGCCGCTGGTGACGACCGCGATGCCACCGCGCATCACGCCCCTCCATCCAACAGCGCCCGTACGCGCTCGACGACGCGCACGAGCCCCCCGAGGTCGGCCGGCGCGAGAGGCGCCGGGTCGCGATGGAGCGCGGACAGCACCTGGGAGATCAGACGGTCGGGCATCAGCTCGCCCGGCTCGACGAGGTCGAAGTACCCGAGGTCCGCGAAGCGCCTGGCCCGGATGAGCTGCTCACGCACCGGCTCGGCGCGGGGGACGAGCACGGCGCGACGCCCCGACGAGAGGAGCTCGCACACGGTGCTGTATCCGGCCATCGAGACGACGACGTCGGCCTCGGCATAGCGGCGGGTCAGGTCGGGCTCGAAATCGAAGAAGGTGACGTCCGGGAGGCGGCCGAACCGCTCGAGGATCCGGGTCCGGCGGCTGGCCGCCATCTGGGGGCCGAAGACGATCGTCGTGCGGAGGGCGAAGCGCCGCGGAAGTCCGAGCAGCCCCTCGAGGTACGCTTCCACGACGTCGCTGCCGTCGCCCCCTCCGCCCGTCGTCACGAGCACGCGGGGCGCGCCGCCGTCGGACGGGCTCGCCTCGGTCTGGGTCCGGAGTGCGGGCGGCCGCCTCGGGGAAGCCGTACTCACGGACCGTGTCGAAGACCACCGGGGAGCCGTAGACCCAGACCTCGTCGTAGTAGCGCTCGATGGTCGCGAAGGCGTGGGTCTTCACCAGCATGCGGCGCGTCCGCACCGGCTCGTCCAGGATGTCGCGCAGCCCGAGTACGATGCGCGGCGGCTGGCGCAGCCTTCGGAGCCCGGCGAGCGTCCCGAGCAGCTCGCCGTCCACTCCGGCGGCGCGCTTGTCGACGACCACCAGGTCGGGCGCGAAGCCGAGCGCTGCCTTGCGCAGGATGTCGCGGCGCATGCGCTTCACGTCGTCTGACCAGGATGATAGAAAACGAGGTTGGTACCGTTCGGCGGCGACGCGATCGAGGCACGGCAGCTTGATGTAGTCCATGCCGTCCGGGATGCGCAGCGCGTGGATGACGGGGGAGCCCGTGACGATGAGGACCGCGGCATCCGGAAGCGCCCCGGTGAGCGCTTCCGCTACCAGCAGCGTGCGGTGGATGTTCCCGAGCCCGAAGGTATCGTGCGAGTAGAGAAGAATCTTGGGGCCGATCGCCCGGGACGGCTGCACCACCAGCTCGACGGCGGCGAGCGGCGCGCGGCTTCTCGTGATCTCTATGCTCTCTTCGACCATCGCGGCAGTCATGCCGTGACGGGTTCCAATCCCAGGGGCTCTCCGGTCCGTCCCGACGCCCTACGGCAGTATGTGAATAACAGGCTACGGGAAGGTTAGGAAGTACCTTCCTGGGGTTAGGAAGTACCCTAGCGGTATCGCAAGTGCGGTATTCTACCATAAGGTGTTCCGGTGATTGCGCTCGGACCGCGCCTGGACGTCGCGTGAGCGGTGCTGGGTGATATCACCCAGGTATCGCGAGCTTGCGAGGAACGACCGGCACCGCTAGGACGCGGCCGTCGATCGCTCCGCGGACGCGGCGCGCGGCGACGAAGGCGGGGTTCGTCGGAAGCTCGCCAGCGTAGCCTTTCGGATCCGCTCGCGAGCTCGATCACCAGGGCCCCGACCGCCGCCGGGTCGGGAGCCGGGCTTCGCAGGAGGGTCCGCAGCAGGCGCTCCTTCTCGCGGGCCTCGTCGGCGGCCCGTTCAACGGCCGCCACCGACGCTCGGACGGCACCGGTCCAGGCTGGAAAACGCCGTGCGCCCATCCTAGTCGTTTTCCTTCTCCTTTCGGTCGTCGTCGCCGTGGGCCTTGCGCTTCTCCCGGAGCTCCCCGAGCTGGCGTTGCTGCTCCGGAGTGAGCACCCTGCGCATCTCGAGCAGCATCGCGACGCGGGCTTTCCCGAGCATCGCCCGGGCGTGCTCGATCTGATCCACCTGCGCGAGAACCGTCGCCTCGTCGGCGCGGGCGTCGGTGAGAAGCGCATCGAGGGCGGCCCGGTTCCGCTTGACGTCGGCTTCCATGTCTTCGAGGTGCTGGCGGTTTCTCGCCAGGATGTCCTCGAGCCGCTCGACCTCGTCGGCGGTGAGACGGAGCTGGTGCCGGACCTTGTCCCGCCTCCAGAACTTCCCGTGGTGAGTTCCGCCCCCGCCGGGCCAGCGCTCGTCTGCGAGCGCCGACGCCCCAGGCGTGGCCAGGGTGGCGGCGAGTGCGAGGGCGGGCATCAATCCGAATCTCATGCCGAGTCTCATGTGGACCGCTCCTCAGCCGTCGCCCAGATCGACGTCGTACGGATCCTCGTCGAGGAGGTCGTCGATCTCGCGCAGGAATCGATCGTCGGCCCGGTCCTGGGCGCGCTGGACGCGGTTCGTGAACTCCGCCACGGGACGCGCTCGCTCGGATACCGGACCGCCGACCAGCCGCGGCGCGCGCAATCCAACGGCGACCGCGAGGACGGCCGCGACGGCGGCCGCCCCCCAGGCCACCCTGGGCAATGGCGCGACGCCGAGGGTCCCTTCCCGGGCGGCGAGGCGGGCCTCGATGGCGGCGGCCTGGCGGCGATAGAACGCCGCGTCGAAGGGCTCCCGCGCCGACCCGGCGCCGAGCGGATCGAGGTCGCGCGCGATCGCGTCGGCGCGCTTGGCACAGAGGGGACAGCGCGCGAGGTGCGCATCCGGCTCCCGGCGGAGGAGTCCCTCGAGGAGCTCGCCGTCGTCTGGATGCTCAGGGGAGGGGAAGTCGTGGTCCATGGAGCCTCTCGACTACCGTCCGGACGCGGCGGGTGGCCCGGAACAGATGGGTCTTCACCGTCCCGACGCTGACGCGAAGAAGCGCGGCGATCTCGGCGAGCGAGCGGTCCTCGTAGTAGCGGAGCGCGAAGACGTCGCGCTGCATGTCGGGGAGGGTCCCGACCTGCTCGGCGATCGTCCGGCCGATCTCGCGGCCGACGCATCGCGTCTCCGGATCCGCGGCGAGATCGGCCGGCTGGTGGAGCGGATTCGCGAGCGTGCCGCTCCCGGCCGCCACGTCGAGATCTGCTGCCATTTCCATCACTCTTCGCCGTGCTCGCTTGAGCCGGTCGCGACACTGGTTGACGACGATCCGGGAGAGCCAGGCCTCGAACGGGCATTCCTCGCGGAACCTGCCCAGGCTTCGCCACGCCTTGACGAAGGCGTCTTGGGCGGCACCGTCGGCCTCGTCGCGATCGCCCAGGACGCGGTACGCCAGCCGGGTGACCGCCCGCTGGTGCAGCTCGACGATCTGCCCGAACGCCTGCCGATCCCCCGAGCGGGCGGCGCGCACGAGTCTTGCCGTCTCGGCGGCCCGGTCGGGCGCCCGGGCGGTTTCGTCGGCGGTCCCCATTCCCAGGTCACACCACGTCTGGACGACGGGAGAGCCGGGAAGGTTGACCGGCCGGAGGTACGGTCGGAGCCAAACCGTTCCTGAATCTCCGCCGGTACCGTACCGCCTGCCCGGGTTCCGCACCAGGCAGAGGCTCGGCGAGCCCTCCTGCGGGCATGCCGCTCAGATGGTCGGGTGGCGAGCGCTTCGACCCGCGCTGCCGAGCGATAGACGATGGCTGCCGGGTTCGTGGCCCGCGGCCCACTGCCGGAGCCAGGCCATGTCCTGCGGCGCCAGGTCGACCCCTCCGCGATACGATCTGGCCTCCACCAGCGCACGCTCGAGGGTCCAGCCGTCGATTGCGTACCGCACGAGCGCAGCCATCACACCGGTTCGGTCCTGGCCGCTTTTGCAATGGATGTGAAGGGGCCAGTTCTGCGGATCGCGCACGAAGGCGAGGAACCTTTCGGCGTCCGCGTCGGTCGGGGGCTCGGACGACTTCAGCGGCAGCCAGAGAGAGTGCTCGAAGCCGAGCCTCGTGTAGTCGACATCGTTCTCGCTGCGGAAATTGACGACGGACCTCACGCCCTGCCTCCGCAGCCACGTCCATCCCGCCAGGGTGCTCGGCTGGCCGGAGCGCGTGAGCTTGTGGTCCCAGATGACGCCGTAGTTCGGGACGGGCTTGTCCCGCCGTGCCTTCGGATTCGTCGATACTCGCGCCGTTGCGACCAGCAGACGCTCGTCTCCGAGCGTCGACGGCGCCGACGCGACGACGGCGGCGAGTGCGAGGGCAAGCATGCTTTGGAGTCAACAGATGGCTTTGCGCCCCCGGCCGGCTCCGTCCATCCCCGGTCGACCGGCGGCAATCGAATTTTTTTGTGGACGTCGTGCGCGAACGGGTGGTAGGACCGCGGCCGGCCTGCCGAGACGATGGCCCGTTCGCCCGCCGATTCCGATCCGCCGAGTGCAGTATCGAGACGCGGCTTCATCCGGCGAGCGGCGCTCGGTGGCGGTGGCCTGGTCGGTGCGGCAGCCGGAGCCGGGGTAACCATCTCGCGCGTCATGCTGTCGCGCCCCGGTCAGGTCCTCCGTGCGGGTGCGGGACTCGTCGCGCTGGTTGCCGTCGCGGCGTCGTCGGGTGCGCCGTTGCCGGCCCGCCGTTCGGCCGTCTCGGGCGATCTCGACTTCACCTTCGGCCGCGGCGGCCAGGTCACCACCGACGTCTCGCCGGACGACGAGGCGTTCGCGATCGTCGCCGAGCCCGACGGGAGGCTCGTGGCGGCGGGGCGCGCGGGTGGGTCGTTCGCGCTCGTGGCCTACGACCGCGACGGCATGCTCGATGCCATCTTCGGCCGGAGCGGGCGGGTCACGACCAGCTTTCAGGCCGACGCGGGAGCGTTCGCGCTGCTCCTGCAGCCCGACGGCAAGCTCGTGGCGGCGGGGCGCGCGGGCGGCGCGTTCGCCCTCGCGCGCTTCGCAGGCGACGGGACGCTCGATCCCATCTTCGGGCGAAGCGGGCGGGTGACGACCGCGTTCGACACCGACGCCGAGGCGCGCGCACTGGTCCTGCAGCCCGACGGCAAGCTCGTGGCGGCAGGCCGCGCGGGCGGGGATTTCGCACTGGCACGCTACGAGCCCGACGGGACGCTCGATCCGTTCTTCGGGAGGAGCGGTCGGGTGAGGACGGCCTTCTCCGCCGACGCCGAGGCCTTTGCGATGGCCCTCGAGCCCGACGGCAAGCTCGTCGTGGCCGGACGCGACGGTGGCCGCATCGCGATCGCGCGCTACGGCGCCGACGGGCTGCTCGACGCCTTCTTCGGCAGCGGCGGCGAGGTGACGACCGCCTTTTCGGGCGACGCCGTGGCGTTCGCCGTGGCGCTCGACTGCGAGGGGAGCATCGTCGTCGCAGGCCGCACCGTCGGTGACGGCGGCAGCCGTTTCGCGCTCGCCCGCTACGACCGCCGCGGGGTGCTCGATCCCGTCTTCGGGAGCGGCGGGCAGGTGACCACCGCGTTCTCGGGTCGCGACGAGGCGCGTGCGCTCGTTCTCCAGCCCGACGGCAAGCCGGTCGCCGCGGGACGCGCGTCGCCCGCGGACGTTGGCGGCGACCTCGCCCTGGCACGCTACGAAGGGTCGCCGGATTGCGCGGATCCCTCGACTTCCGTGTCGCCGAGCCCGCCGGGTGGCGGCCGCGTCCTCAGAGGGTCGACGCTCGGCACGCCGCCGACGTCGCCCGGGGACGATGGTGCCGGGTCGATCTGCCCCGGGGAGGCGCCCCCGAGCACGGTCGAGAGGCGAGTGCGGCTGTCAAAGAAGTGGCTTGCACGCGCAGGGAAGACGACCAGCCAGCGGCGCGCACGGGGATTCGTCCGCAGGGCCGAAAGAATCGTGGCAAGGGCCGTCGCGGACGGACGCCTGTCGCCCCGGTGCGCCGCGGCACTCGAGCGGCTCATGGTCGGGGCGGCCCCGGGTGCGGTGCGTCAGCGATAGACGCCGCGTCCGGGGGGTCGCCGGGGAGCCTGGTATTCGGGGGCGGTCCTCGCTAGCATGCATGCGGGGAGGCTGGGATGGTGGGAGTCAGACTGCGCGCGCTCGCTCCGGTGCCAGCGATGGACGCACTGCGCATCGCCTTCGTGGCCGACACGTTCGACGAGGCGGTCTCGGGCGGAACCCGCTCGGCCGTCCGCTTCGTGGGCGCGCTGCGCAGTCAGCACGACGTCGTCGTGCTCGCCACCGGCGGCAGGGACGAGCCGGACCGGCTGGTGCTCCCCGGCTTCCAGCTGCCCTTGCAGGCGATGCGGG
>VBLD01000237.1 GCA_005879205.1 Deltaproteobacteria bacterium
CTACCGGGGCACGGACGTGGACCAGCCGCGGAACCTCGCCAAGAGCGTGACGGTCGAGTAACGCCGCCCGCCGAGCTCGTCGAGATTCGGCCGGCACAGGTCCCACCGCCGGCATTGGTGGCTTCGTACCGGCCGTGGTAGCTTCCGCCCTCGTCCATGGTTTCCGCAACGTCCTCGTCCACGAATACGTCGCCCTCGACATGGAGCGGGTGACGGAGGCCCTGGACGGGCTCGAGCCCGTCGAGCGCTTTCTGGCCATCGTTCATCGGATCGAGAGCGGACATCCGAAGAGCTGAATAGGGCTCGCCCGCATCCTCTGCGGCCTCTTCGCGTGCCCCTGGAGGGACAATGAGTCGATGCCTGACGACCGCGGCGCCGGCCTCTCACGTGCCCGGTTGGCGTGGCTTTCGCCCCCGGTTATCATCTGAATGATGGCGGCGCGTCGGCCGGGCTCGCACATCGTCGACACCGAGGAGGCGCTCGAGGAGATCCGCGCCGGGCGCATGATCATCCTCATGGACGACGAGGATCGCGAAAACGAGGGCGACCTCTGCGTCGCCGCCGAGCGCGTGACGGCCGAGCACGTCAACTTCATGGCGACGTACGGCCGGGGGCTCATCTGCCTGTCGCTCACCGAGGGGCGGTGCGAGCAGCTCGGCCTCTCGATGATGGTGAAGGACAACCGCGCCCCCCTCGGCACCGCGTTCACCGTCTCGATCGATGCCCGCCGGGGTGTCACGCGGGGCATCTCCGCCATCGACCGGGCCACGACGATCCGGACGGCCATCCGTGGCGACGCCGGTCCGACCGACATCGTGACGCCCGGCCACGTCTTTCCGCTGCGCGCCAGGCGGGGCGGCGTGCTCGTCCGTGCCGGGCAGACGGAGGGCGCCGTCGACCTCGCGCGGCTCGCCGGGTTCGCCCCCGCCGGCGTCATCTGCGAGGTGATGCGCGATGACGGGGCGATGGCCCGGCTGCCCGACCTCGAGGCGTTCGCCGGACAGCACGGGCTCAAGATCGCCACCATCGCCGACCTGATCGGCTACCGCAGCCACCATGATTCGCTGGTCCATCGCGCCGCCGAGTCGCACATCACCACGCGCTATGGCGGCGAGTTCCGGGCGCTCGTCTACACCACCGACATCGACGACGCGGAGCACCTCGTCCTGGTGAAGGGCGACATCCGCCCGGACGAGCCGCTGCTCGTCCGCCCCCACCTCGAGTACCTCCCCGGCGACGTCTTCGGCTACCGCGAGCGCGACACCCGGAACCTCCTGCACCGCGCGATGGAGCGGATCGCGGCCGAGGGTCGCGGCGTCGTCCTCTACCTGCGCCGCGACGGGCGCGGCCTCGATCTCTTCTCCATTCCGGGCGCCGGCACCGGGCCGGCCCCGAGCACGGCCTTTCTCTCGTCGCGCTCGAGCATCTTCCGCGACTTCGGCATCGGCGCACAGATCTTGCGCGACATCGGCGTCGGGAAGATCCGCTGGCTCACGAACAACCCGCTCCGGCTGGTCAGCCTGCCGGGCTACGGCCTCGAGATCGTCGAGTGGGTGCCGCTGACCGCCGGCGGCGAATCGTCCGCGGCCCGCCCGGCGGCCGAGCCGCGCCCTGCCCGGGTGCTGCCGCTTCGCTGAGGTCCGCGGCGTTGCGTCGAGCGATCGCGCCGGGCCTGCTGGCCGTCCTCGTGCTGCTCGCGACGGATGCCGGGGCGGCCGACGAGGTGGTCACGGGCACGCTTTCCGCCGGCGAGGGACAGGCGGTGGTGGAGATGACGGTCGCGCCGGGGTGGCACGTGAACGCCCACGACCCGCGCGACGACTTCCTGGTGCCGACGACGCTCACCGTCGTGCCGCCCGACGGCATGCGCGCGGGCGCGGTCGTCTACCCCGAGCCCGTCGAGCGCAAGCTCACCTTCGGCGGCGACCGGCCGCTTCGCCTCTACGCCGGCCGCGTGCGCTTCACGGCGCGGCTCGAGGGCACGCCCGCGGCGGACGCCGGGCCGCTGCGGGCGTCGCTCCGCTTTCAGGCGTGCAACGACAGCCGCTGCCTGCCGCCGCACACGCTCGAGCTGGTCGCGCGGGGGGGCGCGGCAAGCGCCGCGCCCGCCGGCGCGGCAGGCGCCGGCCTGTCGGAGAATCGGGTGCGCGACTGGATCGAGAGCTCGGGATACGTGCTCACCTTTCTCTGGGTGGCGCTCCTCGGCCTCGCCCTCAACCTGACGCCCTGCGTGTACCCGCTGATCTCGGTGACGGTCGCCTTCTTCGGAGGGGCAACCGGCGCGGCGGGACGTCCCGTGGTGCGGGCGCTCGCCTATGTCCTCGGCATCTGCCTCACCTTCTCGGGGCTCGGTGTGGTCGCCGCCCTCACCGGCTCGATGTTCGGCGCCGCGCTGCAGCGGCCGGCCGTGCTCGTCACGATCGCGACCGTGCTCGTCCTGCTCGCGGCGAGCAACCTCGGGCTCTACACCTTCCGCGTGCCGGCGCCGCTCATGCGGCGCGTCGGACGGGTCGGGGAGGGCGTGCTCGGCGCCTTCATCATGGGGCTCACCATGGGCATCGTCGCGGCCCCGTGCATCGGCCCGATCGTCGTGGCCCTGCTCCTCTTCGTCGGGGCGCGCCAGTCGGTCGCCCTCGGCTTCGCGCTCTTCTTCACGCTGGCGCTCGGCATGGGCGCGCCCTACGTCGCGCTCGCCGCCGCGGCGGGCCGCCTGCGGCGGCTGCCGCGCTCGGGCCCGTGGCTCGAATGGGTGGAGCGCGCGTTCGCCTTTCTCCTCCTCGGTCTCGCCGTCTACTTCCTCGCGCCGCTGCTCCGTTCCGGAACCGAGCGGACGGCATACGCCTTCCTCGGGGTGGGGGCGGGCATCGTGCTCGGCTTCCTGACCCCGGGCGGCCGGCGGACGGCCCGCTGGTCGCGACAGCTCGCCGGTCTCCTCCTGGTCGCCGTGTCCCTCGGCTGGTTGATCAGCGCCGATGCCGGGAGCCCGATCACCTGGGTGCCCTTCTCGGAGGAGGCGCTCGCCCGGGCGACGGCGGCCGGCCGCCCGGCGCTGATCGACGTCGGCGCCGACTGGTGCCTGCCATGCCGGGAGATGGAGCGGACGACGTTCCGCGACTCCGCAGTGGTGCGCACCGCCGCCGCCTTCGCCACCCTCAAGATCGACGCCACCTCCGGCGACGAGCGCGTGCAGGCGCTCCTCGAGCGCTTCGGCGTGCCGGGGGTTCCGACGTATCTGCTGTTCGACGCTCGTGGCCGTGAGCGGCGGCGGTTCGTCGGCCTCGTCGGCGCGCCGGAGATGCTGCGGGCGATGCAGGAGCTCGTGCCTGCCGGGGAAGCTCGCGGTGGCTGATCGCGTCGCGCGCACGCTCTCCGTCGACGGGACCGTTCGCGGCCTCGCGGCGGTGACGACGGGCGTGGTCGAGGAGGCGCGTCACCGACACGGCACGCTGCCGACCGCCACCGCGGCGCTCGGCCGCGCGCTGACCGCCGCCATCCTCCTGGCCGGCACGCTCAAGACCGACGAGCGCCTGTCGCTGGAGTTCAGCGGCAAGGGCCCGTTGCGCGGCATCCTGGCCGAGGCCAACCCGGAGGGTGACGCGCGCGGGTTCGTGTTCCGGCCGCGGACGCACCTCCCGGCCCGCGCCGGCAAGCTCGACGTCGGCGGCGCCCTCGGCGCCGGCGTCCTGTGCGTCATCCGCGTGCCCCTGGTCGAAGGCGTGCCGTACCGGAGCATCGTGCCGCTCGAGACGGGCGAGATCGGCGCCGACGTCGCATCCTACCTGGCGCGCTCGGAGCAGATTCCCTCGGCGGTCGGAGTCGGCGTCTTCGTCGACGCCGACGGCCGGGTCGTCGCCGCGGGCGGCTATCTTTTGCAGGCCATGCCGGGGGCCGATCAGAAGGCCGTCGATCGGCTGGAAGCGAACGTCGCCGCCGCCGCGTCGCCCAGCGACCTCGTCCGTCGCGGCCTCGGCGCGTCCGAGATCCTGAGCTATCTGCTCGACGGCCTGCCCACCCGGGTGCTCGAGGAGCACCCCGTGCGCTTCCGGTGCCGCTGCAGCCGCGAGCGCGCCGTCGGCGCCACGCTCGCCATGGGTCGCGCCGAGCTGCTCGACGTCCTGGCCACCGACCGACGAGCCGAGCTGATCTGCGAGTTCTGCGCCGCCCGC
>VBLD01000239.1 GCA_005879205.1 Deltaproteobacteria bacterium
CGACGCCAATCTGCGCGCGGAGCGAAGCCTGGGTGATCCGCCGGAGATCGTGGCCGTCGATCGTCACGGCGCCCGTGGTGACGTCGTAGAAGCGGGTGAGCAAGCCGAGGATCGTGCTCTTGCCGGCGCCGCTCGGGCCGACGAAGGCGGCCATCGCCCCGGCGGGGATCGTGAAGCTGATGTGGTCGAGGTGGAGCCGGTCCCCGGTATAGCTGAAGGTGACGTCCGCGAAGCGAATCTCCCTTGCCAGCCGCGGGAGCGGTTGCGCTCCGGGCGCGTCGACCACCCGGGGGCGCTGAGCGAGCAGGTCTTCCATGCGCTGCAAACCCCCGGTGGCGGTGATGAGGCTCGGGACGACCTTCTTGGTCAGGCTGTAGGCATCCTTGTTGACGCTCGAGAGCAGGCTCGTGAAGGCGACCAGCGCGCCGACCGTCAGCCGGCCGTGGAGGGCGAGCAGCGCCCCCGTCCCGAGCGCGACGAGCTGCACGAGGAGCACGCCAAGGCTTGAAGCCGTTCCGACCAGCAGGGTGAAGAAATTCGCCCGTACGGTGTCCCGCCCGAGGTGGACGAGCTGTTGCTGGAACCGGGCGAGGGCGAAGTCCTGCAACCCAAACACCTTGATGACCGGTTGGCCTCGGACGTGCTCGTGGACCGTGCTGGCGAACTGCCCTTGGGCCTGCTTCAGCTGATAGTTCGCCCGCGACGCGCGAGGCGTGAAGGCGCGGGCGCCGAGCATCATGAGCGGCAACGCCACCATGGACACCAGAGCCAGGCGCCACTCGAGCAAGAACAGCAGAGGCACGTTCACGACGAGGCCGATCAGCGACAGCAGCGCGTCGGAGAGGCGGGATGTCAGTCCCTTCTCGATATCCGCCAGATCGCTCGAGAAATGCGCGACCACATTTCCCGTTTTGGCATGCGAGAAGAAGTCCATCGACAGGCGCTGCAGGTGGCTGAACATCTTCAGGCGCAGGTCGTTCAGGATGTTCGCACCGGCACGGGCCGTGAGGTAATCGACGGAAAGGTTGGCGAGGACGGCGACCACGAAGCCGCCGGCCAGCGCGGCCAGTATCCGTACAAGGAGAACGCCGTCCGCATCCGCCAGCGCCGTGTCGATGATGAGCTTCAGGCTCAGGGCGAGGAACGTGTTGAATGCCTGCTGGAGCAGCATGGCCACGACGATCAGGACGGCCTGAACCCGGTAGGGACGCCAGTATGTGAGAGCACGGCGCATGAACGTGAGGAGCCCCATCACCGATTGACCTCGAGGTTGCATGTCACCTTCCGCGATCGACGCCCCGTTCTACGTCGCGTCGGCTGCGTAGCGCAGTGGTTCACCCCGTGTGATGCGCCGGCACGCAGCGTAGATGTGCTCGGCCAAGAGCCCGGGAGCATCGGGTACCCCCATGAAGCTTCCGGACTTGTTGACGTCCACCACGTAGGGACGGCCGGAGCTCAGCACCACATCCATCCCGAAGAGGTCGATGCCGAATGCCCGCCCGCAGCGCCGGGCAATCTGACGGAGCTCCGGGCTGAGGCGAAACGGGTCGCCGACCTTGTCCTGGTAGGTACGGAGCGGCCAGATCCGCCTCACCCCGAACAACCGAGCCCCAATGCAGAAGATCTTGAGGTCACGCCCATCCGGCTCGACATAGCGTTGAGCCATGATCGGTGCGTTCGAAGAGAGAGCGGCCAGCTCGCGCACGTGCCGGACGATCCGGATGCCCTCCCCACGGGATCCCTGGTACGGCTTGATGATGAGCGGTCCGGCCTCGAGAAGGGGGACCAGATCGTCAGCCTTCGCCGTTAGGTAGCTATCCGGCGTCGGTACACCAGCCGCTTGGAGAACCCGTGTAACAACGATCTTGTTGCGCATCATCGCCACGGTGGGATACGGGTTGAGGGTCGCCGCGCCGAGCGCGTGTAGCGCGCCGGCGAGGCTCAACGCGAGGTCCGACCCCGATTTGAGCAGGTACAGGTCACTTTCAACTCGCACCCGCGATAAGCTGATCAGCTGCTTCTCGGGATGAATGAGCTCTACCTTGACGCCTCGCTCCGAGAGTAAGCGCACGGCTTGCGCGATATTCGGATTCATCCGGTCGAGGATGATGCAGATTCGCATCGGTCGGCTCGAGGCGAGATTGCGGCCCCGTTACGCAGACGTTAAGGAACGGTTGACCGCCTCACCATCGGGTGAGTCTCGGAGTCGCGGCGCGGAGGATCACTGAGGGTGGCATCGGGGAATTACCCGATCACCGACCCGCGCGAGGTGTGCGGACGCGCTGCGGCCCTCAGGCGGCTTTCAGTGGCTGGGGTGCGGGCGGCAGCGTGCGGTCCTCGACGGGGGTGGCGAGATGGGCGGCGACCTCGCGCAGGGCGGCGGGGGCGTACAGGAGCCCCAGATGCCCGCAACCCGGGAGGACGACGAGGCGCCCCTGCCGCCCGTGGGCGACACGCGGAACGGGGACGAGCAGGTCCGCGTCACCGAAGACGGCGATCTCCTGCGGAGCAATCGCGCCCCCGATGCACGGGGCGCCGAGCGTGACCAGCCGGTGCACGCCCCGGTACCTCTTCACGACCCGGCGTGCGACCAGGCCTCCCAGGCTGTGGGCGACGATGTCCACCTGCGGCGCCCCGGTGCTCGCCCGAACGGCGTCGATGGCGCGGCAGAGCCGGGAGGCGAGGCGCACCACGTCGAGTCCCGGGCCATACCGGAAGCTGACGAAGTTCCTGACCCCACGGGCGGACAGGAAGCGGCGCAGGACCAGGAAGTTGGTGGGATCACCGAGGAAACCGTGCACGAGCAGCACCGGGGTCGGGTGCGGCGCCCGCGGGTCGAACTCGTCGGCCGCGAAGAGGGGGCGGAGCGGCATTGACAGCACCACGGTGGCGAGCGCCGAGAGCTCGCTGCCGATCGTGCCCAAGCACGCCCACCATGCGGTTGCGCTTCGGTTCATATTCGACGAACCGAGGTCGAATCACGGCGGCGACCGTCGTCACCGCAACGTGTATGATCCCGATGGCAGCCTCACAATGAGGTGAATCACGGAATCGAGGAAGAGAAATCCCCGAAGGCTTCGTCGGGGCATTCGTAGCGCCGCGGCCCCAGGGGCGGCTGATGCGACCATCGCCGGATCCCTTGGAAAGCGACCCGCGGCTGTGCTCTAGTCGCGCGCATGGTGAAGATATACGAGCATCCGCTCTCCCCCTATGCCCAGAAGGTGAAGATCGCGCTCGCCGAGAAGGGCGTCGCATTCGAGGCAGAAATCCCGCCCCTCGCCGGCGGCGACCTCGGACAGTTCAGGGCGCTCAATCCGCGCCTCGAGGTGCCGACGTTGATCGACGGCGACACCGCGGTCTTCGATTCGACGATCATCCTCGAATACATCGAGGACCGCTGGCCGACGCCGCCGCTGCTGCCGGCCACGCCCGCCGAGCGCGCCCGGGTGCGCATGCTCGAGGACGTCTGCGACACGTACTACGAGGCGATCAACTGGTCCTGCTTCGAGATCAACGTCTTCAAGCGGGCGGAAGGCCCCCTCGCGGAGCGCCTCCTCGGACGCGCCACCGAGCAGACGGCCGGCGTGCACGCCTGGCTCGAGCGGCAGCTCGGATCGCGCCCCTTCTTCAACGGCGACGCCTTCGGATGGGGCGACCTCTCCGTCGTTCCGCACGTCCAGGCGTCGACCCTGGTCGGCCACGCGCCGCCGGAGGGCTCGCGTCTCGCCGCCTGGCTCGGCCGCGTCAATACCCGGCCGAGCGTCGCCGCCGTGGCCGAGGCGGCAACGGCGAGCATGGGCGGCTTCGAGATGCTCCCGCAGCTCATCGCCTCGGGGCAGTTCGTGCGCGAGTACCGCGACCACCGTCTGGAGTGGATGATGCGGAGCGGCGGCGTCGAGATCGTGCTCGACGGGATGCGCAAGAAGAACATCCGCTTCACCCATCAGCTCGCGTGACCCCGGAGCGTCGACGCCGGTTCTGGGGCTGGGGCTGGGAGGGCGAGGGGCCGGCGCCCGAGCAGCAGCAGGCGATCGCACGGCTGCTCGCCGCGCGCTTCGCGCTCCCGGAGCTGCGGATCGCCGAGCCGCCGCGGCTCGAGGAGCTCCGGCTTCCCCGGCCCCGCCTGCGACCGCCCACGGCGATCTTCTCGGATGCTCCGTACGACCGCGCCGCGCATACCTACGGGAAGTCGTTCCGCGACGTCGTGCGGGCGCTTCGCCGGGAGTTCACCCACCCGCCCGACCTGGTTGCCTTCCCACGCTCGGAGGACGATGTGCGGGCGGTGCTCGACTGGGCCGCGACGGCCGGCGCGGCGGTGATCCCTTACGGCGGGGGCTCGAGCGTCGTCGGCGGCGTCGAGGCCGACGTCGGCAAGCGCTACCCGGGCGCGGTCTCGCTCGACCTCTCGCGGCTCGACCGCGTGCTCGAGGTAGACCGCACGTCGCGCGCCGCGCGCATCCAGGCCGGCGTGCTCGGACCGGCGCTCGAGGACCAGCTGCGGCCCCATGGCCTGACGCTCCGCCACTTCCCGCAGTCGTTCGAGTTCTCCTCGCTCGGCGGCTGGATCGCGACGCGATCGGGCGGCCACTACGCTACGCTCTACACGCACATCGACGAGTTCGTGGAATCGCTGCGCGTGCTGACGCCGACGGGCACGATCGAGACCCGCCGGCTTCCCGGCTGAGTCATCGTCGAGGCGTGGATGCGACTCCAGGACCGCCCGACGTTCCGGGCGTCGGCGGCGGTGACGTTCCCCGACTTTGCGCGCGGCGCCGCGGCGGCACGCGCGATCGCGCAGGCGGGCCTCTATCCGGCGAACTGCCGGCTCCTCGACCCGGGCGAGGCCGCGACCGCCGGCGCGGGCGACGGCACGGCCGCGGTTCTCCTCGTCGCCTTCGAGTCGGCCGACCACGCGCTCGACGCATGGATGGCGCGCGCCCTGGCGCTCGCCGCCGACCACGGCGGCGGCGTGCCGCCCGGCGCCGGCGAGACCAAGCGGACCGAGGCGGGCGCCCGCGAAGGCGCCGCCGGTGCGTGGCGGAAGACCTTCCTCGACGCTCCCTATCTCCGTGACACACTCGTCGCGATGGGCATGGTGAGCGAGACCTTCGAGACCGCGATCACGTGGGATCGCTTCGCGGCGTTCGACACGGGCGTCCGGGCCGCCGCCGAAGATACCCTTCGTCGCGTGTGCGGCGCCGGTCAGGTGACGTGCCGCTTCACGCACGTTTATCCGGATGGGCCCGCACCGTACTACACCGTGCTCGCCCCCGGCCGGCGCGGCGCCGAGCTCGAGCAGTGGATGGAGATCAAGCGCGCCGCCTCGGAAGCGATCCTCGGGCTGGGTGGGACGATCACCCACCATCACGCCGTCGGCCGCGATCACCGTCCCTGGTACGACCGCGAACGCCCCGCGGGTTTCGCGGTCGCCCTCGCCGCCGCCAAGGCGGCGCTCGACCCCCGCGGCATCCTGAACCCGGGAGTGCTCATCGACCCATGCCCGACCTGATCCTGCTCCGCCACGGCGAGTCGCAGTGGAACCTCGAGAACCGCTTCACCGGCTGGGTCGACGTCCCGCTCTCGCCGCGCGGCGAGGCGGAGGCGCGCGCCGCCGGCGAGAAGCTCCGCGGCCGGAAGATCGACAAGCTCTATACCTCGATGCTCGTGCGGGCCACGGAGACCGCGCGCCTCGCGCTCGAGGCCGCCGGCATCGGCCCG
>VBLD01000240.1 GCA_005879205.1 Deltaproteobacteria bacterium
CGGAAGTGCGACGACATGCCGAAGCAGGTGAACCCGACACTCCGCGCCAGCTCGACGTGCTCGAACAGCTTCGGGTGGATCGTCGGCTCGCCGCTGGCGAAGAAGAGCATGTCGAACCGGCCCGCGCCGTCGACGATGAGCTGGCGCGTCGCGTCGGTCGTCGGCATCGGGCGGTGCGTGGGATTGAACTTCTCGATGCAAAACGCGCACTCGCTGTTGCAAGCACCGGTGCCGCGGATGTTGAGCACGCGCAGGTTCTCGTGACCGGGGCCGCGCGTGGGCGCGAAGCCGAGCCCCAGTGTCGTCGGATCGGCCGCATCGAGCTCAACGAGCAGGGCATCGAGATCGACGCGCCGACGGGTCAGCGGCGGCAGTCCGCTGCGTTTCCGCGTGGCGCTCGCCCTCGTTGCGAGCTGCTCGATCGCCCGCTGAGATCCTGCGCGAGCGTCGCCAATCCTTCGACGGACGCGACACCCTTGGGCTTCACCTGCACGGTCACACGGCGCGCTTCAGGACGCGTGAGGAACACGTGATTGCGGCCGGCGAACGCGAGCACCGCGTCGTAGAACGCGAGCCGGCCGATGCCGTCGTCGCCCACGTCGGTGCAGACGACGCCGCGTGCCGCGTCGATCACCGGCGCGGACGGCTGCCACGCGCGCGGTGCGCCGCCGTTCGCGGCGTCGGGCGCGGGCGTCTCCGCGTGCGGCAGCAACGAGGCGAGCAGGCCTTCGCGCACTGCCGCCGAGTGCCGCTGCAGCGTGTCCGCCATCGCGATCAGTGCGCGGGCGATCGAGTCCTCGGTGTGCGTGCTGCCGCTGCCGCCGTTCATGAGCAAGAAGTCCAACCGATCGGTGTGCGCGACGCCGAGGGGCGCGCCACCGTTGCGGCGGATGGCGACGTGCGCGGTCCCGTGCTGCTCGTGGCGCAGCGCGAGCGACGCACTGCCGCCGCGCACCGGACTGAGGGACTCGAGGAGCCAGCCGAGGCCGATGGGCAGACCTTCACCGAACGGCATGAGGAGTTCCCACGGTGGCTCGTCAATCGAGGGCTGAAGGGCCGCGGTCGCTGGGGTCTCCGGAGCGGTGAGGTCGCGCAGGCGCATGACCGTGATCGAGAGCGCTTCGGTGCAGAACTCATCCCGCACATCGCACCACTCGGCGTCGGACATCGGCGCGGTGGGTTCGACCTGTGCGATGATGTGGCCGTTCGACTCGCCGAGCGCGATCCGCGCCTTGCGCGCATACTTCTCCGCCGCGGACTGCACCGCCTCGCGCCGGTAGAGGTCGGTGTGGAAATGAATCGGCTCGGGCATGACGCCGGGCGAGGATGCTAACACCAGGCCCCGGCGCGGAGCAAGGCAAAATTCTCGCTGAGCAACGCTGCCTGCGCGCGTCAACCCTGAGTGGCCCGGGCGCGGCGGCACCAGAGCATCGCCCCGACCAGCCCTCCTTGTTCCGGTGGAGTGACGCACTCGTCAGCCATGCGACCCCGCGGCGGTCCGGGCTCGATGCCGCCACTTCGTCCACATCCAGTGGGCGGCGTCGAAGGTTCGGCTCCCGTGGACGAGCGCGCGCGCCCACACTTCCGTGGTGTACATCGGCGCCGCTGCGCGGGCGCCGTCCGCGAGCGCCGCGAGCAGCTCCGGATCGCGGTCGAGCCGCTCGATGGCGTCGGCCAGCGCCTGCGGGTCCCGCGGTGGGACGAGCAACCCGTTCACGCCGTCGACGACATAGTCGCGCACCGCGGCCGTGGCAGTGGCGACGATCGGCCGGCCGTACACGATCGCGGTCACGAGCGCGGTGATCCCGGCGGCGTTGTGGGGATCGTCGAGCAGCGGCACGACCATGAACCGGCTGTGACCGACCTCCGGACAGAACACTTCGGCCCGGACCGTACCGCGAAAGCGCACCTGCGGCGGGACGTCGACCGCACCGGGCGCGAACAGTTCGATGGGGTGTATGTCCCGGCCCAGGCGCGCCGCCGCCGACAGGAACGTGTCGAGGTCGCGGCGGTGATGGCCGGCGGAGATGATCGTGGTTCCGTCGGTCGCCGGTCGTTCCATCGCGAAGTGCGCCGGGTCGACTGCGTAGGGCTGCCACGCGACCTGATGCATCGGCACGCCGTAGCGGGTGTACAGCCGGCCGTACCCGGGGAAGCCGCTGTAGAGCATCACCTGATTGGACGGCCACCAGCCGCCTTCCTCGGGACGGCGACCCGGCGCGCACAGATCGCGCACCCACTCGTCGATGCCGCCGAGCATGTGGAAATCCGTGATCGCCAGACGCGTGTGCGGACGGAGTCGGCCACTCATCACCAGCGGCCGGGTGACCTTCGGATCGGGCGTGATGATGGCATCGTAGTGCTCGACCGGTGCGTCGATCATGAACGCCGTAACGGCGCTGTGGTTCGGCGGCTCGCCGATGCGCTGCGTCGCCGTGAAGGATGCGGAAATGTCCGCGTGGATCTCCCACGGGCTCACGATGTCGACGCGCGCGCCGAGCCGGACGAGACAGCGCGCCAGACTGAAGAACGTTGCGCCGTAGGTCCCTTCAACCACGATCGGACACACCACCGCGATCCGCGCCCGCTCGGGGATCGGCATCCAATGCGGTGGTGGCGCGATCGCCGCGCGCAGCCCGGGCATGGCGAGGAGCGGCGGCGGGACTCCGGCACACGTTTGGTCGATCGGGCAGCGCCGGCACGCCTCGACTTTCGCGCCCGGGCCGCCGGCCGGGCGCGCGGCCTCGCCGGGCGGCGGCCCGCCGAGACATGGAGGCAGATCGACGAACGGACGGCCGCCGCCAGCGAGCTCGAAGGCCAGCTGGACGAGGTCCGGTCCCGTCGGCGCGGTGTCGGCGATCGCGATGGCAGCGTCACGCGTGGCGAGCAGCCCTCCCCCTGCGGACGGCAGCGGAATCGCCTCGCGCAAGAGCTCGATCATCGCCCGGCTCGCGGCGCAAGGCTCGGTGCCGTTCGGCGCCGCGGCGATGCGCAGCCGCTCGAAGCCGACGGTCTGGATGCGGATGCCGAGCTTCTGCGCGGTGGTGACCGCCACGTCCAGCGCGCGCAACGCGGCCGAGGGGGGCACACGCGGCGCGTCCGGGTCGCCGGCACTGCCATCCCACAGCAGGAGCTCGCTGCGCTCGAGCTTCCCGACCAGGCGGAGGACGCCCGCGAGCTGCGGCGCGGTCTCGGGCGTCAATCCGAAACAGAAGCCGACGCGGGTCTTGACGAGGAATTTCGCGGCGTTGGTGAGCCACACGAGCGCGCGCCGCCAGCTGTCGCGCTGGGTGGCGCCTGTATCATGCGCTGTCAGGTACATCGCGCGTACGCCGGCGCGTTCCAGCAGCTCGACTTGGGCTCGGCACGCGAGCGCCGCCGGCGTCGCAACCACGTTCGGTTGCAGGCGCCGCGCGATGGTGACGGCGCGCAGGACATCGGCCAGCCGCGGATCGGGCGGCTCGCGGATGAAGACGAACAGCGCGCCGCTCGCACCAGCCGCCGCGAGCCGATCGATCGCGTCGCGCAGCCATTCGGCCCCATCGGCAGCATCGTCCGGCAGCGCCTCAGCGACGATCGCAGCCCCGCATTTCGCGGCGATGCGAATTCTCGCCTCGGCGCGTCGTGGCGGCGGGGCAATGCCCGTATCGGTGGGGAGCACCGAGGGATGTTTACTCGCCGCCGACGCGGTTGGTCAATTTCAATGTTGGCACGACAATGAGCGCGGACGTAGGACGGTGGGGTGCAGCACGCATTCAGGCGGCGCTCTTCGGGTGACCGGTGCCAGACGGCGATGGATCGGCAGGAGCCGGGACGCTGCTGACCTGCATCGCGCTGGTCATCGTGCCCTTCGGCCTCGGCGCGTTGGTCGGCATCGCCGTGCGCCGGCTGCGCGGGCGGCGCTTGGAAGGCGCGCTGACCGCGATCGCCTGCGTCGCCCTGCCCGCGGCCGGCGTGTTCGCCGCGGGGGTCCGGTATCCCCTCGTCGGCCCGTGGGATTCCGCCGTCGAAGCCACCCTGTTCGGAGTCGGCGTAATGTGGGGCGGCCACCGCGCGCTGGCGGATGGAATCAGCGTCCTCGTGCTCGCGAGCGCGCTCGCGGTGAGCCTCC
>VBLD01000244.1:0-409 GCA_005879205.1 Deltaproteobacteria bacterium
TGCACATCCCGTCGCCCGCGTCGCGCGCGCGCAAGAGCATGTGCAGCATCCGGGAGAGCCTCGTGCGGGCGCGGACGCAGGTCGCCAATTGTCTCCATGGCTGGCTGCGCGCGCAGGGGATCACGTTCCGCACGAGTAACGTGGTCAGTCTTCAACGGCGGATCCGGGCGCACGTGCCGGACCGCCCGCCGTACGTCGAGCGCCTCCTGGAGCTGCTCGACGAGCTGCACGTCCGGATCTGTGCCGCCAACACCGAGCTCCGGCGTCTCGCCAAGCGCGACCCGGTGTGCCGCCGGCTCATGACCGCGCCGGGCGTCGGCAGCAGTACGGCGGTCCGCTTTGTCGCCGCGCTCGACGACGTCACCCGCTTCCCGGATGCGCATCAGGTCGCGTCGTATCTCGGCCTCGT